>CALABZ010000149.1 GCA_937888615.1 uncultured Lentisphaeria bacterium | reverse complement strand
GCGTCGCCAGTTTTCCAGTTACGGGAAAGAACCGCATAACCGGCTGATCGGGCCTGTCCGTCGACACGGCACGCGAACCCGGACGGAATACGCAAGGCAAGCTCAAACGAACCTTCCCGTTCCACAATTATACGCACCTTGTCATGGACCGGATAACCGCCCTCCATGCGTAAAATTCCGTCCGCCTTCATGTTCTCGTAAAGATTTACCGCAAAACCGTTTTCCGTGCGCATGACGGCCACAAGCGGAGCGATTCCGAACCCATACGGTCCCTGCGCGCGGCAGCAGTCGTGCCCGTGAAACGGCTTGCCGGCAAAAATGCTCATCTGGTCCCGCGAAGCCCTTCTCCTGTCTCCGGTCAAATACGGATTGATGTGGATGAAGTTATCCCCCTCCGGCACCAGTGCGCCGAGGAGAGCATTGTACAACGAGCGTTCCATTTCATCAACGATTCCCGCCTCGCCGAACAACCGCAGCATTTGCTCGCAATAGGCAAGCCATGTCACGGTTATACAGGTCTCACCAGTCCCGCCGCAATCCTTGCGCACCTGACGTTCTCTGCCGCCGTACCAGAACTCGCCGCTGCCGTCCTTGAGCCCGCCTGTTCCGGTAATCAATATTTCATGGTCGCGGACGGATTTGTAATATTGGAACAACGCATCGGACAAATCTTCCCGCGGATAACTTTCGCAATAAGCGGCCGCGCCCTGAAAACAACTGGTCATTTCATAGGCCTTGGCGTTGGATATTTCGGACGGCAAGGCGCCTATCCGCAGGGCGTTGAAAATATTATGCACGTGGCAGCACCCGACATTTATCAGTCTTTCCGCCGCGTCGAGATGCCGCTTGTCGCCGCTGATCTCATAGACTCCGAGCAGTGCGCGCAGAATGGAACTTGCGGCCATGCCGTAATGCTCCCCGTGATTTTCGATTTTTCCGGCCGAGGCAAGAATATCGTCGGTCATGCGGATTATCGCGTTGCGCAATTCTGGCGTGGGCTCAAGCTCCCGATAATATTCGAGCATGGCGACCAGCACGTATTTGCGCCCCCAGATATCCCACCCGGAGAGCTGGCGGTTCTGCGGATAAGAACTTATGCGTCCGTCCGCCGTCTGGGTCGATATCATATCGCCAACGGTAGTGCGCAGGATTTCGCCAAGTTCGGGATCATGGACCGCGCGTTGGGCGAAGATTGCCGCGCGTACATTTTTGCCCCAAAACTCGCAACGCCACCCCCCGTCGTCCTCATTCCGATACCGGAACGGATCGACAAGCTGGGTATAATCGATCTTTTTGAGCCTGTTTTTAACGACGGTGTCGAGGGCTTTCCCGAGCGGGCCGTACAAACGCACGGCGCCGGACGGGAGTCTGGTCATTATTTTATTCATGCTGTTTTCCTTTATTCAAACAGTATGAAAACAGAGCAGGGGCCGGAACATATCGGATTTGAAATTCTGTTGGTGCATGGTGCTTTCCTATTTTTTCTTAAACGTCTCAACAATGATTAATGCCCCGGTGCCGGGGGTTATTTTTATCGGTTCGGCAATATTCACAGGGGTGTATTCCTGAAGATTTTCAATTTTGGGCAGATAAGCTTTCAGATTTGCCGGATCAAGGCCCAGTTTTTCATAATCGATCTGCAGGGAAGCCTCCGAAGCGGACCGTTCTTCGGCCGTGGCGAGGCGGGTCTCCGGCTCGAATTTTATCAATCCGAAAGAACTGGTGTCATGTATCTGTTTCGCCGGCGACCAGGTCGAATATGTCAACCCTTTTCCGCCGACGATATCCCGCAGTACATTCAGGGCGATGTTATATCCGGTGAAATCGTTGTTTTCTACCCCCAGCGCGGACCAGGAAACAGAAAGTTCGCCGCTCCAGGACGTATTGTCGCGGGATACTTTGTATTCCCAGTCGCCGTTCCAGTTTTTGTCGTAAATACAGGAATCGAAGAAAATCCCCTGACTGTTGCCGATGAAATGATAGAATTTTTCATTTTGCTTCGGGTCCGGCTGTATCAGGAATTCCATCGCATCGTCGTTCCATATCTGGTCGTCCCGTTGCTTGGCGGCGGCCTTTAATGCATGGCCGTTCTGGCCCAGGCAACGGAAGGCAATATACAGGCGTTCATTGTCATAGGTTATCCAGACACGGGTCGGAGATAACGCCCGGCCGGTCTTCAGGTAATTGACAAAACCGGAAAGTTGCGCTGAATTTTGCCATTCATCACCATTGATATTGCCGTCGATCACAATTTTATTCCGGCGTTTTCCCGCCACCGCGTAACGGTTTCGCGGGACTTCACCCGGCCAGTGGCCAATGGCGATCAGCGCTTTTTCGCCAAAATGAGAGTATGACGAAACTTTGAATTCAGGATTTGCGCATTTCACCGGAGTGTCGGCGTCCCAATATCCGTACATTTTGGCGTTGGCGATATTGAATTCATCCCAAAGGTTGTACATGGCGGGGGCGGCTTTGTTCTGGCGTCCGATCATTCCGTAAACCATGCCGCGGAACAATGGAGTGCCGGGGCCGGAATCCAGCATTTCGCTCATCATGCCAAAAGGCAGCCCGGAGACCTCCGTCATGAAATAATCCGGTTTTCTGGAATAATTGAAATATTCGCCCAGCCATAGGTGTCTCATATATGGTATGTGCTCAAGGTGTTTCTGAATCGCACTTGAAGGGAATGATTCACCGGGCCGATGCCATGGGTCCGCCAGATGCAGTTCCAACTGGAAATTCGGGTCATTTGAATACATTATCCGGACCAGGCGCCGGGCTATGTCCCGACCGAATCCCACTCCGTCAAGATAAATGCCGGTGATGCCGTCTTTGCGCATTAAGTAGTTCACCCCTTCAAGATAAAGATTCTGGAACCGGTTGGCCGGTCTTAAGCTTATGGCGGCATCGGTATAGCCGGTTTCCAGCGGATTCCGCCAGGCCGGGACATAGCCGTCGCGTAAGTGTTCCTGAAGCCACGGATCGCCTCCGCCGGGGGTTTTAAAGAACACTTTGCCCAGGGCGTATATCTCCATGCTTCCCTGTTCGATTACCTCATCCCCCAGAGAGCGCAGCGCCCATAATTCAGGCGTATAATTCGTCAATTCGCGCAACGTATAATAGATTTGTGTTTTCTGCGGGAGATGTTTTATTTTTCCGCCTATTTCCGCGAAATTATCGGAGACTTCCACGCTTCCGGAAATTTTTGCGGCTTTTCCGGCGCGATCGACAAAGTTACCGATACGAACTTCTCCAATGCTCCAGAGCGAAGTCGGGTAGCACAATGCCTTCGGCACAGTTCCGCGCAGTTCTTCCGGGACGGGGAATGTTCCTCTTGGTTTACCGTTTATTTTGAGGACATATTTATTGTCGCTCCATTCCAGGGAGATTTTGTATTTGGTGTTTTTGTTGAAAGAAATGCCCGGCAACTGGAAAATTCGCCTCGGCTTTTTGGTATTTAATAATACCAGGCAGAAGGCATGCATATCGGCACGCCACATGCTGCGCAAAACGGCACCGTTTGCGTATTCGATCTTCCAGAGCGTTTGGTTCTGCGGGAGGACGAGATCCTCCAGTCGGGAAGAGGTGAAATCCGATCGGACCTCGGTTGTGACAGCGCCGGATGCCGCGGATAATTTGCCCTGCAAATCGTATTCCAGTGAACCCTTCTCGAATCGGTCATGCCGATCCAGGGCTTTTTGTACGGTTTCGTGTCTTCTCGCCGGCTCGATAAACGGAAAATTTATATAGCTGTTCCCGTTATACGCATGAAGATAATTGAGAATATTCGCTTTCTTGCCGGCGTAGCGGTTGAACCAGCGGTCACGGGTTGCGCTCAATGGCTTCGAGGGGGTCAGCATCAGCCGGAAACGGAATTGATATTCACTGTTCTTTTTGAGAATGTCTGCTCCTGTAAATGCCCGGATGTAAAGCGTATTATCCTTTTCGTAAACCTCGGCTCCTCCTTTTCCGGAGTTATTCCAGGCCTCCACATTGCAGCCCCGGTTTATCCAGTCGTCATTTTTATTGGAAAGCCATAACTGTATGCCATAGTTGACATCCCCTGCCCAATAAAAGTTGTTTGAGTATTTTGCTTTATTCGGCCATTTCCAGAGTATTTTGCGATTTTTCTCGCGTTCGCAGCCTCGAACGCCGAATCCCGCTTCATAGCGTGCAACATCGGCGTCAACCGGCAGCAAAATGGACAGATCTTTCAAGGAAATATTTTTGTCCCCGGTCTTTATGGTTACGGAATATTGCAGCATGCCGTCCTGATCCGTCAGGCAATTTACGTTTGCCGAGAAATCATCACTTTCGAGATCGGTGGCGCGTTCCACCCTGGCAGGTGTTTCCAGAAGCGTTTTCGTCCCGGCGGGCCGCAAGCTGATTTCGTGTCCAGCGTCGTTGATGAGCTGGAGGGAAACCGGGGCCGTCAGCAGATTCCGGCCATTGGTTGTGATCTGTTCCGGCAGACCGTTCCGGGAGAACCGGACTTCGCTTAAGGTCAATGCGATTGAATTATCCTTCAGCTCAAGGGGTTTGAACGGCGGCAGGGAATCATTGTCTATACCGATGTCGGAATTGAGCCATGCCAGCCTCGACATGCGCCAACTGTCTCCGACTCCGTGAAACGGAACGGGTTCTCCGTCCACCTTTAACGTAACGGCAACCTGCTGTTCTTTGAGATTCTCGGCTTTGACCGCAACCGTACCGTGGTATACGCCCTTCGCGTCGGCGGGAACATTTATGATCAGCCACAAGGGTTGTACTCGGCCCTTATCGACGGATACAGTCTTGCGGAAATATTTGCCCCTGATATCGCGGCCTTCGGTATTGATGCAGGTGATTTGTTTTGCCGCGATTTTCTTGCCGTCGGCGGTTGAGAGATTGCTCCATGATACATCCAGATTTTTCAGATTGGCGCCTGAAGCCCAGACCCCGATTTGCAATGGATAGTACTCGTCCGGCTGCGCCTGACCGGTAAATTCATGTTCCGGGCCTGACAGCAGGAATTTTACCGGGATGGTTTCAAGCATCCGGATCGGCCTGAGGCGGTCTTCCGGGAAAAGCATGAAATCGGGATTGCCGTATCTCTCTTTGAAAAGTTTGAGCTCTTTTTCCGTCGGAACGATTTCCATCGGGTCGAAACGGTGAAATTTGGCGACCGCCTGTATTCCTTTCAGCGCGGCCGAAGGACAGGATTTCGGGACCAGGCTTTCCAGCCATTGCTTATCGGCTTTGTTTTTGGGCGGGATATAGGTGCCGTTGTCATCCCACAGTCCGTTTCCCATGGTAAAAGGCATATAGTACACGGCATAGTCACCTGCCGATTTGGCTTCGAAGACTACTTCTCCGGCATCTCTGGAAAAATGAATTACCGTTGAATTCAAGACTTCTTTGCCTTGAGGATCAAAAACAAGCACAGCCTTTTTCTCGGGATCTTTGTCGGGACGCCGCCACGGGATCAATACTTTGACCGCCCCGGCGGGCTGCGATACCGTGACCAGAGCCCGGTGATTGCCGAAATTACGGTATTGCCAGCGCCCGACGCCATATGACGGCAACTGGTATTCCAGTAAATCTTTATTCAAATCTTTATTTGATCCGAAGGCCGAAATCATTCCGGCCATCATGAAAAATAAAAATATGGATGTGCGCGAATTCCTCATAAAAGACTGTTCCTTGTTTGTATTTTTTAAATCCATCACGGTTTAAAGGGGTTTCCTGATATCAGTGGCTTTTCTCCGCGGATTCGGACTTCTGGAGATAAAGGCAGGTATTGGCGTACTTTTTGTAACTTCCATGGTCCTGCTGCTTGATGATGTCATGTTCCGGAGCCAGCACGCCGCCCATGATATATATGAGGTCGAACAGGGATTCGGAAGATGCCCTGCCGCCTAAATAATCGGCGTCGCTCCTCGCTTTTGCCGAACCGTCTGCAAATACGGTGTGATAAACTTTTTCGATATGATATCGTTTCCCGTTGATCCAGTTGTCGGCGGCAAGCGCAAAATTTTCTTTTCCGATACGGCGTGGATAGGTAATCGGATATGACATCGCGGCCGGTGAAGAACTGTTATACGGTTCGGGGGCCGTCCGCCATTTTTTATATGCTTTTGCGAAAACTTCACCGTCTTTTCCGGACGCCGGACAAATCAATGGTTCAGGCGAATTCATGTAATTATAGGCAATCATTGCGATCCCGAAACGGTTTACGGTTCCGATTCTGGTGTAGTTCAATGGACGGCTTACCAGACATCTTTTGTCTTTACTTTTCCGGTCATAGTATGAATCGGGCGTAATGCGGTCATAGTCATCGCTGTAGGCAAGAATATTTTCGCCCAGAACCCGCAATTTGCCGAGGCACTCGACATTTTCGCCGTGTTGCCGTATGCTTCCGATGGTCGGAACAGCAAGCAGGCAAAATAACACCAGGGTACATGCGATAACGGTTAATTCGGTGAAAGTGAAATTATTTTTATGCATATTGATCATCACAAGTCCGAGTAAGAACAAGTCGGCCGGGCATCGGACCAGGTACCGTGCTGATAAACCGCATCATAGTTTGGAGCCAGCAAAACGCCCATGATCCAGAGGACACTTCTGAGACCGCAGCCGTAGCTGTTAAAGGCCAGGTAGTTGTCCCTGCGAAGCCTGACGCTCCCATCGCAAAATGCCGTGCCGAGGCTCAAGTCCCCGTGATAGTTGTTTTTGTAAATCCAGGTATCCGACACCAACGCGCCCTGCGGATTCCGGGATATATGACGCGGAAAAGAAAATGTGTATGAACAGCGTTTGTCATCCACGCGATTGACTTCTCCTGTTTTTACCCGTTCAAATGCCGATTCGAATTCTTCATTTACTTTTTTGGCCATGGGACAAGAAAGAAGTTTGGAGGTTTTGATATAAGAAAAAAGCAGTTCCGATTGACCGCATCTGTTTGCTCCCGCCCTGGTTTTCGCGCCCAAAAGCACAAAACATGTAGCGGTTAAATCGCGGTCGGCTCCCGTCCCGCTTTCGACGACCTGATCCGGTGTTATGCCATTCGAACTGTCCGCGTACATTTGAATCATCGCACCAATATTCTTTAAATTTGACGTGCAGGCGGCTATATGGGCTTTGAAGCGGGCCTTGCTCAGCGCCGGCAGCAGCAGTGCCGCAAGAATGGCTATGATAGCTATAACGACCAGAAGTTCTATAAGTGTGAATTTTCGGAACACCAACTTTAACGTTCTTTTCATTTTAAACATTCTCCTTAATGTTTTGTTTAAATATCTTATCAAGACCATTTCCATTCAACTGTTCCTCCTTTGTTATTAACCTGATTTTGATATCTATGCGTTCATTCATTTTCTTTTTTCCGTTCATAATGTCCAGAAGCAATTCAACCGCGGCTTTTGCCTTTGCCGAGTGATCCAGGTAGAAATAATCGCCGATGACTTCCGGGGGCATGAAAAACGGCAATTGTTCGCAGCGTTCGTATATGAAATGCGGTATTTTCGACGTTCTCGCGCAGAGATACATATAGACCGCCGAAGCGATAATATCATCGGGGATGATCAAACAGTCGGGGCGCTCATCTGCCGGACGGTTCCAGAGTTCCGAGATGGCCTCGGTTATCAGCCGCTGAAACTCGTCTTGACTTCCATTTCCCCGATTATGATCGATTATTTTGCAGTAGTCCGACTCCAGCGACGGGAAATATTTCGCAAAACATTTGCGGAACACCCCTTTGACCTGTATTTCCAGGGCGATCATCGCCGGACGCTTGAAACCGCGCTCCAGCGCCAGCTTGCAGGCCAGTTCATGATAGGATTTACTGCAAACCACCGCACCGTATGGATACAACGCGGTATCAAGGGAGCAGACCGGAATTTTATATTTCTTTAAATATTCACAGGCTCCGGAATCGAATGAAACGGTCGAGATCAAACCGTCGACTCCTCCATTCTCAATGGCGCGGGAAAGCCCGCCGTACATCGACAGCGAATCGTAAAGTGTCCTGTCCGGAACATTGCGGATAAAAGGAATCTCCAAACAGGCATGATCGACAAACTGCTCCCGCAGGCATTGTTGCAGCATTGCGCCGGACGGATAATTCGAAATACGGAAATTGACCACTCCGATGCGCCGTCCGATATATCCGGAAATATCGTCGCTGGCAAGAAAAACACCATTGTTCGGCTTGATTTCCAGGATATTGTCATCGACAAACGTCTTGATGGCGCTGGCGATGGTGGCGGACCCGACGCCAAGGCGTTGACGGAGCGCGGCCTGCGGCGGCAGCTTATCTCCCGGCTTCATCCCGGAGTCGATAATAAGGCTGATAAGAGCCCGCCTGACCAGTTCCGTCCGATTTTCCTGACTGTTTTTCATGTTTACTTTCCGAGTGAACTGTTTTCTGTTCATTTAAATTATACAGCATTTTGCAGAAAACACAACCCCCGGAAAGTAAAAAAAATAAAAATATTCTGAAATAATCCGCGTTTCGAAATCAAGCCGCGACGAAATAAAAGAAGACCGGCATTGCTCCTATCGAAAAAACAATAGATGAAGCAATGCCAGTCAATCTGATGAATGGATGTCGGAGGCAGCCGGCCGTCACCGAAACATTGAACGTTGGCGACCGCTGTTCGTGTCCATTAAGCGACTGTTTTATTTCTTCGGTACGATGATCATGCGTTCAATCGCAAACGAAGGTGTGGAGGTTTCGTTTTCCGGGACCAGTCGGACATTTATCCATATTTCGTATTCGGCGTCAGGCTTCATCGGGTTGCATGCGAGTCGTGCCGGAAACTGGAGTATCCAGGACGGCAACAGATACAGATAGCAGTCATCGACAAGTTTTGCGGTGCCGAGTTTGAGCCATTGATACTTCGTGGTAAGTTTGTTCCATAGGATATGCCCCTTGAGCCAGTGGCGGCTATGGGTCGGGCTGTAGAGCCCCCAGCAGAGACTGCTTTCGCGCGGGGTTACGATGGCAATTCCACTTTCGGCCGAATCATCCTTGACGATTTTTCCGATGTTCTTGAAGCGGAATACGCTTTCAAGCGGAATGTCAAAGTAGCCGCCGTCGCCGAGATATGCGAACTTTGCCGGGGGACGCAACTGTTTTTCAGGAATTTCACGGGTATATTTGCCTTTTTCCTCATTATAATCCTGCATTGCCAGCTTGAACACATACGACAACATTCCGGAGCGGAATTCCTTTTGTTCTTGAATCGTTTTGTCGATTCGCGCGGCGATTTCCTTGGCGTTGAACGGATAGCCCTGGAGTGTGTTGTGCTTCAAAATATACTCGCGCTTCAGAAAGAGTGCGCGGGCCAGAATGGCACGGTCGAGCGCGAGGCGCGCGAAATTCCAACGCTTAAGCATCGTTTCGTCCCCCTCCAGTGCCTCCGCACCGGAGTCGAACAGCGCTGACGCCTTCTTGCAGGTGTCAAGGTCAAGATAAGACAACGCGCCCGGAATCGTCCAGTTATGTACGTAGGTACGTTTTTCTTTCGCCTTTTCGGCGAGGAGAGTACGATATTGAACGAAATATTTTCCGGCTGCGCCATAATATCCGTTTGCGTACTCGTTGAGCAAGCTGTTGACATCCAGGTCGGGGTTTTCATTCAACTTGGACCACATCCACAGTTTATAGTCCCAGTTGTCGCCCAGGACAGCGGATTCATATTCGAAAAATGTGCCTTTGACGTTGTTCTTTATCAATGTCTTGATGATTTTACCGTATTGGAATTCACTTGGGAACGGCAAAACGTTGGGCTTCGCGTAGGTTATGCCGTACACCCAGACACGGAGATGTTTGGTGATTTTGGACCATGCGGCCAGGGTCTCGTAAAAATACTTGTTTTCCTTCGGCGAATACGGCAGCAGTATATTGCTGACCGTATCGACCAGAGTAATGCTGACGTTGTCACGCGGGACGATTCCGACCGGCGGTTTTTCCGTGTGGATATATGCCGCCGTGTTAATGATGACTTCGGGGAATTCGTCTTTGACGTTGTCGGCCAGCCAGTTTATAAACTCAATGTAAACGCCGCTTTCAGCTTTGTATTTTTTCGCTATGGCCCGGCAGTTTGCGCATTCGCATTTCACGCCGTTATCATTTTGCGAAATATCATATAATACCGGATAGGGCACACCATGTTTCTTGGCCTCTTCCCGTCCCATCTTGATGAATTCTTTCAGCTTTTTGAGAAACTCCTGGCGAAGTTCCGGATTGGTGAGGCACAAGTTTCCTTTGATACCGCCGCCGATCCGCTTGCCATTCACCAGAGTGAACCATTCCGGGTGTTTATCATAATACTTCTCCACCGGGAAATATTTATCGAAAGAGTGGATGAAGTTCGGCGGCCCCATAAAACTCTGCATGCCGAAATTGTCGGGGGAACTCCAATCGATCTGTCCATAATATGCTTCCGTGGCGCTCATGACGCGAAGTTTTGCTGCATATTTCCCACTGTCTTTGATATAAAGCGAATAGACCTGGCGTTCTTCCATCGCCGGTTTGCCGGAGTAGTCTATTCCAATCAGGCGCATCGCCTCTGTTTTCGGCACGGTTTCATCACGATAGTTCCAGAAACGCACCCCGTGAAAGTCCTCCAGATAATGATAAACGCCATAGATATTGCCGCGGGGATGCCCGCCGTTGATGACCAGTCCATTATCGATGCTTTTCAGAACCCATTCATCGCTGCCGAGTTTTGATGAGTCAATTCCCAAATTAAGCGCGGCCCGGGTATCACCGACATAGATGACTTTGCCTTTGGCCGGTACTGTATCCGGCTTGACCGGTGTCTCCACTCCGGTAATCTTCTTGATATACAATGCCAGTTCTTTTGCCGCCGTCTTTTCT
>CALABZ010000148.1 GCA_937888615.1 uncultured Lentisphaeria bacterium | reverse complement strand
GGTGATCCATTGGGACAGGCCGTTGACGGTGGCGATTTTGCCATCCAGCGTCATTGCCATTTTCAACAGTACAAACGGAAATCCGGTCGAAATCCATTTAAAAAAAGCCTCGTTCAAGCGTTCGCACGGTTTCAACAGAACATTGTCGGTCACTTCGAGCCCGGCCTCGCGAAGTATCCGCATCCCCATGCCGGAATGGGCTGGATTCGGATCGGAAGCGCCGACGAAAACCCGGCGGATTCCCGCCGCCATGATCGCTTCGGTACAAGGCGGCGTGCGTCCGCTGGTACTGCATGGTTCCAGGGTCACGTAAATATCGGCGTCATTCGCGGCCGATCCCGCATCGCGCAAAGCATTGACCTCGGCATGAGGTTCCCCTGCCCGGTGGTGATACCCGCGTCCGACAATTTCGCCGCCTTTGACGACGACAGCGCCGACCATGGGATTCGGACTGGTCATCCCCCAGGCTTTTTCCGCCAGTTCAAGCGCCCGGCGCATCAATTCCTCATGCTGGTAATCTTTCATAATTTATTGTTGGCCCGCGGCACCAGGACTCCCAGCCAGGTGGTCATGGCCCATGCCTCATCGTAGTTCATGGTTTTGAATTCGTGCTTTGCGCCCCAACTGTCGGTGAAAACGATTTCTTTATTGGCATCGCTGTAGCCGATAATCAACCGCATATGGCCACCGCCCGGCTGGGGATTCTTCTGTTTCTCCGGGACCAACCCCAGCAGAACACACCAACCGATGGGGACTCCGGTGTCGATATTTTTCTTAACGTTCTCAATGAATTTGCTCAATTTCTTGCGATCCCGGCAACGGGACTGTACGAATATATCCGGCTCCATCTTCGTCATTAATTTTACGATATTATAGGAATAATAGTTGTCCTGGACCACTTTAAAATCGTCCGGATTGATGGTTTTACGCCGGGCTTTTTTGGCGGTCCGGTTATAATCGTCAACCATTTTCAGGAAATCATAAATTTTAAAAAAGCTGTCATCGCTGTCCAATTCGCGCATTTTCACGCCCAGGCGGTTGTCGGCTTTTTTGATGGCGTCGAGCATGTCGTCGCGGGTGGTGCCATAGACGCCGGTATTCGTCAACTGCGCCAATTGATGCTGATCCACCTCCGAACCGTAATAACGCAGGATTCGTTCCAGCACGGCGACAGCGCAGTAACCTTTCATCCCCTGGTCAACCATCGGAACTTCAAGATAACGGTATCCTTTCTTGTCGGTTCGAATATTGGAGAGCAGGTCTTTTTTATCGGCGACTGTAATCCGGGCGGAATCGCGCAGGGACGGGATTTTATCTTTGTCAATGATCAAAGTGAAATATTCGCAATACGAATCGCGCTTCGAACCGGACATGCTCCACTTCAAC
Source organism: uncultured Lentisphaeria bacterium (assembly GCA_937888615.1). Taxonomy (GTDB): domain Bacteria; phylum Verrucomicrobiota; class Lentisphaeria; order Victivallales; family Victivallaceae; genus UBA5239. Next base: position 2,561 of record CALABZ010000148.1, on the reverse strand, counting down.
TGGTAAAATCCCTCGGGGGTGCTCCAGTTCAATCCATTGATTTTCTGTCCGGTCATATTGTAGAACTCCGGAACGGATTTAACATCGGGGTAATATTGTTTCATCACGGCATTGATCTTGTCGAGGGAATAAGTGACGTTCCCCTGGTCCCAGTGCCCGCCGTCGCCTCGGCTGAAAATCGATAATGTAATCCGGTTCAGGGTGTCGTTTTCGAAATCGGCCAGGGCCTCATAAACCACCATTCCGTCAAAGCGGAGAACACCGCGCCGGTTGCTCAGAGCATAACGGAGTTCATGTCGCGCCGTGTCGTTCGAATAAAAAGGAGCACCCTTCCTGAAGAAGACGGAAAAACGCGGCTGATTCAAGCTCCACAGGTCGCTGCGTTGATGGTCGAGAAAATTCTTAAATTCATAATCGGCGGAAACCGCCAGCGCCATTCCCAGCAGCAACAGTATGAATTTCAAGCGCATAGAAACTCTCCATTGAATACAGAAGGCGCTTCGCGGCTTAGCCCGAAGCGCCTTGTTTTGACACTGATCCGAGCGGACTTACTTGCTGTTGAAAGCCGGGGTCAGGTCGAACTTGGAGTCAACGTCGAGGGATATCAATGTCCGGGTGTGGGTAATGCCGGAAATATCCCGCATCATTTTATTGGCCACCACATCGGCCAACTCGCGATTGTCATGCGCTCTTACCATCGCCACCAGGTCATATTCACCGGCGACGGTGTAGACTTCGCTGACTCCTTCGAGCTGCATAATACGGCTGATAACCTCCTTCAACATTGGACGTTCAACGTTTACCAATACGATTCCAGTTACACCATTGATCATTTTTTAGCCCTTTCATGCTAGAATTTATACCATGCAGTTCCCTCTTGGAACTCTGAGTCTTAATGTAGTATGGGCTTGGCACTTTGCAAATACAAAATGAAGATAAAAACGGAAATTTATGCAAATATCCTGTAACCGTCCAAGCCCGAAATAATTATGAAAGCTTTTTTTTCATCGATATTTCGATGCCGTTGACCAGATCCGCCAGATTACGGTCCCGGAACGCATCAATCGTGCACTGCGACCCCAGCCAGCAACGGGTGACATCCGGCATCAGAACGAATTCCGGGTGCTCCACAATGCCGAAAGTCCCGAGGACTCCGTCCGGAACAAATTTTCCCCGGGCATTGTCCGCCGACACATGGCATATCCCCTGTCCCGCAAACCCGGACGCACAAATTCGGACCCTCTCAATCTCCGCATCGGCGGGAATGAAGAAATTCTGCTCGAACAAAGCGTCAAACGTCCCTTTGAAAACACCTTCTCCCACCTTTAAATATTCGCCGCCGACCTTGATTTCAACGCTGATACGTTCCGCACTGAACGCATCCGGCAAACAGAATTCGCAGGTCAGAATACCCGATTTTTCAAACATAACCTGATAGTCCAGCAACGTCCGGCGCCAGGCGTCGAAGTATTGAACGAAAAGTTCGGCGAACTTATCGTCCCGGTATTTCCGGCAAAGCACAATCCGTTTCGCGGCAAGCTGTTCCAATTCATCCGCCAGGACGGAAAGCGATTCGCCGTCGAACCCTTTGCGCAAACGCCAGCAGGCATTGCGGCAACGCATACTCAGAATCTGAATGGCCGTATCATCAATCATATCCTCGAGAACCCGTTCAGCCATCGGACTCCCGAATGTTCCCCGGTACTTGCACAAGAGCGAATGGAGGGTACGGCAGCTTTCCAACACCAAATAATCGGGTCCCTCGTTCGACATGGAATTCAGCAGCACGGTGTTGACCGCAGTCCGCGGCATGGCGGCGGCAAACTGGGATACGGCCTGCTTGAACAACTCGTCCGTTTCGCCGAAAATCTGATCAACCCCCGTCGCCATGGCCTCGCCCCCGTTCGCCGCGCCGCCGCCCCAGAGCTGGCCGGATGCGGCAATGAAAGGAAAGGATTTATACAGGAATGAAACCGCTTTTTCCCAGGTGGTCACCAATCCGCCGAGCGGCTTGCGGTCGCCGGTGTAGGCGGTGAAGGATTCCGCGTTGCTCCAATGATAATCGGCCGGAGCGATCAGGTATTCGAAACCGAGTTTTTCATAGCGGTCCAGCATATCAATGCTTTCAAGGTTCGTGAAATGCCCCCGGAATGAGGTGACGTTCGGCTGGTACTGCCAATTCACCATAATCACGTCGCGCGGCATCCCGGTAAGGGCATCCGGGTAATATTCGAACATATCATCCCACAGCATCATGCGTTTGCCGAATTTACCGCTGACCAGGCTGTGTATCCAGGCGAAATGATCCAGATAAATCTGCTGTTCCCCGGCGAAGGTCGCCGCCCGATCACGGCACAGCGGACAGAATCCGATGTTCCAGACTTCATCGCCGCCCACATGGATATAAGGCGATTTGAAAATGTCGTTCACTTCGCTGAAATAGGCGGCGATAAAGTCGCGGACTTCCGGTTTGGAGGGACAGAAGTCATTGCGGACGGTGTTTCTAAAACGCCCCTTGACGCCGTCGCGCAGTTCGGCATAGCTCTCATACTGTTGTTTCT
>CALABZ010000147.1 GCA_937888615.1 uncultured Lentisphaeria bacterium | reverse complement strand
CAATTCTCGCCTTGGGAGGAAAAATACTGCTCCATGTCAGCCGCGGAGTTCGCTGGGATAGCGATCATGTGATTGTACTGAACGATGAACTGACCGCGATTGGACGGGAAGTGATACGTTGTGGTTGTAATGAAAGGCTGGCATTGTGTCTGGATTATTTTGATGCCAGCATTAACCGCGTTGCAGCCTGGGTTATTGGCGCTCGTAATTTGCGGAAATCACTGCTGATTGCCTTGTTGGAACCTTATGATCAAATTAATGGCCACGAAAAAACGTTTGACTTTACTGGTCGCCTTGCGAGCCAGGAAGCTGCCAGAGAATTGCCATGGAACGCTGTCTGGCAAATGTATTGTGTTCGGAACGACGTTCCAGTTTACGATGAATTTATGAACGATATCCGCCAATATGAGCGTAAGGTTTTATTGAAACGCTAGTCATAAACGGCCGCAGGCCGTTTAAATTATTATGTAAAAAGGGTATTTACTTTGTATGGCCGGTAAAAAACAAAAAAAGATTGAAAGTCCAGCTCCGGTGGATCGTAGTAACCAAAAATTCTCGGCTCGGGCCGGGGCTTTTGAATCATTGGGAATGCATAATGATCCCCAAATGCATTTTAATCATCCGGATCAGTGCTATGCTCCGTATGTATTCTGGTATTGGAACGGAGGGTTCAAACGGAAGCGCTTTGAATACGTGACACGGGAAATTTCTCAAAAAGGACTGAACCCGGGATTTGCGCACTGTCGAATCTGGCGGCGTATTCCGCAGGAATTCTGGATGAGCAGCGGCTGGCTGGATTTATTCGAGGATTGCCTCAAGGTTTGTGAAAAAAATGGCACGCACATGAGTTACACCGCGGGGGATCCGTGTTTTCCGGATAACCGTATTCTCGAAAAATACCCTGAAATGCGCCGTCAATCGTTATACTGGGAAAAGCGCGATATTGACAGTTCCGCGGAATTGCCGGAATCTTTGTTTACAGTGGCAGCACAGCTTGACGACAATAAACGGATTTTGAGTTCCACCCTGCAAATAATCGGAGAAGGAGATGCATTTTGTTGGACTCCACCAGCCGGGATATGGCGAATTTTCAGTTATTCTACCTATTTCAAGGAGATTTCTGGACACTCGTCGGCTGATTGTCTGGACCGGAGAACATTTGAACGCTGGCGGGAAGTCGAGCATGATATTTATGACAAGCGGGTCGGGAAATATTTCGGCAATGTCATGAACGGAGTATTTTTCGACCTTGAGGGCAGTTATGGCTATCGGCTGGTCTGGTCCCATGACCTGTCCGAGAAATACCAACTGGAAAAAGGAACCGATATCCGCTTGCATATGCCTTTGATGGATGAAGAAGATGCAGAGGGTTTGTGGGCCAAGGCCCGCTGGGACTGGTTGGACTGTGTGACACATTTATATACGGAAACCTTATTTGATCCAATGACCGAGTGGTGTGCGGAGCGCGGCATGTTCCATCTCTGTCATACCTGGGAACATGATTTATATGCGCAGGCTCTTGAAGAGGGAAGCTTCTTTCATGTTCAGCGGTCATTTTCTATGCCGACTACCGATGCTTTGTTCCTGACGGGGCACCGCCCGGATGAAATGCATGAATGCCGTTCCATCTGTGAACTGGAAGGCAAAGGATTTTCCTGCGAAGCTATGGCTGTAGCAGGATTTCATGTCAACTCAGTCGACCTCAAGCGTATGGCCAACAATATGATAGCCTGGGGCATAACTCAATTTATGCCGGGGGGAATCAATACTGATCCGAATTTGAATGTTGCATCATACCCACCTGATTTGTTTGAAGAAAATCCGTACTGGTGTCACATTGACCAGTGGGCGGACTTTATTCGTCGGGCATCATATATCAATGACCTCGGACGTCTTGACGTCCATATCGGCGTTCTATGTCCGATGGATTCAATCTGGCCGTTGCTCGGAGATCAGGTTTATGCCAATAATGAGCCGGGAGAGGTAGCCCGTCATCCGATCGAACGGCCCTACATTCATGACTCCGCCCATGCCGATGAAATTATCCATATCGACCGGGTTTATCAGGAAACGATGACCCGACTGCGCTATGCAAATATCGATTTCCTGGCGATGGACCGTCATTACATCGATGCATTTGAGATTGGTGAAGGGAAATGTCACTATGGCGATTTTTCTTTTGACACCCTTATTCTTCCGCCCTTGAAACTGCTATCTCTGACCACGGCGAAAAAGCTTTTAACCGCGGCCCGGAACGGAGTGAAAATTTATGCACTTGGCAGCCTTCCCGCCTGGTCTTCTGACCATGGCGCCAATGATCGTGAAATGTGTGAATTAATGGACAAACTGAGTCGGGAGACTTCTTTTATCGACTGCTCCGCGGAGCCGGGAGCGATTGTCTCCCGACTGCCGCACGCAGTAACTTTTGAAGAAGGTAATTTTCAACTGCTTTCCCAATGTCGAATTATCGACGGCAAACGCTTTGTCTATCTGGTCAACGATACGCCGGAGGAACATCTTGCCACGCTTCGGATCGCCGGAGCCGAAGGGCGGGCGGAATTATGGAACTGTCAGACAGGGGAAATAACTCCTGTCGGCACTGAAGATAAAACTGGTTTTGCCAAGTTCACCTACCGCTTTCAGGCCTGGGAGGCGTTCTGGCTGGTCTTTGATTCAAATCAGGAAGCTTTGCTGCCGGAACCATTACCGGAAGAAAGCACGATAATGGATATAAGTTCTGATTGGCTGATCTCGGTTGATATGGAACAGATGACTACGTCTTTCGGCAACCCGGTAATCCCGAATGGATTTATCAGCGGAATCAGAAAGGAATGCCTGGCCGATTGGGCTGACTGGGGTTTTAAAGCTTTTGCCGGTCATCTTGACTATACTAAAGAAATAGAACTAACTGAAGTTACTGGAACCGAAATTCTTGAGTTGACAGATGTAAAGTATACGGCGGAAGTTTCCGTAAACGGCAAAACCGCGGGCGCAAGGATGTATCCTCCGTTTCGTTTTGAAATCGGTAACTTGTTGAAACCGGGAGTTAACACCATACGTGTCCGGGTAGGTAATTCATTCTTGAATGAAGTAATAACCTATCCTGAATACCAGGCACGGATTCCGGCTGATGCGGAGGAAAAATCAGTGGAAGAATTACAAGGCGGTTTCACCGTTTTCAATCGCTATCGCAAAGAGGATCTTTACTCCGGCATAAAAGGTCGAATTCTTTTGAAAAGAATAAAGCGATAAAGGAAATGTAAGATGTTGGAAAAGTTTCAACCATGCGAATTTCTTTTGATAACACGGAGGGCTGTTTGAAAATCGCCGGAACAGACAA
>CALABZ010000146.1 GCA_937888615.1 uncultured Lentisphaeria bacterium | reverse complement strand
GTTTCGCCGAGTTCGTCCAGATAAGTATCGACTTTAAGTCCGGCCTGTTCGAAGATCACCTTGCGGGCGAGACTGTAGCCATTGGTGTGCAGGCCGTTGGAGGCGAGGCCGATGGCGATGTGGCCGGGGGCGATTTTTTCGCCGGTGATCAGCTTGTCCTTTTCGACGATGCCGTTGATGACGCCGACCAGGTCGAAATCATCCGAGTACATGCCGGGCATTTCGGCGGTTTCGCCGCCGAGCACCGCGCAGCCGACCGCCTTGCAGGCGTCGGCGATGCCGCCGAGCACCAGTTCATAGAGGGGACTGCGGAGTTTGCCGATGCCGATGTAGTCGAGGAAGTAGATCGGTTCGGCCCCCTGAACGGAAATATCGTTGACGCAATGGTTGACGATATCGTGTCCGATGGTGTCGTATTTCTCCATCATGGCGGCGACCATGAGCTTGGTGCCGACGCCGTCGATGCTGGAAACCAGGACCGGTTGTTTGTATTTGCTCAAATCGAGCTGGAACAATCCGCCGAAGCCGCCGATGGGGGCGAGCATTTCGGGGCGCCGGGTGGCGGCGAGTTTGGTTTTGACTTTTTTCAGGAGATCGGTGGCCAGGTCGATATCGACCCCGGCGTTCTTATATAAATCGCTTTTGACGCTGCTCATTTTGCTTTCTTCAAACCTTTCTTATTCTTGCGTTGTTGTTCCAGGCGGTAATTGGTAAGGATGCCGCATTGGCGGCGTGCGCTGGACCAGCTTCCGTTGCCGAGCTTTTTCATACCGGCGGCCAACAGATACTGGTGGTTGGCGCGCATGTTGGTGTACGCGAGGTCTTCGCCTTTGCGGTAAAGCTCTATAATGCTCTTTTTGACTTCTTCCTTGGTCATGCTGCGGCGCAACCGGATGTCGCGGTAGTTGATGCCGGCGGACTGCACCGCCTTGCCCCAGCTTCCGAAACGTTTGATCGACGCCATGTAGAGGTCTTTGTGGTGGTTCTGCGCGTTCTGCGAAAAGATCGGTTCGCCTTCCTTGTGGAGGCGGCGGATCTCATCCAGGACGGATTGCTTGGACCACGTCTTGTATTTTTTGATTTTGCTGTAATCGAGCCCGGCGGCTTCGATGGCGCTGCCCCACGAACCGAAGATACGTTCTGCCGCCGCATACACATCGGGGTAATTGGAGGCGTAGTAGTAAGAGTTCAGGGGCTCCTTGCCGTTCCGGGAGAGGATATGATTTTGAATCATTTCCGGATACCAGATTTTTTTAAACATCGGAAGTTCGCTCCATTCAGTGTAATTTGTTTTTCTTAAACTTTTTCTGTATGGAGAAATATAACATAACCGCAAAATAATTCAATTACCTCAAATAAAAAAATTGTGATTTTTTGCATTTGCGGCAAATACGGACAGTGCTGGAAAATGATTTGGATTCGTACCCGCTTCTCCTCTTTTGTAATGCTGTTATGAAGATTGATCGACGAAATCGAGGTAAATAAAAAATCAGCCGCGACATATGCTTCGCGGCTGATTTGGGTAATAGAACGGGAGACTGTCAGCGGATGCCGACGGCCTTGCGGACTTTGTCCATGGTCTTTTCGGCTTCCGCTCCGGCGCGGGCGGCGCCTTTGCGCAGGATTTCGTGCACGTAATCCATGTTGGCGAGGAGCTCCTCGCGGCGCTTGCGCATCGGCGCGAAATAATCCTGCATCGCTTCGAACAGCGCCTGTTTGGCATGGCCGTAACCGTAACCGCCGGCACGGTAGCGTTCTTTCATCTCATTGACCTGCTCTTCGCTGGCGAAGAGCTTGTAGAGCGTCACAACGTTGCAGGTGTCGGGATCTTTCGGGTCATCCAGGCCCTTGGAGTCGGTGACGATCGACATCACGATTTTGCGGATGGCTTTTTCCTTGCCGAAAATCGGAATCGTGTTGTTGTAGCTCTTGGACATTTTCTGTCCGTCAAGGCCGGGGATTACCGCCACCGATTCGGGAATGAAGCAATCCGGGACGGTGAAGACGTCGCCGTAGCGTTCGTTGAACTTGATCGCGAGGTCGCGGGTGATTTCGATATGCTGTTTCTGGTCCTTGCCCACCGGCACCAGGTCGGACTGGTAGAGCAGGATGTCGGACGCCATCAGCACGGGATAGGAGAAAAGGCCGTTGTTGGGTTCGAAGCCCTTGGCCACTTTGTCCTTGTAGCTGTGGGCGCGCTGGAGCAGTCCCACCGGGCAGACGTTGTTCAGCATCCAGGTGAGTTCGCATACCTGGGGTACGTCGCTCTGGCGGAAAAAGCAGACCTTGTCGGTATCGAGTCCGCAGGCGAGAAAATCGACGGCAACCTCGGTGACGCGTTCGCGCAGGTCCGCCGCGTCGGGATTGGTGGTCAGGGAATGGAAATCAGCGATGAAAAGAAAGGCTTCACCTTTTTTCTGGAGTTCGACGGCCTGCTTCATCATGCCGAAGTAATTGCCGATATGGAGCTTGCCGGATGGCTGGATGCCGGATAAAATTCTCATGTCCGTACCGCCTTACCGTACCAGTTTGGAAATCGTTTTGAATGCCGGATTCTTGGCGGAGCCCAGCAGCATGAAAAGCACGGACTCTGCCGACATGACGTGGACGCCGTTGGCGGCCATCAGCTTCAACGCGGTGCAACGGTCTTCGGGTTTACGCGAAGCTACAGCGTCGGAGACAACAATGACCTGATAACCTTCGTTGACGGCGTCAATGGCGGTTTGCAAAACGCACACATGCGATTCGACGCCGGAAAGGATCAGGGTTTCAGCATTGAGGTTGCGGATGAGGTTTCCCAGTTCTTCGTCGCCGAAGCAGGAGAAGGAAGTCTTTTCGCCGACGGACCATTCGTCGCGGCATTCCTGTTTCAACTGCGGAATGGTAGAACCGAGTCCCTGCGGATATTGTTCGCTGATAATCACCGGCAGTTCGAGTGCGGCGGCTCCTTGAAGGAGCAGGAGGTTGCGATTGATGCAGTCAGCGGCTTCGCTCATGGCGGGGAGCAGTTTTTCCTGCATGTCCACCATCAAAAGGAGGCTGTTCTGTGCGTGCGGAATTTTCATATGTGGTTCAATCCTTGTTGATTAAGGTTCGGATGCGGGCGATCAGTCCTTCGATGTCGAAGTCGCCGCCTTTATGGACGACGGCGGCGCAGTGGCGGTTGATTTTCTTCATTTCATCCGGGGCGGGGTCAAGGCCGGTGACGGCGATGACCGGGATATTCTTCAGCGCCTCGTGTTCTTCCATGAATTCGATCACTTCCCAGCCGGAACGGATAGGCATCAGAAGGTCGACGAGCACAAGGGCGATTTCACCGGGACGGGCGTCGAGAATTTCGATTGCTTCGTCACCGTTGGCGGCGCCGACGGCCTTGAAGCCGGACATTTTCAGGACTCGCTCGAAGAATGTTCGGAAAATGTCGTCGTCGTCGCATACCAGAATTTGCGCGGGCTGATCTTTCATGATAACATCACCTGTGGTTGTTGGACTACAGGGAAAGATAGCCCGATTTACTGAAAAATCCAATTCTGTGAGTTGATTTCTTTAAAAAAAGCAGTATAATATAAGTGTTGCATAAGTGATGTATGAATTAATGATGTTAAAGTGATGTATGGCTGATTTTAAATATCTGGAGATATCAAAGACACTGGAGGAGGCGATTACCCGCGGCGATTATCGGGAACGGCTGCCCGGCGTGCGGATTCTGGCCGCTGAGTTCGGCGTCAACCCCCGGACAATCAGTCGGGCCCTCGAATTGTTGATCAACCGCGGCGTGGTGCTGCCGGACGGCAATCGCGGTTGTCTGCTGGCCGGTCCGCGGCAGGCGCGTCCCCGGCAGACCGGCAATGTCATCATTTACTCGAACAACCCGGTGGTGTTCGACGTGTCGTATCCGCAGAATCTTTTCGGCGGACTGGTCGCGGGCATGGAGAGCTATGGGCTGAAGCCGATTTTTATGAGTTCGTCCAATGGGCGGCTGATTGACGATGTGGAATTCTGGCTGTCGTGCCGGGTGGACGGATTTATCTTCGTCTACAGTTCGTTCCGGCAGGAAATCGCCAGCCAGATGGCGTTGCGCCGGATTCCGGTAGTGGCGGCCAACCGCATGCCGGACGAGCTCAAAATAAGCTGGACCGATTTCGATCATGAGAAAGCCGTCGAAGATATGCTTGAGCATTTGATCCGGCAGGGACATCGCCGGATCGGTCTTGTCAACAAGAAGCACTATTATTCGTTTGTCAAGGAACACTTCGAACGGGCTTACCGGCAAACCATGCAGCGGCACCGCCTCTATGACCCGCAGCTTTTCCATTACCTGGAGTCCAGCGAGGATGAGCAGGGCGCGGTTACGGTCGGCATGACGCGGATGATGGCGCTCCCGAACCCTCCGACCGCCATTTTGTGCGGGCAACTGGAAGACGAGGTCAAGCACGCCCTGCGGGAATATCCGTCGCCGGTCGTTCTGGCGCCAACCTATGACGTCGTCAAGCCGGACAACGGCACCCGCCCGCGTCTGGTATATTCTTACGAAGAGTTGGGGAAGAAGGTTTTTGACGTATTTTGCAGGGTACGCGAAACGGGATTGATCATTCAGGAAATGGTCCCGATGCGTATCGAACTATAAATAAAATAGGATAAATGGAATCATGATCACAGCAATTATCGTCGGCGCCGGACACCGTGCGCTCTGTTATGCGGGACTGGCTAAACTCCAGCCGGAACGCTTCAGGATCGTCGGGGTGGCGGACCCCAACGAATTTCGACGTGAAGATACCCGTCGCCAGTTCGGATTTCCCGAAGATATGATGTTCAAGGATGCGGCCGAGCTGGCCGCGCACGGCAAACTGGCCGACGCGGTCATCAACGGCACGATGGATATCGACCATGTGCCGACCTCCCTGATGCTGTTGGAAGCCGGATACGACATCCTGCTGGAAAAACCGTTCGCGGTCAACGAGGAGGAAGCTCGGGTACTGGACGCCGCGGTCAAGCGCACCGGACGCAAGGTCATGATCTGCCACGTGCTGCGTTATGCCCCGTTTTACACGAAAATCAAGGAGCGGATACTGAACGGTGAAATCGGCGAAATTATGAACATCCAGACAGCCGAACACGTCAGCTATCATCACGTGGCGAACTGCTTTATCCGCGGCAAATGGAACCGGGAAGACGTATGCAAGTCGACCATGCTGATGTCCAAATGCTGTCATGACCTCGACCTGATTACCTGGCTGATGAGCGGGATCGAACCGGTCCGGGTGTCGAGTTTCGGCAGCCGCAGTTATTTCCGCCGCGAAAAAGCCCCTGCCAATTCCGGTGAGTATTGTCTGCTTGACTGTCCGATCGAGGCCGGATGCCAGTATTCGAACCGTCAATTGAACCTGAACCATCCCGACCGCTGGGCCGCCTACGTCTGGCCCCAGATCGAACACCTTGAGCATCCCACCCAGGAAATATACGAGCAGGAACTCAAACGCAAAGACAATCCCTACGCGCGTTGCGTCTGGAAGCTTGACAACAATGTGGTCGACCGTCAGTCGGTCATGATCGAATTCGCCGATGGCGTTACGGTGACGCACAATATGGTCGCCGGCACCAGCCGCCCCTGCCGCAAAATCCACGTGATCGGTACCAAGGGCGAGATTACCGGGGTCATGGACGATAATTGCTTCACCGTCTACAAGATCGACACCCGTCCCGGCCACGAGTATACCACCGAAGTCGTGGACCTGAACGACGAAGGCGACACCACCGGCGCGTTCGGTGGTCACGGCGGCGGCGACCTGCGGCTGGTCGAGGACTTCGTTTCGGTGCTGGAAGGCAAGGAACCCTCGATATCCTGTACCGTCCTGGCCGATTCCATCAATGGACACCTGATCGGTTTTACCGCCGACCGCGCCCGCGTCGAGGGCCGTGTCATCGAAATGTAAAACATTCACACATCCGAAACCACATCCGGCTCCGAATGGCATTATCCATGCTGTTCGTGGTCGGATGTTTTTTGCTTATATGAGAAAATTAAAGAATATCCCTTGAAAATTCAAGGTTAAGTGACTTTTGTCGAGTTATACTATTATCATATACTCAATCAGGGTGAAAATTTAGAACTTGCCGAAGGAGAATATTCATGAACAAGACCATATTTGAAAATGCCGGTGACATTCCGGTCCGTTATGAGTTTGACGTCATTGTGGCCGGAGGCGGTCCCGCCGGGATCGGTGCCGCTCTCGGGGCCGCCCGCGGCGGTGCGAAAACACTGGTGATTGAAGAGAAAAACTGCCTGGGCGGCATCGCCACTTCGGGCATGATGTCCAACTGGAGCGGAGGCACGGCGTCCCCGGTGACACACGAACTGCTGGACCGCTGTAAGACGCTGAAATGGGAAGTCGAGGCCGAACACGAGCATCAGGTCATTAATCATGAACTGCTGAAACTGGTTTTGTTCGATGTCATGGAAGAAGCGGGCGTGACCGTTCTGCTCCATACCCGCTGCGTCGAGGTCGTTAAAGACGGCAACAAGGTCGTTGGCATTATCATGGAAAGCAAATCCGGGCGCGAAGCCGCATTGGCCCGGGTGGTGATCGACGCCACCGGCGATGGTGACGCGGCGGCGCTGGCCGGAGCCGAATATATCAAAGGACGCGGGGAAGACGGCAAAATGCAGCCGGTGACGCTGATGTTCAAAATCGGCGGCGTGGACTGGGGGAACGCGGTTTTTCCGTGGGGATTCGAGTCGCTGGTCGATACGCCGAAGGGGGAACTTCAGACGCTGGGGCGGAAACTGCTGCCGCCCCCGGCCGGGCATGTGCTGTTGTACAAAGGGACGATACCGGGCCAGGTGGTGGTGAATATGACGAACCTGACCGGGGTTGACGGTACCAGCAACGTTGATTTGACCCGCGCCGAAATCACCTGCCACCGGCAGATTCCGAAGATCATTGCATTTCTGCGGGAATATGCGCCGGGGTATGAACACTGTTACCATCTGGCCAGCGCCTCAACGGTCGGCGTCCGTGAGACCCGTCACTTCAAGGGCCTGTATACGATGAATGAGCATGACATCGTCGAAGCCCGGGTATTCGACGACTGGATCGCAACCCGTAACTGTTTTAATTTTGATATTCATAACGTCGATGGGGCGGGATTGGATAAAAACGGTGCCCAGAAGCATTTCGCCTGCAAAGGGGCTTATACCATTCCGTATCGCGCGTGCGTGCCGGAAAAAATAGACGGTCTGTTGTTGTCCGGGCGCAATATTTCCGGTACGCACAAGGCACATTCGAATTTCCGGGTCATGCCGATCTGTGTCAATACGGGTTTCGGAGTCGGCACCGCCGCCGCCGAAGCAATCCGGGAAAACTGCGAACCCCGTCATGTGGACGTGAAAAAAGTCCAATCCATTCTTGAAAAGGCGGGAGTCACGCCCTGATCGTCATAAGGGGATTTCGCTTTGCGAGCGACCAGCGGCGGGAACGGAGAAATGCGAGGCGGCCTCGCATTTCCCCCCATTCCCGCCGCTGTTTTTTGGGATGGGAAAAATCGTTTTTTTTTGATTGGGGGGTTGAATTAATTGATTTTGGATGTAAACTTATATTGTGAAATCAACCGGTTTAAATGTTGAGTTTAATAAAAACCGGTTTAAAAATGAGGAAAATGGTAATGAGTAAAGTGATCAGGGTTGGTATTGCCGGTTTTGGCCGCAGCGGCTGCGGAATCCATGCAAACTGGCTGAAGAACGATACGGAAAAATTCAAGATCGTGGCGGTGGCGGACAATCTGCCGGAACGTCGTCAGGACGCTCAGAAGGAATTCGGCTGCGATGTTTACGTGGACCATCGCGAACTGCTGGAAAAGGCTCAGATTGACTTGTTCGTGAATGCCACGCCCAGCCGTTTCCATCTGGAAGCCTCGAAAATGGCGTTGGGCAAGGGCATCAACACCCTCGGTGAAAAACCTTCCGCTCCGACCCTCAAGGATTATGATGAACTGATCGGCATTGCCGCCGCCAATAAAGCGGTTTTTTATCCCTTCCAGAATTCCCGTTTTTATCCGTTCTTTATCAAGATGCAGGAAATCTTGAAGTCCGGTGTGCTCGGCGATATCGTGTACATTCGCAGTAACTGGAGCGGTTTCGCCCGGCGCTGGGACTGGCAGACCATGCAGGATGAGTTGGCCGGCAACCTCTGGAACACCGGACCGCACCCGGTTGACCAGGCGGTGGTGCTTTTCGGCAAGGAATACCCGGATGTGTTCTGCAAGATGTATGCCAACCATTATCCCTTTGAGGGCGACGCCGAAAACTTCTGTCTGCTGGTCCTGACCGGCAAGAACAACCCGACCGTCGAAGTCTGCATCAGTTCGCTTCAGGCTTACCCGCAGGGCGATATGTACAACATCAGCGGCACTCTCGGTGGCCTGACCGGCGGACCGAGCGGGCTCAAATGGAAATATTATGTCCCGTCCGAGGCCCCCAGCCATGCTCAATGGAAACCCTGGAGCGAAGACCGTAAATACTGCGGTGAACAGCTCTCGTGGCACAATGAAAGCTGGGAATACGACGACCAGAACAGCAATGCCACCGGTTTCAGCTCCATGGTCCGCGCGCTTTACAGCAACCTTTATGACGTGCTGGTGAATGGCGCGGAACCGACCATCAAACTGGAGCAGGTGCGCCGCCAGATTTTCGTCATGGAAGAAGCCCACAAGCAGAATCCGCTGCCGAAAAAGGCGTCGAAGTCCATCTATACCAATCCGATGGTACAGGACTGAACAAACACATCCGGTGCAACATGCGCCGTTACGGTTTCAAAAATCCCCGCGACTTAACCCTCGCGGGGATTTTTGTATTTATCGGGAATTCTGGCGGAACAGACAAGCTCCGGCCTTTCGGGGAGATTTGAATCGGAAGACATTGCCGGGGAAGTCTTGCAAGGCATTTTCCACACGCGGGCGCATATCGCGATTGTAGTTCCAGACGTAACGCAGAAATTCCCGGTCGAAACGTTCGGGGCAGCCGGGGACCATGTCGGCGCGTGCGGTTCCGTGAAAACGGAACGTTCTTTTCAATACCTGATACATACAGCGCAGTCGGGAATAATCGAGAAAGATTACCGTGTCGGCGTATTTCAGGCGTTCGGGCAGGGTTCGGTTGTAGTTGCCGTCGAGAATCCATTGGTCTTCTTTCAGGATTTCCGCGAGTTTGGCGTCGAAATTTTCCGGTGAATCCTCCGTCCAGCCCGGCAGCCACCAGAGTTGATCAAGGTGATGTACCGGAATTCCGAAACGGTCTCCGAGCTCCAGTGCAAGCGTGGTTTTGCCCGCTCCGCAACAGCCGATGATCAGGATGCGCTTCATTTCTATGATTTCGGGATAATTCCTCATTGCCTGCCTTGCTTATGCCGTGCTCGATTACAAATATACACCGGGAAACAGCGGAGGCAAGAGTGGTTTCAGGCAATATCGGTTCTAAAAAAATGCCCCCCTTGTCTGCTTGAACAAGGGAGGCTGATTGTTTGGGGAGCTGTATCAGAGCCCGGTTTTTACGGGGAGTCCGCTTTGAATTGATTCATTGGCACTGATGCCGATCAGGGCGCTGGCGGCTCCGGCGTCGAACCCCGCGGTTTGTCCGAGCGGATCGCCGTCCGGTTTGCCGAACAAGTGTTCGAACATGGCATAATCGCCGCCGCCGTGGGGCGTGGTGTTTTCGGCCATGTTGATTTCGCGCATCGTGACGTTCTTGCGGGTGGTGCCGTTGACGATGCGGATCGTGTCCGGGACGGTGTAATCGGCGGGGCGCGTCGAATTATTGACGGTGCCGACCTCGATGACGCCTGTTTCACCGGTAAAGGTGATTCTGTACCCCTGCCAGGCGGAATAGGCGTTCAGCGCATAGCTCACCTGAATGCCGTTGCGGTATTTGATCAGCGCGTTCATGGTGTCGTAGATATCGATTTTCGGATCGAAACAGCACTGGTCCCGCAGGTAGCCGTCCTGGGATTCTGCATTGAAATAGAGGCTTTTGAAGATGTCGCCGTCGCTGCCGGGGTTCAGGTCGCTGTCGTCGAGGGTGGATTTCATGGAGGCGGGACACTGTTCGCGGTAGTCGCAGTCGCGACAGCGGGGGCCGTGGAACTTACCGGCTTTGCCGAACTGCGACAGGCGGCCCCAGGCGAAAACCTCGGACGGCACGGCGTCGAGAAACCAGTTCAGCAGGTCGAAATTGTGGGTGGCCTTGTGAACCAGCAGTCCGCCGCCGTTGCACATGCGGTTGTGCCAGCGGTGGAAATATTCGGTGCCGTGGGTGCGGTCGATGAACCATTCGGCGCTGACGGTGAAGATTTCGCCTACCGGTTTCTCCAGCAACACTTCCTTGATGGCCGCCGAATACGGGGCGAAACGCATGTTGAAGGTGACGGTAACCTTGCGGCTGAATTTCTGCTCGGCGCGCCGGATGCGTTCGATGCCTTCGCGGTTCATCGCCATCGGTTTTTCGACGATGGCGTTCAAGCCGTGGGCGAATGCCATTTCGATGAGTTCCGGATGGGTACGGTCGGTGGTGCAGACGACCAGCGTCTCGGGACGGGCCGTCCGCACCATTTCGGCAAAATCGGTGAATGAGGGAACTTGCCGGCCGATCAGGCGGCAGAAGCCCTCCATACGGACGGGGTTCAGGTCATAAAGTCCGACCAGCTCCGAATGTTCGCTGCAACGGTTCAGGATGCCGTCCGCGAAGTTCAGGGCCCGGGTGCCGGTTCCGGCGATGGCGATGCGTGTTTTCATTTTACCTTGACGTCTTTGAGTTGAATGACCGGAGGTTTGGCGTCGGTGCCTTGATCCAGTCGTGAATTCAATATGATGCAATGGGGGCGGGACGGTTTGCCCCGCCGTTTAATGTCTTTCAAGTCATTAAGGGAAAAGGTTTCCGGCCCGACCGTGATCGAAACAGGGTACCACTCGTTTTCCTTCAGCTTCAGCAGACGGACATATTTCCCTTTGGTTCCATCGAAATAACGGAGGTCGCGGGTATCCGCCCTGAATTGGAGGTTGACGCCGCCGATGAGGAAAAAGAACAGATTCTGGCCCCCTTTGCCCTGCTGGAAATTCTCGAATTTGATACTGAACGAGGCGGTGATTTCAGGCGATTCCGACTTGAAGTCGAGCACGGTGCTGATGCCGCCGGAGAACGGAAGCGGCGAATTCGGGGGGACCGTGATCTGAACGGTGTCCGCGGATACTGCCTCGACCGCCAGAGTCAGCGGGGAATCTTTGCGGTATGGCCTGAGCAGACCGGCGGGGGCGGGCTTGGTGTCCGTGAACAGCCGGGTGCGGCCGTTGTCGGCCGTGTTGCCGGGCAGCAGGGACTGCCCGGGTTTGAGCTGGTTCAGTTCCAGCGCCGACAGGTTGAGCGCGGCGCCCAATAGAGGTAGGATTATGTATTTCAACATCGGACTGTTCCTCATCTGATTTTGTTCGAGCGCAGCATTTCGAGGAGGGTGGGACGGAACACCTTTTTCGCGGGAGCGCTGTTCACGGTTTTTCCGGCCAGGCCGAACTTTTGGAATTCCTCGTTATCGGGCAACGCCCCATAGAACGGATACGCTTTGTCGAACTGGTTCAGGAGTGCCAGCACCGTCGGACGCATGGTCTCGGCGGAGGCGGCGCAGACCCGGACGGTTTTGCCGTCGGCGAACGCCCGCCCTTGCTGATAGTCCTTCAGTTCATCCCGTCCGGTTTCGAGGCTGATGACGATGGATTCGGGCGTTGTCTGTCCGTTGATGAGCGGTTCGGCGAACGAACTGTCTTTCTGAGTATAGAACCGGAACCACTCGGCGATGCGTTCGGCCTCGTCCTTTACACTTTGGGTCGCGTCGGCCGGATACTTGATGACGACCTGTTTGGCTTCGGCGCGGGCGGGGAGGTTCCAGTCTTTCAGCGTGGCGACGTCGAGTTCGTCGGCGGAATAACGGAAATACTCCCTGAATTCAAGCTGGGCGGTATTCAGATTGGCGGATTGGACATCCTCCGGCCATTTGGCGGTGTCAAGCGTGTAACGGATGGCTTCACCGGCTTTGAACCGGGTATTTTCATCATTGCACTTGATCCGTACCGGGGTATCGGCTTCGGTACGGGCGAACAGCAGTTCCCAGGTGGTTTTGATCGCGGTTTTCAGTTCGAAACGCCAGAACGGAGTGGAACCGTCCACCGCGATACGGCTGCCGATGGTTTCGAATTCCGCCTTCGGCAGTGCCGCCGTCGCCGCCACCCGGATCATGAAGATCGAGCGCGCCGGAACCCGGAGTTGGACGGAAGTCCCTTTGCCGTCGATTTTTGCCGTGAGCGCGGAGCCGTCTTCGGCGCCGGCCAGTACGGCCTGGTTATCCCAGTAGGCCGGGGGGAAGCGGAGCGTGAACTCCTGATCCTTGAATTCGGGATTGATGACGGCGATACGGCTGCCGGGACCTTGTCCATAACGCGCCGCCAGGATCGTGTCCGGGACATCGATGCCGGGGGAGGGTTGCCAGCCGAGGCGGATCAGATCCACGAGTTCGGGCATCGATTTGACCAGGTTTTCCACGCCGAGTGCCGGCATGTTCGGCGCGGCCAGCGCACCCCAGTAGTAGTTGAGAAAGTAAATATTGTCCATGAGCTGGCGGTAAACATCAAGGACTTCGCTTTTGCTCATGTCGTCCCAGTCGACCCATTTCATATGGGCGGGAGTACCCGCCTTGTGCCAGGTCAGGGACTTGCCGGTGCCGAGCCGGGTGCGCATGGATTCAACCCGCAGCAGGCGGTTTGGCACATTCATCGGCTGGCCTTCGTACAGTCCCGAGTCGGTACGGGCACCGATGCTGTAGGGCGACACCAGCTTGAAATTGACGGCGTTCCCCATCCGGTATTTGCCAGTGAAATTCTGATGATTGTAGTCGAGCAGTTGAGCAATTCCGACCGCTTCCAGCGCCATCGGGACGCCGCGCTCATAACTTTTGGGATCGGTGGCGGCGAACCCCGCATTTTCCGGCGGAATCTGTTTGTGGGCGAAACAGGAATCCCAGCCGACGCCTTTGGCTTCCGGAAATTTCAGGGGAATATTTTTGAGTCCTTCCATGAAGAGTTTGCCGTAGGCGCTACCCCAGGGGTAGATGCCGTAAATGGTATCCTGACTCCAGCAACGACGTTTCTTCCCGTCAAATGCCACTTCAATGCCTTTGAAATGATCCTGCCAGATGCTCCATTCGGTCCAACTGACATTCAGGTACCACATCGGGGCGACGTTCTGGAAAGCCGCCGGAACCATTCGACGATGGATATTCTGGCGGAATGCTTCAACCCGTTCTTTAGTCCAGCCCTGCCAGCCGACGCTCCATTCGTCGCTGATGGCCCAGTCGCCGGCGCGTACAAAGGGTTTGTAGCACCATTCCCAGCAGCCGCGACCGCCGTAAACGCGCCGCAGCAGATCGCTGACGAAACGGTATTTGACCGTCTCGGGCTTCCAGTAAAAATAAGAGGCTTCACCGGAGATCATGTTGGGGTCAATTCGGTCGGCTGGCTGAAAGGCCTGCGGGAAAAGGTCATACCATTTCTGGATGACATCGTGATATCCGTAACGCGCCTTGGACGCCGCCACGACATAGCTGTATTCGAAGCTTTTGCCCGGTTCGAGATATACCGGAAATGCCAGGAACAATTGTTCGTTACCCGGTCCGGCAATCTTGTCGGTGTCCACCCGGCTGTAGAGTTTCATGGGGTCGATGCCGACGATCAGGGCCGATTGCGCGTCGCACGCCGCATTGGCGGGAAACCAGGTGGAGAGATTGTTGTCCGCCGGATCGAATTTGAGCTTGTTCAAATTCAGGTAGCCGTTCCACCAGGTCGGGGATTTGAACGGAATGTCCGCGGTAAACGAGGGACGCAGCAACAAGGTCTTGCCGGAGGTGTTTTTCAACGTGAAGAGATATTCCATCGCATTGGCGCCCAACGGCTTTTGGGCTTCCGTATATTGGAGCCCGGCCTTTTCTGGCGTAACTTCTTCATAGACCTCGGGCTGTCCGGGGGCGGAAACCAATTTTTCCAGTTTCCAGCGGACTGGAACGCCGCCGGGCAGCAGTGGCGATTTGAACATATCTTCCCCGGCTTGTGTCCCTGCGGCCAGCAGGATAATCGATAACAACCATAACTTTTTGATCATACGTGTTAATTCCTTTATTTTATATTATTTACCGGTCCAGGCGCTGCCGGTGTCAAGCGATTCAAAGGGGTTCGCGGGATTTTTGATCGGCTTGGACTCGGCATGTCCCGCGGTATAGAGAATGTTCAGACTTCCGCCATGCCGGGCATTCGGGTTGCCCATCGTGCCGGAGACGCTCATTTTGGTGTCGATCCGGTAGTAACCGGTTTGGACTAGAGCATTTCTGGCGTCCATGATTAAGTATTGGATATTGGGTTTCTTGATCTGGTTCAGTTTGATGTAGTAGCCATAACGGTTCGCGTCGGAGGTGGGGTAAACGTAACAGCCGCTTGCCGGACCTTTGTAATTGATTCCATATCCGGTACAGGTCATGCCATAGGTTTTGCTGTAGTAATTCTGCGGGTATTCAGAGACGCAAACCAGTGACGGACAGACGAAACTTGTGGGCGGAAGATATTTGGGCAGAATCAGATGGTTTGTCCAGGTGGAGTCATTGTAGGAGTAATGGGGGAGGTATCCTTCGAAGTCGGCGAGGTACATGGCATATCCGCTGGAGATCTGTTTCATGTTGCTGAGACAGAAAATCCCCTTGGCTTTTTCGCGGGCGTTATTCAACGCCGGCAGCAGCATGGCGGCAAGTATCGCTATGATCGCGATAACTACCAAGAGCTCGATGAGTGTGAATGAAGTTTTACGTTTTTTGTTGATTCCCATGTTATTTTCCTCCTTGATTTGGCTTGGAAACCGTTGATAAACCACTGAATTCTTTCGGGATCAGATGTAATTCAGGTTTGTATTTAGGATCTTTCAACCAGGACAGCAGCTCTTTATAGGTTTTCTGGCTGATTGCCTCCAGGTCCATCGTGTGGGCGCTGCAGGCCAGTGAACCTGACGTTGAATAATACATTTCGCTGATCAAGCTTAAGTCCTTCGGCACCTGAATGCCGGAAGCCTGACAATAATCGAGAATGAACTCGATATTCTGTTTTCTTGTACAGATGATGGCCGTAGGGCGGTTTGCCGGATCTTTCAGGATGTCTTTGATCATGGCGGCTTCGTCGAGGCTGGTGTTCCGCCATTGATTTTCACCGTAAGCCATGACCCATTGATCCGGAATACTCAGTCCGTAATCGGCGGCGGCCTCCAGAAACGTAGTGAGCGAACGGCGGTTCATGGAATTGAACTGGGGCGCTTTCAGTACTCCTGCGATCATGGCGATTTTACGATGTCCGGCTTCGTACAGGATTTTCATCGATTCCCTGATTGCACCCCAATCATCGGACATGACAGTATTGACGCCGGGGCGGTCGTAATGGCTCTCCAGCGCCACATGGGGCACCCGGTTGTCCGCCAGTACATCCAGAAAGTCGGTGGCGTACAGCGGCGAGGACACGATAAAGGCGTCAATCGCCTTTTTGAAAACGATTTCCTCGAGGTCGTAATAATTCTTTTCGGTATTATACTGCCACGGAATGAACCGCACATAATACCCTTTTCGGACCGCATACCGCAGCACCGTCCCGAATTGGAACGGTTCCCGGAGCCACTGGGCGTATGCGTCGATATCATGGAGTTCCATTTTGGAAACGAACCCGATGTCGAGCTTCTCGTACTTGCGGCGCAATGCTTCGGGGGCCACGACCGTGCCGCTGAATTTTTTGCGGATGATATAGCCTTCGCTTTCCAGCAGGGCCATGGCGTTGCGCAGTGTCGGACGCGAAACCCCGTACTGCTCCGCCAACTCGAATTCCGTGGGCAGTTGAGTGCCGGGCTTCCATTGCTGACCGGAGATGTTGTTCTTCATCTCAGTGACGATCTGCATGTAAAGCGGTTCGTTTCGTTTCCAGTGCATGACTCTTCCATGTTAATGTTGTTAATGTGTTGACATAGTATACATGACAGGCGCGGATTTGTCAATACCCCAAAGCGTAAAAATATGTAAATTCAGCTTGGTTTCAGGTCAATTTTTGGGTCGATCGCGGTCATGGATATCGAAAATGAATGGCATTGTTGCCTTGCATGTGTGGTCCCGCGGATTCAAACCGATTATCATTTTGACCGCAAAATCTTCATGTTGCGTTGAGGCTATCGGACAAAGTGTCCATCGCGCAGGAAGGCGAGGGTCTGGCGCATGACTTTCGGGCGGAGCATCATGTAGGTGTGACCGGAAAACACGACCAGATAATCGTTCTGACAGGGGAGGGCGGTGGAACAGCGCGGCACCAGGATGTCGTGCGAAGCGGCGAGGATGCCGATATCGAATCCCTCCGGGACCGGTATGCGGTGAACGGGGGAATTTTCGCCGAAACTCAAATCGGGCAGGGTTTTGATCAGGGAAGCGCTGCCAGGGATGTATTTGAGACAGAACGTCGCCACCTTTGAACCACGGTTCGGCGGGGCCAGCATGACGATGCGTCCGATCCGTTCAGGGGGGAACGACGGGGCGTCGCCGAGCATCTGTCGGGTGACCAGGCCGCCGAGGCTGTGGGTGATGATATTGATTTTGCGGTCCGGGTAACGGGTGAGGAGTTCGTCGAGGTTTCTGCGGAAATTACTCGCATGTTTGCGGACGTCGCCGCGGGAGGTCCGGTAGTCGTAACAGAAACATTCATAGCCGCTTTTTGCCAGGAAACGCGCCAGCGGCAGCATGTAAAGTCCGTTGTGCAACAGGCCGTGAATGGTCACAACCAATTCGCCGTTATCGCACAACGGGTTGGCTGGCACATGAAACATGAAGCGGTTGCCGCGAAAAAAGTTTCCCATAATAATTCATATAATACCCCGCAAAATTGCTTTGTCAAGCGCGGTATTCAGTAGATTTCGTCGAAGAAATCGCAGTCGTCGGCGGCGTAGTCGCGTTCGATTCCGACAGGCGCGTCAAGAAGAATGTTGCGGCGGTCGCGGCTGTTGTAACGGGGCCATTCGACGAGGCCGGAGCCGTTGGGATCGCCGGTCCGGGCGAAGTTTGCCCAGTAGGCCCGAATCCGGCGCGAGAGCTCGACATCCTCCGGGGAGGGCGCGGTCAGCGGAGTGCCGAAAACATAACTGACCTCGGAGGCGTGATAGCACTTGAGGCGCTTGGCGAACTGGACTTCCGGCGCGAGGCGGTTGAAATGATATAGATAAACCGGCTGATTCAGGGCGCTGACAGCCATGGCCAGGCGGCGTGCCGGCGCAACGAATGCGCCGTAACGGATTACCGCGTTCCACGGAGCTTTCGGATCGTTTGGATCATGATAGCGCTTTTTGATGCGGTTGGTAATAACTTTGTTGTAAATAGCGGAACACCATTCGTCAAACCCGGCGGGATCAACCTGATTGGTGAACATGGTTTCCTCGTTGCTGTTCGTACCGGTGATCAGCGGCACCGGATTGCAGTATTCGCGCCCGCACCAGAGATCGTCGTAAACGGGGGTGCAGACGTACTTGTCGGCGGCGTCCCAGCCGAAGAATTTGCTCTGCTGTTCCAGCAGATCGTTGATAGGGAGGATAGCCGGATTTCCCAACAGTCGCGCGGCGGCGGCGAGGGCGTTTGGACGAAGTTCCGGGCGGCCGACTGTGAACGTGCGCAACGAATCCATCGCGCCGCTTTGGCAAATGGCGCGGTGAAACATCCCCTTGGCACGCGGATTGCGCATCAGCAGATCGACGCTGATCGCTCCGGCGGACTCGCCGAAAAGCGTGATGTTCTCGGGATCACCGCCGAAAGCCCCGATGTTTTCGCGCACCCACCGGAGCGCGGCGAACTGGTCCTGGAGCCCGTAGTTGCCGTCGCCGAAGAAGCCCGGCAGACCGACCCGGTAGTTGGAGGTGACGACGATAACGCCGTTCTCGGCGGCCAGTCGAGGCGCGTCGTAAAGCGAGATGTTGGCGGTGCCGGCGATGAAGCCGCCGCCGAAAATCCAGAACATGACCGGATAGCCGCCGTCGCCTTTTTCCGGAACATAGACATTCAGGTGCAGACAATCTTCGCTCTGCTCCTGACGCACCTTGACGGAGCTGTCCAGCGACAGTTCCGGCTGGGGCGGTATCGCCAGGAATGAATGACATTCGCGCACGTCCTCCCACGGGGCAGGAGGATAAGGGGGTTGAAACCGCAGTTCACCGGTCGGCGGCGTGGCGTAAGGGATGCCGCGGAATGCGTAAAGACCGCGTTCCGCAACACCTCTTACATCGCCGTGAACGGTATGAACCAGCATATCAGCCGACGCTTGATCCGGACGGTACATCGCCGTCAATGGCGATCAATTTCAGGTTTTTGCCGGATTTGGCGCAGAGCAGCATGCCTTCGGACTCGATGCCACGGATTTTGGCGGGTTTCAGGTTGGCCACGATTACGATATGGCGGCCGATCATGTCCTCGGGTGTATAGAACTGGGCGATGCCGGAAACGATCTGGCGTCTGGTGTCGCCTACTTCAAGCTGAAGTTTCAAGAGTTTGTCGGCTCCCTCGACTTTTTCCGCTTCCAGGACTTTGGCGGTGAGGAGCTGCATTTTACCGAATTCCTCAATGTCGATGAGCCCGACAGGTTCGGCGGCTTTCTGCGACTTGGCTTTTTCTGTCGCTTTCGGGGCCGGGACCGGAGCCTCGGGCATGGCCGGGACGAAACGCGGAAAGAGCGAGTCGATGTCGTTGACCTTGCGGCCGCTCAGGATATTGTTGCGGGTGAACGCGCGGAGCTTTTCCACGTCGAATTCCGGTCTTTCGTTTCTGTCGATGCCGAGGGCGAAGCGGATTTCGGTCATTTTTTCCGGCATGACGGGGTCGAGCAGGACCGAGACGATGCGGAGCAGTTCAGCCGTACAGTAAAGCACGGTATTGAGCCGTTCGGTTTCGCCTTTTTTGGCGAGGGTCCAGGGCGCGGTAAGTTCGAGGTAACGGTTGCCGGCGCGGATGGCGTTCAGCACCTGTTCGATGCCGCCGTCGAGGCGCATGGTCATGACGGCCGCGTGCATGGATACGATGGCGTTGTCCAGCGCGGCGGCGAGATCGTGTTCTTCCTGCTCGAATTTGCCGTGGTTCGGAATGACGCCGTCGCCGACGCGGAGGGTCATTTTGACGACGCGGCTGAGGAGGTTGCCGAGGTCGTTGGCCAGGTCCGAGTTGTAACGGTTCACGAAAGCGTCTTCGGTGAACGAGGCGTCCTGCCCCGGCGTCATGGCCGCGATCAGGTAGTAGCGGAAGGCGTCGACACCGAAACGGTCGATCATATCCATCGGGTTGACCACATTGCCGAGCGACTTGCTCATTTTGGCGTCGCCGGACAGCCACCAGCCGTGGGCGAAAATGGTTTGAGGCATTTCCACGCCCATCGCCTTCAGCATGATCGGCCAGTAAACGGAGTGGGTGGTCAGGATATCCTTGCCGATCAGGTGACAGCTTGCGGGCCACCATTTGCGGAATTTCTCATCGTCCTGGCGGTAGCCGACGCCGGAAATATAGTTGATCAGCGCGTCGAACCAGACATAGCAGACATAGTCGCTGTCGAACGGCAGTTCGATGCCCCATGAGAGGCGTGATTTGGGGCGCGAGATGCAGAGGTCGCCGAGGGGTTTGTTCAGGAAACCGAGGGTTTCGTTGGCGCGAAACATCGGCAGGATGAAGTGCGGATGGGTCTTGATGTAGTCGATCAGCCAACCCTGATACTTACTCATGCGAAAGAAATAATTCGATTCGGTGATTTCGTTGGTCGGACGCTTGCATTCGGGACAGAGAATGTCGCCGTTAAGGTCTTTTTCCTTGAAGAACCGTTCGCAATGCACACAGTAGCGGCCTTTGTATTCATCCTTGTAGATTTCGCCGCGGTCGTAGAGGTCCTGAAGAATTTCCTGCACGACTTTTTTATGGGCCGGCATGGTGGTGCGGATGAAATAATCGTTGGAAATGCCGAGGCGCTCCCAGAGTTCCTGAAAGCGGAGGACGGTTTCGTCGCTGTGTTCCTGCGGGGAAATGCCGCGCTTTTCGGCGGCGTGCTGGACTTTCTGACCGTGTTCGTCGGTGCCGGTCAGGAAAAAGGTCGGCACCTTCTGTTCGCGATGGTAGCGCGCCAGCACATCGCCCAACACGGTGGTGTAGGCATGACCGATATGGGGCTTGTCATTGACGTAATAAATCGGGGTGGTGACGTAGTATTTATCCGGCAGTTTCAGGAATTCCTCAAAATTTTTAACCTCATCCATGGCCGGCCCTCCTTGCTGTATTGAGAAAAGTGATTATCTTGTAATATAAATCGAAAAAGATGCTTTTCAAAGCGTTAAATGCGGCTATATTACCGAAAACCTATAATATACAGCAGGAAGATACCATGTCAAGCAAAAAAGAGTCATTGCCTTTACATCAGGATTTGCCCGTCGCCGATACCTGGGACTTGATCCCGATGTACGCGGACGGAACCGTTTGGGAAAAAGAATTCGCCGAGGTTGACCGTTACGCCGAGGCTTTCATCGCTTTTCGCGGCCGCCTTGCCGAGAGTCCGGCGGTTATGCGTGAGGCTTTCGATACGATGGACCGTTTCGAGCGTTTCGCCGAGAAATTGTATTGCTACGCCCACCTGAAAGCCGATGAAAATACCGCCGATTCCGGGAACAAGGCGCGTCTCGGCAGGATCGAGAGCAAATTCGCCGAAATCTCCGGCGCCACCGCCTGGTTTGAACCCGAAATCATGGCGATGGATGAAGCCAAAATCAAGGCGTTCATGGAATCCCCCGAACTTGATTTTTACCGCAAGAGCATGGAAGAACTGATGCGCGAGCGCTCCCACATCCTTTCCGAAAAAGAGGAACGGCTGTTGGGGCTGGGCGGAGATGTGTTCAGTTTGTCCGGCAAGGTTTTCTCGGCGCTGAACAACGCCGATATGACATTCCCGCAGGTTTTGAACGAACATGGCAAAAAAACGCTGTTGACCCACGGCAATTACAGTAAATTTCTGGAAAGCGGCAGCCGTCCGGTGCGCAAACGCGCGTTCGAGGCCATGCTCGACACCTACGCGAAATTTCGCAACACCATGGCCGCCACGCTCGACGGCAATGTGAAAAAACATGTCTACAGCGCCAAAATCCGCAATTACCCGTCGGCGCTGGAGGCCTCGCTTTTCTCCGACAACGTCCCGGTGGCGGTGTACGACAACCTGATCAAAGCGGTGCGCGGCAAGCTCCCCCACCTGCACCGTTACCTGAAAGTCCGCCGCAAAGCGCTCGGTCTGCGCCGCATGGATATGTACGATATGTACAATCCGCTGGTCCCCGACTATCGTCTGAAAGTCAGTTTCGAACAGGCCGTCGAATGGGTCAAAGCCGCCCTGAAGCCGATGGGCAAGGAATATTGCGCCATTCTCGAAAAGGCGTTCGAACAGCGCTGGATCGACATTCACGAGTGCAAAGGCAAACGTTCGGGCGCTTACTCGAGCGGCTGTTACGACAGTTATCCGTACATCCTGTTGAACTTCAACGGTACGCTGAATGATGTTTTCACGCTGGCCCACGAGCTGGGGCACTCCATGCACAGTTATTATTCGAACAAACACCAGGAGTACCATTACGCCGATTACAGCATTTTCGTGGCGGAGGTCGCCTCCACCACCAACGAACTGCTGCTGCATGACTATTTGATGAAGCAGAACCCGGAACCGGCGTTCAAATCTTATCTGCTCTGCCACCTGGCCGATGAAATTCGCGGCACGATCTTCCGCCAGACCATGTTCGCCGAATTTGAGAAACACATTCACGAGCTGGGCGGGAAGTCGGTGACGTTGACCGCAGACCAGTTGTGCCGCGACTATTACAAACTGAACGACGATTATTTCGGCGCGGTGATCAAGGCCGACCGCCGGATCGAAATGGAATGGGCGCGGATTCCGCATTTTTACTACAATTTTTATGTCTATAAATATGCGACCGGGATGTCGGCGGCGGTGAAGCTTTCGCAGAATATCCTGAGCGGCGATCCGGCGAAGTTACAGGATTACCTGGGCTTTTTGAAAGCCGGGGATTCGAAAGACGTGCTCGATATCATGAAAGACGCGGGCGTGGACCTCTCTACGCCCGCCCCGGTTTACGAGGCGTTGGACAAGTTCGGCGAAGTCGTCGAAGCGCTGGCGCAGGACTGAGAAATAGATCCGCCGCCCGAAGGGAACGCAAAAAAACGCCAATAAAAAAGTTGCATTTCGCACTTGTGGTGGTACATTATGGTTTGTTTATTTCTATTAATACAGGAGCTCGTGAAATGTCATTGAAGGAACTAGTCTCGGTTTCCAATTTCTATGGAAAGAATCCCGATTTCGTCCTGGCCGGCGGCGGCAACACCTCGTACAAAGATGAAACCCACCTGTTCGTGAAACCCAGCGGCATCAGCCTCGAAACGGTGACCGAAACCGGGTTTGTCAAAATGTCCCGCAGTAAAATCCGCGAGGTCTTCACCCTCGGCGATTCCCTGGATGTGGACACCCGCGAAGCAATGGTGAAAAAGCTGATGGCCGACGCCGTCTGTTTCGACTCACTGGGACGTCCTTCGGTGGAGGCTCCGCTTCACGAGATCATCCCCAATAAGTTCGTCGTTCATCTGCATCCGGCGGCGGTTAACGCCATGACCTGCGGCTGTAACGGCAAAAGCATTTGCAAACAGTTGTTCCCGGACGCCCTGTGGATCGACTATACCGATCCCGGCTACACGCTGGCCGCGGTATTCCACAAGGAAGCGGAGGCTTACAAGAGCGCCAAAGGCAGTTTCCCGGCGGTGATTTTCCTGCAGAACCACGGGGTTTTCGTCGGTGCGGACAGCATCGAAGAAATTCAGGAAATTTACAGCGGCATCATGAGCACCCTGACGGATTACATTACCGGGCGCGGCATCGCGTTGGAGCTGGCCGTGAACGAAAGTGCCGACACGGCGTGCGTATTGGAATACGCGCCGCAGCTTCGCTCGCTGCTGGATGACGAATTTACCGCCACCGTGGTGACTCTGCCGTATTTCAAGGTGGCCGACGGCCCGCTGACTCCCGACCATGTGGTTTACGCCAAGTCGTTTGCGCTGGAAGGCGAGACGGTTGACGACAAAGCGGTCGCGGCGTTCTGCGAAGCCCGCGGCTACAAACCGAAAGTCGTCGCGATTCCCGGCAAAGCCGTTTTCGCCGCGGCCGACAACCTGCGCAATGCCAAAGTGGTCGCCAATCTGGCGAAGGACGCGGCGCGGGTCCAGCAGTTGGCTCGGGCGTTCGGCGGCGCCAATTATATGAGCGACCGGGCGCGTGGATTCATCGAAAACTGGGAAGTCGAATCTTATCGGCGCAAGGTTTCGGCCGGAGCCGGCAGCGGCAGCATGAAGGGCCGCGTTGCGGTTGTGACCGGCGGCGC
The DNA here is from genome assembly GCA_937888615.1 of uncultured Lentisphaeria bacterium. GTDB lineage: Bacteria > Verrucomicrobiota > Lentisphaeria > Victivallales > Victivallaceae > UBA5239. Next base: position 10,538 of record CALABZ010000146.1, on the reverse strand, counting down.
ACAGGGATTCGGCTATGGCATCGCCGAGGAGCTCGCTGCCGCGGGCTGTATCGTCGGGATTGCCGATTTGAACCTTGAAGGGGCGGAAAAAGCCGCGTTCGAGCTCTGCAAGAAATACGGCATGAGCCAGGCGTTCGCGCTCGCCGTCAATATCGCCGATGAAGATTCGGTAAAAGGCATGTACGAAACCCTGGTCGGTACCTGCGGCGGACTCGACCTGCTGGTTGCCAATGCCGGTGTGCTGAAAGCCGGTTCGGTCAAAGAAATGGAGAAGAAAGACTGGGATTTCGTGACCAATATCAACTACAGCGGTTACTTCCTCTGCGTCAAATATGCGGCGCGTCTGATGTCGCTGCAGAACCGCTGGGGTTCCCGGTGGTGTGATATCGTTCAGGTCAACTCCAAGAGCGGCCTGGCGGGAAGCAACAAGAACGGCGCTTACGCCGGCAGTAAATTCGGGACCATCGGCTTGACCCAGAGCTTCGCACTGGAGCTGGTGACGGACCGGATCAAGGTGAACAGCGTCTGCCCGGGCAATTTCTTCGACGGCCCGTTATGGATGGACCCCGTCAAGGGGCTGTTCGTCCAGTATTTGAACAGCGGCAAGGTGCCCGGCGCCAAATCGCTTGAAGACGTGAAAGCATTTTATGAGGCCAAAATTCCGATGAACCGGGGCTGTTTCCCGGCGGATGTGGCCAAGGCGATTATTTACGCCGTCGGACAACAGTACGAAACCGGGCAGGCGATTCCGGTGACCGGCGGCCAGGTTATGTTGAACTAGTCAGGAAAGGTGAGGGATTTATGAACAAGACGATTTTATGCATCGGCGCCGGATATGTGGGCGGCCCGACGATGGCGGTGATCGCCGATAAATGCCCCGATTACAAAGTGATCGTGGTTGATGTGAACGAAAAACGCATCAAGGCGTGGCAGTCCGATAAACTGCCGATTTACGAGCCGGGACTGGACGAAGTGGTCCGGCGCGCCCGCGGCCGCAACCTTTTTTTCAGCACCGATGTGGTGGCGGGGATCAAGGAAGCCGGAATTATTTTCGTCAGCGTGAACACCCCCACCAAAACCTTCGGCGCGGGGGCGGGCAAAGCCGCCGACCTCCAGTATTGGGAAAAGACCGCCCGTGACATCATCGAACACTCCGACCACGACAAGATCGTGGTAGAAAAAAGCACGCTCCCGGTTCGCACCGCCGAAGCCATGCGCCGGATTCTTCAATCCAACACCAAAGGATTGAATTTCGACATTATTTCCAATCCCGAATTCATGGCCGAGGGTACCGCGATCGGCGACCTTCAAAGTCCCGACCGCGTCCTGATCGGCGCACTGGAAACGCCCGCCGGCCAGAAGGCCCTGCAGGCGATCAAGGACATCTATCTGCACTGGGTGCCCGAGGAACGGATCAAGACCACCAATTTGTGGAGTTCCGAGCTGACCAAGCTGGTGTCGAACGCCATGCTTGCCCAGCGTATTTCCTCGGTGAACAGCATTTCGGCGCTGTGCGAAAAAACCGACGCCAATATCCTCGAAGTCTCTTCGGCGATGGGGCTGGATTCCCGTATCGGTTCGAAATTTCTTCGCGCCAGCATCGGGTTCGGCGGTTCCTGTTTCAAAAAGGATATCCTGAACCTCGTTTACCTGTGCGAATACTACGGGTTGCCGGAAGTCGCCGCTTACTGGGAACAGGTGGTGAAGATCAACGACTATCAGGCCGAACGGTTCGTGCGCAAAGTCGTGACCAATATGTTCAACTCGGTGGCGGGCAAGAAGATCGCTGTATTCGGTTTTGCATTCAAGGCCGATACCGGCGACACCCGCGAATCCCCGGCGATCACCGTCAGCAAAATGTTGCTTGACGAACACGCCGTGCTCTCAATCCATGATCCCGAAGCGTTGGACAACGCCCGGCTCGACCTGGCCGACTGCGCCGGTGAAATCACTTATCATGAGGATCCCTACGAAGCCGCCGCCGGCACCCACGCCATACTCGTGTTGACGGAATGGAAGTTGTTCCGAAATTACGATTTCGGAAAAATTTTCGCTTCCATGGAGAAACCGGCTTTTATTTTTGACGGACGCAATATTCTGGACCATCGGGCACTCTTTGAATTGGGGTTCAATGTGTATCCGCTTGGGCAGCGTGAATATTCTCATTTAACCTGATAAATAAATTAATAAAAAGGATGTAAAAATGAATGTACCTCTGAACATCGACCTGAACGGCAAAGTCGCCGTCGTCACCGGCGGCGGCGGAATCCTCTGCGGCGTGATGGCCAAGGCCCTGGCCGCCTGCGGCGCTAAAGTTGCCGTGCTCGACCTCCGCGCCGAAAACGCCCAGAAAGTCGCCGACGCGATCAATGCCGACGGCGGTATCGCCATCGGCGTCGCCGCCAACGTGCTGGAACGCGAAAGCCTTCAGCAGGCCGAAAAGGTCGTTACCGAAAAATTCGGCAAATGCGATATCCTGATCAACGGCGCCGGCGGCAATCACCCGAAAGGCACCACCACCAAGGAATATCTGGAAAAGGCCGACCTGGCCGACGGCGTCAAAGACCTCGTTACGTTCTATGAACTCGATCCGGCCGGGGTTGAATTCGTCTTCAATTTGAACTTCCTCGGCACGTTGCTGCCGACCCAGATTTTCAGTCGCGCCATGGCCGAAAGCGAAGGCGGCGTCATTATCAACATTTCGTCGATGAACTCCTTCACCCCGCTGACCAAGATTCCGGCTTACTCCGGTGCCAAGGCCGCCATCAGCAACTTCACCAAATGGCTGGCCGTCCACATGAGCAAGGTCAATATCCGCGTCAATGCGATTGCGCCCGGATTCTTCGTCACCGACCAGAACCGCGCCATGCTGATGAATGCCGACGGCTCCCTGACCGCCCGTGGCGAAAAGATCATCTCCCACACGCCGATGGGCAAGTTCGGCACCCCGGAAGACCTCCTCGGCACGCTGCTCTGGCTGGTCGATGAAAAGGCCGCCGGCTTTGTCAACGGTACCGTGATTCCGGTTGACGGCGCGTTCTCCGCCTATTCCGGTGTTTAATGGACAGTGACGGCCTCATTTCGCTCGATGCTATTTATCGGTGCATCGAGGAAAGCTATGCGCTGGACGGCGAAGACGCCAAGACCCTGATCCGGTCTTTTATCGAGTCGTCCGAAGCATGGCTGGAGGCTTATGACCGTACTCCCGACGGTTTTCCGCAGATCGCACAGAATCTGGCGGAAAACGCCGTCGGGATCGGTTTTGAAGAATTTCTGGAGGCGGCGCGCCGTTTCGAGGCCGCCGCCGCAGATGATGGAACCCGCGAAGAAGCCTACCGTATGATGGTGGTATTGCTGGGCAGATTGAAAAATGAGTTCAACGCGTAGTCTGAAAGACAAACTTTCCTTTATCTACCGGGAACTGTACGCTTTGTATGGCGAACCCGGATGTCCGCTCCACCACGAAACGCCATTCCAACTGCTGGTGGCGACGGTGCTTTCCGCGCAATGCACCGACAAGCGTGTCAATATCGTGACCGCCGAACTTTTCCGCAAATATCCCACCGCCGCCGCTCTGGCCAAGGTCGAACCGGAGGAAGTGGAACCGTATATCAAAACCGCCGGGCTTTATCATGCCAAGGCGGCGAACATCGTCGGAGCCGCCCGCAAGATCATGTCGGATTTTGACGGTGAAGTGCCTCGGACGATGGACGAATTGCTGTCGCTGCCCGGCATCGGGCGCAAAACCGCCAACGTCATCCTGGGCAATGCATTCGAGGTCCCCGGTTTTCCGGTGGACACCCACGTACAGCGCCTGTCGGTGCGGTTGGGAATCGCCGCGTTCAAAGACCCGGTGAAGATCGAAAAAATCGTCTGCGCCAACATCGCGTCCGAATACTGGACCAACTTCTCCCACCTGCTGATTCTGCATGGGCGGGCGATTTGCGGCGCCCGGAAACCGCAATGCGGGGAATGTCCGCTGAGCCCCCGCTGCAAATATTACCGCGAGGAGTACAAGGTATGAATCCGTTGACCAGAATGTTTCGCAGTATCCAACGCTTCCCGCGTTGGCTTTACATCCCGCCGGTACTGCTGCTGAAGTTCATCCGGACTTTTTTGATGCGTACCGAGATTCAGGACCCCCACGATTACATGCACACGATTTTCGGGGCGGTGACGGTGACGTGGCACAACCGGCTGTTGTTTTTTCCGGTGATGTTCCCGGCGCGCCTGCGCAAGCGCACGATGGCGATTGTCAGTCCGTCGCGTGACGGCCAGTATATCGTCGACCTGATTTCGGTGATGAAAATCCGCAGTCTGCGCGGTTCGTCGAACAAACGCGGCGTTCAGGTGCAGATGGAGGCGATCCAGGCGGTGAAAGACGGTTTTTACGTGAGCTTCACCCCGGACGGTCCGCGTGGTCCGAAATATCATATGAACAAAGGCCCGATTCATCTGGCTTCCTACTGTGAAGTACCGCTGATTCCGATCAGTGTAAATTATTCGAGGTACTGGCAGGTCCGGAGCTGGGATAACTTCCAGATTCCGAAGCCTTTTTCGAAAATAACGCTGGTGCTGGGTGAACGCATTGACATTCCGAAAGAACTGTCCCCCGAGGAGTTCGAGAAATACCGCGATCTCGCCGAAAAATCCCTGATGGCGATTACCGAAGACCCGATTCCGGCCCCGCCGCCCCGCGTGAAGAAGAAAAAACAGGCCTGATTATTCGGATTTCTTCGTCGCCTGGATGTCAACGCGCTCAGGCAGTTCTTCGATGGCGCTCTGGGTCATCTGCATGGATGAGGCCGATTCCGGCGGCGCAGGCTATAAACGGCAGATGCGGAGGAACGGGGCTCGGGATGGCAAGGAGCGGACGGGCGATTCCTGAATCGACTTGTGAAGCCAGACTGTCCAACTGTTTGACGAAATCGTACCCGATATCCCAGTTATACTGAAGCTGCCATACGAGAGTGACGAGGCGGGCGACGAAAAAAGCGATCACGCAGGACAGCGCAATCCCGGCCAGTTTCAGGCCGCGGCTGGCGATTATCTGCCGGCGGCTTGGAACCGCCGTGAGGTTATCCTGTGATTGTTCTGGCGGTTGTTCCCACTCTGCCATGATTTTTTCCTTGGTTTGAGATTATTCCAGCGGGGGGCTTTGGTTTTCTAACGATTTTGTTTCTTTCGCCAATGCGCCAACGCCGCGGCCGAAGAGAAGCCGAGCCGGTCGGCGATTTCCTTCCAACGCATATCGGAGGCCATGCACTCCGCCAGCATCGAGGCGCGTTGGCGGTTGATGTATTCGCGGGGTGTACACCCGGCGTATTGGCGGAACCGCCGCAGGAAATGCGCCCGGCTGAATCCGGTCATTCGCGCCATGTCCTCGATGCTGTCGCCGATGCCGAGGCTGAGCGCCAGGTGCTTTGTCAAGGCCTCCATCACTTCCCAACTGTGTTGCTGGACCGGATTTACCGTCTCCCCGTCACTGCACCACCGGGTCGCCACATCGGCGAGGATTACGCCGAGATACGAGCTCAATTCTGCACAGCGGGCCGGGGAGGGGGCGGCGAAACAGCGGCTCCAGGAAGCCTGAATCAGCTGAACCAGTTCCGGGGATTTATTCCAATAGCGGGCTACTGGCTGCCAGCCCTCCGGCGTTACCCGGACCAGTTGCCCCGAAAAAGCGTCGGGCAACGGAAACAGCCACACATGCAATCCCTCCGGCGCACCGGGCGGATAGCCCTGAAAATGCCGTTGGCGGTTGTGAAATAAAAAGAGACTGCCGGGCCCCCCGGCGTAGTCGTAATCTTCCAACATGCATTCGGTCCGGCCCGACAACACCAGCATGATTTCGCGGTAGCTGTGGCAGTCGATCGTGACCGGCGGATGCCGGGTTTCAGGCAGCCGGTACTGCTCCAGACCCGGAAATGCGGTCGAGATTACCTGCCGCCGCGCGGCATCCAGCAGGATCGCCTGTTCTTCCGGAGTGAAAATCATCATAGTATCCTTTTAATCACAGAAATGAGACTTTTGATCAACATTGTATGGTGTAAGATAGTTGCGTTGCGGCGGATTTCAAGTTATAATATTATCAGAAACCTGAAACAGGAGGAAAATACGATGGCAAATCTGGCAATTAATGGCGGCAAAGCGATTTCTGAAACCCGGCTTCCGGTCCCGGAATGGCCGCCTGTCAAAGAATCGACCGTCGAGAAACTCAAGGAAATTTATCTGTCGCGGCAGTGGTCGTTCAACAGCGCCGCCGAACAGGCGTTTGAAACCGAGTTCGCCGCCTATCATGGCGCCCGTTACGGCATTTTTATGTCCAACGGCACGGTTACGCTGGAATGCGCGCTGGAGGCGCTTGGAATCGGTCCCGGCGATGAGGTGATCGTTCCCGCCCTGACCTGGATCGCCACCGCAATGGCGGTGCGTTATGTCGGTGCCACCCCCGTTTTCGCCGACATCGAACCGACCACGCTGTGTCTGGACCCGAAAGCGGCGGAAGCGGCGATCACCCCGGCTACCCGGGCGATTATCCCGGTCCATCTTTACGGCGGCATGGCCGATCTGGAAGCGTTGCAGGCGATCGCCGACCGGCATCAACTGGCAATCGTCGAAGATTGCGCCCATATGCAGGGGGGATTATGGAATGGACGCGGCGTCGGCAGTTGGGGCGCGGTCGGTTCCTTCAGTTTCCAGCAGTCGAAGACACTCGCCGCCGGTGAAAGCGGCATCTGCCTGACCAACGATCCGAAACTGGCCGAACTGCTCTACCGGGCCAAGCACATCGGCTATTCGCGTTACGACAAACAGGGGCAGGCGGGGACGCCTCCGCCGGTGGGACTGACCTGTCACAACTATCGAGGACTGGCGCTACAGGCGCAGATTCTTCGCGACCAGTTGACCGACCTGAAAGCGTTGATTCAGCGGTACGGCCAAAGCGCCGCCATCCTGGCCGACGCGGTCGCCGGAATTCCCGGTATCCGGCTTCAGTCGCCCGGGCGTCTGGCTTCGCCGCAGGGGTACTATGCGCTCGGCGTGATTGTCGATGGTCCCGAATGGCATGACATTCCGATTCCCCGGATCATCGAAGCCATTGCCGCCGAAGGAATGGGCTGTATCAACGGCACCTATGGCTCGGTTTACCGGCACTTGCTGTTCAACATGGCCCCGTCGGAATACCGTTTGCCCGCCGGCGGCTGTCCGGTGGCCGATGGCCTCGGTTCACTGCGTACGGCGGTTATCATGCATTATGCCCTTTATTATCCCGAAACCGCCGAGGCGCTGGGACGCATCCTGCAGAAACTCGCCGCCAACGTGGCAGAATTGAAAAAATAGTCAAGGCTAATCCGTTTGGAGAGAAAATTATGCGAATAGGAATGAGTTCAGTGGATATCACGCCGCGGGTCGGCGTGGAGTTGTCAGGGTTCGGGCCGTTCCTGAACCGGTATTCGGTCGGGGTCAAACTGCCGCTCCTGGCGAAGGGGATCGCCTTCGCCGTGGGCGGCCGGATGGCCGTGATCGTTAATTGCGAGTTGATCGGGGTGACGCGGGAGACGGCGCGGCAAGCCTGCGTACTGATCCGGCGCGAGATTCCGGCCCTAGCGGAAAAGGATATCCTGATCTGCGCCACGCATACTCATTCGGGACCGGCGACGGGGTGTCTGCATGGATGGGGGGAGCCGGACCCGCTGTACCTGGAACTGTTGCCCGACCGGATCGCGGCGGCGGGGATTGCGGCGGTGAACGCACTGGAACCGGCGACGATCGAATTCGGTACGGCTCGTTGCGAGCACATCGGCCTCAACCGTGAATACGAGACGGACGCGCCGCCGCTGGAGACGGTGCTGAATCCGGAATGGCGGTCGCAGTGCCCGGAGAAGACGGACACCGAAGTCAAGGTGTTGAAATTTGTGCGTCCGGACGGTTCGCTGCTTGGATTTGCCGCATACTTCGGTTGTCACCCGGTGGTGTGCTGTCAGATGACTCATTGGATTCACGGGGATTTCCCGGCGGTGGCGCTGATCAGACTGCAACAGGAATTTCCCGGTGCGCTCGGCGTGTTCCTGCAGGGTGCACAGGGCGATGTCAACAGTTGCGTCGTGCACAAACCGGAAGCGGAATCGCTGGCGGCACTCGAGGTGATTGGCGAACGCTTCGCCGTGTCGATCCGGGAAGCGCTGCGGAACGCCGCCCCGATCGCGGTCAATGACCTTCGGACGGTGCAATTCGAGGCGCTGTTTTCCGCCCGGTCGGGGGTCGACATCGCTTATCTGGAGCGGATGGAACGCGATAATCTGGCGCGTATTCACGCGCCGGACGCCGTTCCGGAATCGCAGGAGTGCCGGATGGCGATGGTTCACCTGATGGCGGCGCGCAAGCTTTTGAAACAGTTACGGACCGATTCGCTGCGGGGCACCTGGGCGCCGATCGCGGGGCTTCGCCTCGGACCGGTGGTATTGCTTGCCTCGCCGTTTGAGATCATGCATGCGATCAAGGAAGAGGTGACGGCGAAGGCCGTGGCGCCGATCCCGCTGGTGCTGGGAATAACGAACGATTCGCTCGGTTATGCGCCGGACCGGCATTGCGCCGCACGCGGCGGATACGCCGCCGACATGGTGCCGATTATCTGCGGGACACTGCCGTTTGCCGATATCCATCGCGAACTGGTGGCGGCGCTGTTAAAGGTCGACGCGGAACTGGCGCGCAATCCCTGAACCGATCTGTGAAGCCGGGCTGTCTGTCCTGCCTTTGCGCCTGTCAGAATGTGACAAGGCGCTTTTCGTTCTCGGATTGCTTGGCGACCATTTTCTGCAAGGAGTGTCATGGCAGGTTTCGGCGTGGCGCCAAACCCGATGTTGTAATGAGTGTGGCGGACAAAGAAATTTTCTTTATTATAGCCATCTGTTTTTTTTGAATTAGTATGTCACCTTGAATAAGTCCGTGTCGAACTCCTGATGCTGAAATACAATGCGGTTTCCGGGCGGCATTTGGCTGTTTTCCGGGAGGACGCGTTGTATGCTTTTTGCTTTCCTCGGCAACTCCAAAGTTACTGTCCCTGCCGATTTTCTGTGAACGCCGACGAACCCTCTGCTGGCAAAAACCAGCGAATCCGGGTCATCACAATAAATATGAACCCCCGCCGAGGACGCCAAGGTTCTAAGCTCATCACGCTTTACAAATGGCGTGGATGAAAATATAGCTCCCGTCGGCAATTTTCCCTTCAGGTCGGGAGAGCACAAGAACAGTGCCTTAGCGCCTCTCGACAACAACCGCCTGACCGCCGCTTCTTTCTCCGAGGTAATATGGACAAGATTCAAAAATAGATAGAATTTGTACTTCGGCGCTTGATCGCTGATGAGATCCTCCATGAGAATTGTATCGTTCGGTGCACCGATGAAATTCAATTCATTGGTGTTTCTACTGATCAGGCAATAGGTAAAAAAGTTACCATTCATATTGCTTTCGGAGGTATGATAAGGAACGCTGTCAAAATCGCATACAACCGCCACCTCTGAAACGCGAGTAACATCGATATCGTCGCGTTTCCAGATGTCGAGTAATTTTGTAAATAAATTCAAATACTCTGGATGGTCATACCATCCGAGGTTAAAATCGTAGTACCAAATCGCAGCCCCGTGCGTAAATGCATTGCAAAACTCTCTGGTTAATTGTCCGATCGTATCCTTCATGCAAGTGCTGGAGGCTCCTGCGGAAGACACCGATAAATGAGTGCGCGTATCCGCCTCCATAATGGGAACTTTGCCATGGAACGGGTAAGAATCAAAAACACCGCGAGGCATGGCGCTGTCGCCCGATTTTCTCAAAGCATAAGGGATTGGGGATACCTGAAAATCCATCGATTTTGAGTTAAGCATCTCCGGGGTTCTGGTCTGCCAACCGACCGCGGGGTATTGCATGCCGAAAAAGTATCCGCTGTAATTTCCCACTAAAACAGGTCGTCCAGCGCTGCTTTTGGCGCGGGCGTTAAAGAAATCCTGGCAACGATTTACGCTGAGAGCCATGCAGTCGTCAAAATCCAGCACTCTGCAGTCCGTTCCGTTTTTGAATATTTCACCGTTTTTCCTTGCAAGACGTGCTTCCGCGGATGGTATTCGGGCGTTGTCAAGCGTTACCGTTTTATCCTTCCATGCCGTTTGCAGGGCCTTGTCGGTTTTGTATTTGTCCTTCAGATATTGGCTGAATGCATGCTGCATTGGGATTCCTGTATCGGGCATATCGTTCGCCATCCCATAGTAATGCCATTCGGAATATATTCCGTAGGTGGGCATATAGCCGATAATGCGTTTACCAATCAAGGAACCCTCCAACTTGTCAATCATCAAATCCAACGCTTTTCCACATTCCTGCAGCCATAGTTTTGAAGCCATGGATGGTCTGAGCAGAGGAGCCGCGAGAGCATCGCGGGACTCGACAGGGATGCCGCCTGGATCGGACGCAGGCACAGGCGCTGCAGGTGCTCGAGGGTGGTCGTCTTCCCGGACCCAGGGACCGGGGAGTCGAGCACCAGACGG
>CALABZ010000145.1 GCA_937888615.1 uncultured Lentisphaeria bacterium | reverse complement strand
AAAAAAAAGCCGATAACGCTGGAAGTCACCGGCGGCATGATCAAGCATTACCGCGATCGCGGCAATGTCATCGTTCAACTGATCCAGATCGGCGGTCACTCCGACACCGGCGAACTCGAAACGCTGATACAGGAAGACCGGTCCGTAGCGCCCGACGGCGAACCCCGCAAAGTGGTCCTGACCCCGAAACACGGCGGACTTCACCGGATCACCGTCAACGACAACGGCGACATGACCCGGATCAAGTGGCCGGACCAGTTGGCGATATCCGTTCCGGTGGACGGTGAAAGCGCACCGCGGCACATTCTACTTCTATGTCCCGGCCGGGACTAAAACGCTCGGTTATTACGCCAAGCTGAACCGGGGCCACCTGGTCGCCCCGAACGGCAAAACGGTGCGGAACCTGGCGAAGACCAGCGGTTTTTATTCGGACCCCGTTCCGGCGGGTATGGATGGCAAAGTATGGGAATTGCGCGGCGTCAACGGTGTTGTCCGACTGCTTACGGTTCCCTCTAATTTATCCCTGAACGCCAGTCAACTGCTGTTGCCGGCGGAAATTGCGAAGGATGTGAAATGAAAAAGACAATGATGGTTTTATTGGCCTGCGCCGCTGTCGGCTGGCTGTCGGCGGTGGAGTTGGTGAAAAACGGCAAACCGGTTGCCGCGCTGGAACGCAATTCCATGGCTGACAGCGCCGCCGTGCGGGATCTGCAATACCACTTCAAAAAAATGTGCGGCTCCGAACTTCCCGCCGGGAATGAAAAAGTAGCCGCCCGCATTGTCCTGGAAAAGTTCGACGGCGACGGGTTTCGGCTGCTCGTCAAAGGGAATACCGTAACGATTTACGGCGAGAACGGCATTTACGAGTTTCTCCGCCGGCTGGGGTGCGACTGGGTCTTTCCCGGCGAACTCGGCGAGGTCATCCCGGTCGTTGAAAATCTTTCGATTGCCGATATGGACGTTACGGAACGCCCGTCATTCGCGGTGCGGTCCCCCTGGATGTCCGGCTCCAAACGCTATTTTGCCGGAACGGAGCAGGCGGATTTTGCGACCTGGAAACGGCGCATGAAACTAACGGACCGCGACACCCACCCGCTGGTCATGCAGGGCGGGCACATCTGGGGTACTATCATCCGGCAAAATCAAAAAGAATTTGACGCCAACCCGGAGATGTATGCTCTGGTCCGGCAGCCCGACGGCTCGCTCAAGCGGCAGGGGCCGCAACTGGAAACAACCCATCCGCGGGTGATTGAGCTCTTTTGCGAATATATCCGCGGCCAGTTCAAGAAAAACAAATGGCCGAACGATAAACTCGTCTGCCTCGGCGTCGGTCCCTCCGACGGCGGCGGTTATTCGGTTTCTTCGGAAAGCACATCCGCCTCGGCGGGAAGGATCGACCCGGTTTCCGGACATGGGGATGTTACCGATTTGCAAATCCTGCTGATTAATCAGATTTTCGAGAAAATCGGCAGGGAATATCCCAATCTGCACCTTGGTTTTTACCTTTACAGTTGCCATGCGGATTATCCGGCGCGCTACAAGGTTCACCCCCGCACCGTCATTGTCATCGCCGACATCAGTTATTCACGCCTCCATTCCACGCTGGAACCGGTCTCCACCCGCGCCTATTATAAGCAGATTCTCGACCAATGGGCGAAGGAACCGATTCCGAAATTTTTCCGTGGCTACAACTGGAATCTGGCGGAACATTTCCTCCCTTATTCCAAGCTGAAAATGTGGGCGGACGACTTCCCCCTCTACCATAAAATGGGTGTGCTCGGCGTCTATAATGAGTCCGCTTCCGCGATTGCCACGCTGGCGCCGTCAAACTACTATGAAGCGGCGTTGCTCTGGAATGTCAATGCCGACATGAAAATGGAACGATATTACCTGAACCTGACCGAACGCCAATCGAAATCCCGGGAACAGGCGGGCAGTTTCCATTCATTCCCGCTGATGTATGACCGGAAATTCGTCGCCGATTCCCTCCGCCTCATTGACGAAGCGGAGAAAGCCGCCGGGACGCCTGTCGAGAAAGAGCGTGTCAAAATCGCCCGTTTCCCGGTGGCGCAGCTTGGCGATTTTCTGGAAATGCGTCGTCTGGTGAACTCGTTCAAGTTTGCGGAAGCGGAAACGATCTTTGTCAGGACCCAGAAAGAGAAAGAGGAGATGTACCGGCAAGGCAAAGGTTACGTCGCCAAAGGAGCCGGGGGGATGATGTCCCGCTTTTTCCAGTCGCCATTGGAAAAATCCCGGTTTTATTCGACTGCACCGTATCGAATTGTCTTCCCGTTCCCCGACCGGCTGAAAACGATCTTCGATCCTTACAGCCGGGGCGCTGAATTCGGCCTTATGAATCTCGAAATGGCCGATGAGAACCTGATTACCACCCGGACGTATGAGTCGACATGGGCCAGTCAGGGGCTTATCAATCTGCCGAACGGTTCGGTCTGGTATCGCGTTTGGACGCCGCCGATCGAAGAAAAAGAGGTCGGTCTCTTAATTCCAGGCGCCGATTCGATTGTCCGGGTCTGGTGCAACGGACAGTATATCGGCATGGGGCAGGGGTTTGCCAAGCCGTTCCTGTTTGACCTGACCGGGACGCTGCGCCCGGACGGACGGAACCTGCTGGCAATCCAGGTTCAGCGCTTCGGCAACTCCGAAGTAGGCACCGGCGGGTTGATCTATCCGTCGTTCATTTTCACCGGTCCGCGGCTGAAGGAGCGCGCCCCCAATGCCGCGCCGACCGAACGGCTGTTGCCCGGCGGTGCGGTCGAGGAAATCAGTAAATAAACCTGCATTGATGAAGCAAACACCCGGATTGTTCCATGATCCTGAGGACTGGAATATCCGGGTTTTCTGTTTTCATCCCCAATCGGCATATTTATTTTTATTGAATTAAAACTTCATTAATAATGGATATTCAATTTATTTTTATTGAATGTGATTTTTCTGGGGGGACCGGAAAAGATGGGAAGGACAGGAAAATGTGGAAAAATTCACGCCGTGGCGGCGGGGGGCGGATAACGCGGCCTGCGGGCTGTTTTGAGCTTGAAAATGGAGAGTTACGCTGTATTTCTTCCGCGGGAACGCATTAGCGCATATATACGCGGCCTCAAAATACCCCGAAAAAAGCATGAAAAAAACGGATTCATGCTTGTATTTGCAGAGAGGGGATACTATAATTGCTCGTTTGGATTTATAAGTTTATTCATTTCCAGCCCGGAAAATTGAGCACTTTTCGGGATGGATTTTCTTTTGAAAGCTAAGGAGTCAAAAGTATGAGCAGAAAGAAAAAGATCGAGCAGGAAGCAATCGAGAACAAGGAGCTGTCGACAGTTTCCATGTTCCAGTTGGAAGACCGTGTATTGTTTGACGGGGCCGCCGTGGCCGATGTGGTTGCCGCCGCCCAGCAGGCCCAGGCCGAAATCGCCGAGGCCCAGGATGCCGATCATTCGGCCGATCATAATGCTGACGATAACGATGGCAATTCGGACAGTAAGTCCAATATAACTCATGCCGATGACGCCTCTCATGGGAGTTTTTCCGATTATCTGGAGGTAGCCGCTTCCGGCAATATCGCCGTTCAGACCGCTCTTGAAGCTTCAACGCAGATCAAAGTGCTTTTCGTCGCCGACATGGAAGGGGCCGATGCCCTTGCCGCCGGTGCGGACGACTACAATATCATTATTTCATTTGACTCCGACTCCACGACTTCCGCTCAGTTGCTCGATGCTCTCAATTCTGCTCTCGAAGGTGGCAAAGCCGATGCCATCGGTTTCATGGTGGACCCCGCGACCGAGGGGGCCATGGAAGCTTTCAACTCCGAAGCCGGTTCCGCCCAGTTCTGGGACGGGGTCAATAATGCGCTCAATGCTCAGGGTTCCATCAATCTTTTCGGCGACGCCGACGACACCAATGCCGCCGAAGCGATCTCCGCCGACTACGACCGTACCGTAACGGTCAATAATCTTGACGACTCCGGCAAATGGAATACCGTATCCACGGTTGACGGCAGTGATTTGGGGGATGACCTGAATGACAGTGTCAACTTGGACGACACGCTTTTTGAACAGGATTTCCTTGATTCGCTGGATATGCTGAGCGACAACCCGGACGATGTCCGCAGTGTGGCCTTTATCTCCCGCGACATCAATAACCTCGACACCATTATCGACGGACTCGGCGATGATGTCGATATCGTGATTCTCGATCCGTCCCAGGATGCGCTTCAGCAGATCACCGATTACCTGAACGACACGACGGACGTCCACTACAGTTCGTTGAATTTCTTCGCTCCGGGTTCCACCGATGCCCTGGATTTCAATGGCGAATCCATTTCCGCCGATGACCTCTCGGATTTCAGCAACGAAATCGTTTCCTGGCGCAATGCCATGACCGATCATGCCTCTATTAATATATATGGAGGGGACATGACCGCCACCGAAAGCGGGCGCGATTTCCTTGATCACCTGATGGCCGCCACCGGTGCGGATGTTGAAGTTTCGGACGCCTTTGCGGGATTGGATATGGCGTTTGTGCCGGATCACGACCCGACCGCGCTGAATCATTCCGCCGCGGAAGTGCTGGATTATGCCTATAATATCGAACGCGCGCCCCATACCTATTATGTAGTGAACGGCGACGATTCCGGTGAAGGGTCGCTGCGCTGGGCGCTGGAACAGGCGAACCAGGACGTTGGCCTTGATTACATTGAATTCCAGCTTGATGACGGCACCGAAATCAATATCGACAGCGGATCGCTGTACATTACGGACAGTGTTATCATCAATTCCTCCGGCTTGAATATTACGGTTGACGGTTCGGCTCTGTCCGATTCGTTGTTCGTGGTCGACGACGGCAATGATTCGAACCAGATTCAGGTGGAAGTCCACAACATGAACATCAACGGCGCCTCGGCCGACGGCGTGGAAAACACCCTTGGCGGAGCAATTCAGAACCACGAAGCGTTGAACCTGAACGGCGTGATCATCCAGAATTCCGAAGCCCAGCAGGGCGGGGCGATCTGGAACGATGTGGATGCGAAATTGGTGATCGAATCCAGCAAATTTATCGGGAACAGCGCACTTGAAGGCGGAGCCATCTACAATAACGGCGGCGAAGTCTATATCAACGATTCTTATTTCTCCGACAATGTCGCCCTTGACGGGGCGGCGGTTTCCTCGGTAAACACCGACACCTCCACAGCTTATCTCGAAATCAACGATTCCGCCTTTGACGGCAACATCAACATCGGTGAACACGCTTCCACTATCTACAGCGAGGGTGTTTCGATCCAGACCGGTATTGATCTCCTCAATGACTCTACACTTGACCTGAATTTATCAGAAGGCAACAATGTCATTTTCATTAATTCCGATACCAAGGGGCTCGACACGATTCTTTCCCAGATCGGAGACAATGCTAAAGTAGTATTGTTTGATGGCAAGGGTTTTGATCAAATTACCGAATATCTTAAGAACAATCAGGGATTTGATGCGATTCACCTGATCACTCACGGTGATATCGGCAGTGTCGCCATGGGCGAGCAGCTTATGGATATGGATTTTCTTGAAGCGAACCAGAGCAGTCTGGAAATCTGGGGCAATGCGTTGAAGAGCGGCGGGGATATCCTGATTTACGGTTGTTCTACGGCGCAAGACGGCATCGGGCAGGCTTTCGTTCAGGCATTGGCGGCCATGACCGGCGCCGATGTGGCAGCGTCCACCAACAAAACCGGGATAGCCGGGGATTGGGATCTGGAATACCGGGTGGGAAATATCGACACCGCATCCTACGGATTCTTGAACTACGAGTATAATCTGCAGCAGTATGTGTTTACTGTCTGGGATACCGGTGATAAACTGCCCACCGGTCCCTGGAGCGATATTTTCGCGAATTATTCCAGTTATAAGTTTACCATGCGCGAAGCGGTCTGGCTTGCAAATCAGCATTATGCGGCTGAAGGCGAAGCGGCCGGAGATACCTATTTCATCAAATTTACGAGTGCCGCCAACATTTCAGCTTATATGGTTGACGATCTGGCCAGGCCGGATATTTCCGATCCAAATCTTTCGATGTTTAACGACGTCACTTATACGGTCATTCTGGAGTATGGACAATTGACCTTGAATTCGCCCATTACGATTGACGGGCAGGTAAGCAGGTCTCCGGCTCCTCCGACCGCGATCACCATCATCAGTGGAACCTGGGATGATCTCGGCAATTTCAGTTTGTCGGACAACCGGCAGTTTTATGTGATGGGTGGAAGTACGGAAGTGACGCTTTATAATCTGACGCTGATGCTCGGAGATGAAACCGGCACCGGCACCGGAATAACCGGCAAGGGCGGCAGTATCTATAACGAAGGAGTTACGAACCTGAAGAACGTGAACTTCTTCCTGAATACAGCAGCTCAGGGAGGCGCGATTTTCTCGGCCGGCATCCTGAATATCTATACGGAAGACAGCACTGTCATTTATAATGAGATCGCACAGCAGTATTTTGACACTAACGGTATATCGTATTCCGGCTGGGGTTCTGGAATAAGACAGGCTGCATTCGGGAATAATAGCGCGACGCAGGACGGCGGGGCGATCTATGTGACCGGAACCGGTGAGTTCAATATTTGGCCCAGCGGGGTGGCTACAACCAGCAGTACCACCGTGCCTGTGCGTTTTTCGGCGAACCACGCGGGGAACAACGGCGGCGCGATTTACTATACCGGACAGGATAACACCGATAGTTTTATGCGGGTTTACTATACCGAATTTATCCGCAACGTGGCGGAAAACGGTAATGGTGGTGCAATTTATGCAACCAACGCCAAAGGCAGCAGTGATATTTACGGTTGTAGTTTCGGGGGAACGACTTTCGACCTTGCTTCCTCCGGAAATGTTCTTCTGGACGGCAATACGGCCCTCCACGGCAATGGCGGGGCTATTTATTTTTCTCAGGGCGGAGACCTCCGGCTCGAATGGGATTTCTTTGTTGGAAATCAAGCGATAAACGGCGGCGGTGTTTATTTTAACGATTCGAATTCTCTGATCATGGCCACCGACTGGGAAGTCGTTAATGAGGATGAGAATTTTGTGAGAGGTAATACCAATAAACCCAATCCGGGATTCTTTTATCTTAACTTTGCCTCTGAAAATGGCGGAGCCGTTTATACCAGCGGGGTGGGAGATGTAATCGTCGACTATTACATTTTTTCTGGTAATGGGATTAGGGTTGGGTCGTACTCACTATTTGGCTATGATATTCCAGAGATTAACGGAATTACAGAGAATGGCGGTGCGTTATATTTGAATAATAGCGGTTCGGTCTGGATGCGTGAAGCGGATATGACCTATAACTATGCAAGCAACAACGGCGGGGCCGTCTATACTTCCTCCAATGTTACAAGCGTGACTGTTCTAGACAGTGGAATCAATCACAATGCGGCCGGTTCCGGTGCCGGGCTCTATGTCGCCGGTGATGGTGACTTGACGATCATCAGCAGTACTTTTGCTCTCCAGAGTGAAACCCTTGGTTTGAATCTTAATTTCAGCGGCGAACTTACACCAAGCGGACTTTTGACAAATAACGGTAATGGTGATGGGTTTTATTATGCCGGGACTGGCGATGTGGTGATTAATGCTTCGACTTTCGCTTACAACAAAGCGGGTGATTTTGCGTTGCCCAATGCCGGTTCTCTGGAAGTGATCAATAACATCATCATGGACGCTATTAATATCGGCAGCGCGGAGATTGTGGATTCCACCAATAATATTTTTGCCAATATGGGCAATTATACCGGAGCCCATGTTGATGCCATTTATGTTGATGGTAGTCTGGTTTCCAAAGGGCTGACGGATGGGAAATATGTAAAAGTCACAGTGGATACTGCTGACCCGAATGTCAAGGACTCCGGCGTAAAAGACGGTTCCGACAACTTTATCGGTCGTAGTGTTACGATAGATACCGAAACAATTAATGGTATCGGTTTTATCGCCCGAAACTTGTATCTTGATTCGGAAGTCGCTTATCATGCAAATTATCGGACCGGGTCGCTTGCCATCCTGGTGAAAGAAAGTATTGCGTTGGGAGCTGGAGCGATTTCTCTGACGGAACGCTCTTACAATCCTGTAACGGGAAAATATGAGACTCCGGCTGATCAACCCCGGCGGATCGACTTCGCGACTGAAGCGGAATATATTGCGGCATTGAAGCTTCATGCCCAGTATCTGGCATACCGTTACGACCAGCGCGGCAACATCCGTTATGGGGAAAGCAGTATTGCGATTGGCGCATTTGAACCGATTTTTTCCATTACGGTAGATAACGCCGGAGACGACAGCGGTTTAGCTTATACCGGTGACCGGAATGCGCAGTATTTCGACGAAGCTATGAGCAGCGGCGGCGGCTTGACTTTGCGTGAAGCGACGTACTGGATGGATACTTACGATACGGATTATATCGATAATTACGTATTGAACACGGGCAGCAACGCCGTTGATGTCAATACTGAAAGATATGTGCATTTTGATGAGAATGCCATGGAGGCGGCCGGTTATACGATTTCTCTTACGAACGGAGATATCCGTATCGGGGGGACATTCTTCGGTGCTTCCAACACCATCAAAAATATTCGGATATCCACTACGCCCGGCGATGTCTGGGGCAGCGACTGGACCTATACTGGTGCCGAGGCGGAGAACCGGCTCAAAGTTGACGCCGGCGACAAGAGCAGGCATTTTTATATAAATGAGAACTCTGTTGTGGAAATCAACAACCTGACCCTGCAAAACGGATACGTTAGTGGTCCGGATGCAACTGGGGGCTCTATTCACCTGGCAGGAACATTGACCACGAATAACGTCGTTTTCCTTGATAATTATGTCGACAATGCCGTGATTTTTTCGAATACAGCGCAGGGCGGTGCCCTCTATATTTCCGATACGGGAAGTGCTACTATTATTGATACGACTTTCAGCGGCAATGAAGCCCGGTCTACAACTGCTTCACCTTATACTTCTTATTCTACTGCTTTAGGTGGAGCCATTTATAATGCCGGCACCCTGCTTTTGGTTCGTTCCACTCTCAGCGACAATATTGTCAGTACCGTAAATGCGAATCTCAGTATGGATGCGGCGAAGGGGGGCGGCCTCTACAACGTGGGAGATGCAACGATTATCAGTTCCACTTTGTTCGGCAACATCGCACGCTCAAACAGCGTGGCCCTGACTGGAGACAGTGCTGACAATGCCGGCGGTTCCGCAATTTACATGGCCGGGGGTACCGTTAATCTTTACTATTCGACGGTTATGTATAATATCGGGCAGGTTCATCAGGATACCACGAAACCCGGAGATACGACGAAGGCCGGAATCGGTGATTTCTCCGCTATTTATCTCATGAATGGTACGTTCAATATTTCGAACAGTATTGTTGGAATGAACTCCCTGCAGCGTGGAACCGGGGCAAACATGCGGACATTCCTGAGCGATATCCATACCGGACTGGCGGCGGATGTTACAATCGGAAACGAATATAAAAATAATAATATTATTGTAGCCTATAATGAGGCGACCGGAACGGAAGGATTCGATTGGAAGAGTCTAAGTGTCGCCAGTCAGATCGGCGGTTATACGGAGGCGCAGATTGTAATAAGCGGCGCTTATACGGATGTGGCGGAAAATATGTATAACTACCTGTCCTATAACGGGGGGAAAACCCAGAGTGTCCGCTTGAAAGACGAGTCCTGGGCCTTGAATAATGGGAATGCCATTTTGATTGCCGATTTGAACGAATATTTGAAATACGACCAGCGTGGGTTGGAGCGCCAGGGGCAGGTTGACCGTGCCGGAAATGATGTTTTCTCCCTGGGGGCTTATCAGGCGTTGTTAAAAGTATATGTTACTTCCACAGCTACTGACAGTGGAAGCGACGTTCCCACGTCCGACGGTTTCGATTTTACGACCAACCGGCCTGGATTCTGGTCGAACCATGTTACCTTGCGCGACGCCCTGTACTGGATCGACCCGGAAGGAACGATCGAGGTCCGTTTCGAAGTTGGAACCCGGGATGCTCAGGGACAACTGATTGAATTCAGTTCCCAGTGGGTCTTAAGTGGAAAGCAGTTGAGCCTGGTGGTTGGCGCCGATATCGACGGCGAGATCAAATATTTCAACTACGTCGGTAGTAATGATATGAAAGTCCTGATCGATTATTCGAAAAAAGGAGCTTATTTCTGGCAGGTCGACGATTACAGCAGCGATGGCAAATACGTTCAGTATGATTCGTTCCGCAGTCTGTATTATTACCTTGACGCCAATGGTGATCACGTTTATCTGAAACTTGAAAATTACGATCCCTCCGCTGTGATAGTGGTAGAAGTCGAAGAGTATGGAGCGGTTCGGTATAGATTCTATGAGGGGACTGTTGACGGCAACACCGTCCGCCTGTTTTATGATGGAACGTCCTATTCTTATTTCACGGATTATGCTACCGGAACCAGTGTTATTGAAAATGTCTACGCGGTAGTGGCCTTTGAAGGAAATACTACTCAGGCTGAAACGGATACCAGCGCACAATCGTATTCCATCGAACAAAATATGGATATCAATGCCGATAATCTCTCGCGTGTCCTGTATATCAATAACGGTCGCGACACGATTGTGGATGTCAATATTTCCAATATGAGCTTCCGCAACGGTATGTCTCTTCGGAGTAATTATATCGGGACCGTCAGTTATGTTTCCGCGGGTGGCGGGATTTTTGCAACCGAAAACATTGCGCTTTACAATGTCAGCATCCTGGATTGTACCACCGACTCCTTTGGCGGCGGCCTCTATGTTATGAATGGTTCCGTTACGCTCGGCAGTGCAGTGGGTAACGGGTCTGGCATGGATTTTCAACCCGTGGTCATCAGTGGCAACAGGGCAATCGGAAGTTCTTCCGTTCAGGATTCCGGTTCGGGCGGCGGTATTTATCTGACCGGCGTGAAAGCTGTGGAAATGAACGCGGTTTCCGTGGACAGCAATACCGCGCAGAATGCGGGCGGCGGTATTTTTATTCAGGCGGCCGATTCTGTGGTGATCAACTATTCCAATATCACATTTAACACTGCCGAAAACTACGATGGCGGTGGTCTGGTGCTGATTTCCGCGGACGCAGAAATGTTGAATACGACCATCTCCAACAACCAAGCCGGAAATTACGGCGGCGGTATCCGCACCACCAGTGATCTGACGATGGACTTCGTGACGATTGCCAACAACGCGGCGATGAACAATGGCGGCGGGATTTACCAGTCCAGCGGTTCCACCACTATTACCAACAGCATCTTGGCCCAGAACTGGCTCGGCACGGAAACCCAGCCGTTGTCGCAGGGAATTACCAATCCGACGATGTCGGACTTTTATGGAACAAACAGTGTCACTTTGACGATGGATTACAGTGTATACGGAACCCTTTCGGTGACCAATAAGAGTATCAGCCATTCCGCGCGGGTGGTACTGGTGAATGGACAGGTTGTTTCAGAATCTTCGCCTACACTGTTGCTTGACCTTTCCGAGGTTGCGGACGCCAATGGCGGTCCTACTCTGACCGTTTACGTTGGAGCCCAATCGTTTTTGAAAGATGAATCTGTGGTTAAGGTAGATCCTGCTTCCACCGTTGAATATGACCAGCGCGGCAAGAGCCGGACCGCAGATTTGCCCAATGGAAGTCACGTTATCAAAACAGTCGGTGCCTATCAGCGCCGCGAAATGGTTTACTATTTCGTGGAAAGCGAAAAAACCGGCGATGACTACCTGGCAACTGATGCGCGGAATTGGTGGGAAGATATCAACGATCCGAGCACCAAGTTGGCATCGACCCCGAACGGGTTTGATTTCAGTATCAACGGGGATTATCGTTTTATCATCATGAACAACACTACTGCCACCGTTAGTGAGGCGGCGCAGTGGATTGTCAATGAATACAGCAACGTGATTGTGGCCGGATATGGCGCCTTGATCCTCAATAATACGACCCGGGCCAAGGTTTCCGTTTCGGAAAGCACCTCGACTCTTGCGGTCAACAGTAGTTTCGGCACTTACGGCGAGAAGATCAGCAACTACGGCACAATCACATTCAATGAAAATTCCTCACTGCTGGATGTTTTGACGGTTCGCCAGAACAATGGTTCCACACTGACCTTGAATGTGGACAATACCAGTTGGAGCCGCTTGAGCCTGGAAATCAGCAATCCGGGCAACGGCAACAGCAATACCGTCGAGTATATTTACAATGGAAACCAGAATGTTCTTGCCGCCAATTACGATACGTTGATATTGAATTACGGGACGAAGAAAAATGTCGGCGACCTGTCGGCGATAACCCTGAATATGGGGTTCGATTCCGAAGCGGCATCCCTGTCCCTTACCGGGACCATGAAGGTTCGGGACTTGATGGAGGGAGAAGGCACCGTCATCTACAATCGTTCCGATGACGGACAAATTGTCGCAACCACCTATACAGGCGCCGGCGGCGGTTCGCTGGATTATTACAATCTGGTTCTGATTGGTGGAGATAAAACGGCAACGGGCAATTTGTCGGCGAACTCATTGACGTTTCCCGGTGCCGGAAAATTGACTCTGGACGGGGATTTGACTCTTCAAACCCTAAACGCCGGAAGCAGCACCATCATCCTTAATAATTCCAGCGCGACGGGCGTGCAGAACATTAACGGAAACCTCGTTTTCAATGAGCTTTGGCTCATTGGTCAGGGGGAACGCAATTTTGACGGGACTCTGGAGACCACCGGCAATCTTTATGTCCTGGCGTCGTTGGACGGTACTGTGGACGGTTCCGGGGATGGAGCTGTAATTTCCGTTTCGCTTGCAAGTGATTTGACTGTCGGCGGCAATATGACGATGGGCAAAGCCGGACAGACGATTTCCGGTACGGCGAATATGGTTCTTTTGAATGGCGATGTGGATATCACCGGCGCCCTTTCAATGAATGGTATCGCTTCCCTGAGAGCACAGACAACCGATTCCACGCGCGGAAATGTAACGGTTCATTCTTTGGGCTTGGGAGGAACAGAATTTGGCGATATGCAACGTCTGGCATTGCATGGCGCGTTGACCATCACAGGAGATATGATCAATGATGTTTCCCTGCAGTCCTATAGTTACATTATTTATGATGGAGCTGGAGCCCAGGATGTCATAGCGCTCAACTATATGAATGTGGTTGCGGGTGGAAGCGGCATCAAATCCTGGACGAATGATAACGGCAGGTATGGTAATATTCAAGATAAACTGATCATCGAAGCCGGGTCCACTTTCTGGACAGACCAGGTTCTTCGGTCGGGTGGATATATCGGAGAAGATACCCTTGTATATAATCGTCTTGAGAATCTGGTGATTGAAGGCAGTCCGGATGCATCCAGTCCCGGAGGAAATTTGTATCTGGCTGGTGCTGATGTTGATGGACACGCAATCGGAAGCCTTTTTGGGGTTGTGATGAACCCTGGCGCGGTGATCACTTACGGCGGCAGCGAAGCTCAAATCGTTGAACAAGCAGGCTCGGGCTGGGACTATTCGAAGGCGACTTTGGTTTTTACTGACTCAAATACCAAGACCTATGAAGGAGATTTGACTGTTGGAAATCTGGTTATTCTCAGTAATGACGTTACCGGTGTCGTTACCGGGGACTTGACCATTAATGGGGTCGATCCCACAGATCCTACCGTTACTTATGCTTCCGGCGCATTATGGTTCCGGAATAACGACGAGGCAGATACCGAGGGGACACTGGAAATCGGCGGAAATCTGTTGACCACTGATTATTTCGACTTTAAAGCCGGACACGGTACCATGCATTTCAACGGTGACGGAGACGATTTTAGCCAGACAGTCAATAACCTGACTTATTGGAATCTTAAAATATCCAATGCCGACAAGGTGCTTGATAATCAGAATGTCACTACGGTGGCGAATGAGTTTATCTTTGACGGCGGAGCATCGTTGTTGATTCAGGGACAGGACCTGAGCGTAAATATTCTTAGCCATAACGCCGGAAATCTGAGCCAGTATTTCATCTTCAATGATGGGACGGCCGGGACTCTCGGAACCGGCGGTAAACTGTTGTTCAGCGTAGATGCCGGGACGAATCGGCAGATTGCCGCGGGCAGCGGGAATATCAATGGCAGTTACTGGAACGAATTGTGGTTCCAGAACGGCAACTCTTCGGCTGCGGACATCAAATTGATCGTTTTGCCGTGGAATGACTTCACTGCGAATTCAGAAAACTATATTAAGCAGCAGTTCTCCATAGAAAGTACAAGTGTGTTGTCATTTGATGCGAAAGGCTCGAATGCGGTAGGACGTTATTATAGTGACTACTTCAAAGCCCTGTTTGCGGGGGCAGATACGAGCTGGACACAGGTTAACGGCTGGTATGCAATCGACGGATACCGGGGATTGCCCACGGAATCGGGAACTTTTGCGTTCGGTACCGCCGATTTGAGCGGAATCAAGAGTTCGGGTTACGATCCGCTGGTTGTGACCGAAAGCGGCGACTGGAATTACTATGTCAGCGATCCTGCCCTGGGCTATGTCAGCCAGATCGGGACGCTCCGTTTCGCCGTCGAATATGCCAATATCATGGACGGGCTTCAGACGGTCACGTTTGAAGTCAACCAGGTAAACCTCGGTTACGGCGAGCTGCGGATCAAGGACCATTTGATCCTTGGCAGTATGGATAAAGTCGGTACCCTGATCAATGTCGCCTCCGGTACTCAGCGGATCTTTGTGATTGCCAACAGTGAACGCGATATTTACGTCAAGATCATCGGACTGGACCTGACCGGCGGTGACGCAACCGATGTCAACACGATCGACGGCGTCGCCAACGTCAATGGCGGCGGTGCGATTTACAATGAAGAAAGTCTTGAACTGGTCCGGGTCAATGTTTACGGAAACATCGGTATATACGGCGGCGGTCTTTACAATGCGGCCGGCGGCAATATTCTGATTACGGATTCTTCGTTCACGGACAACACCGCCGCGGTCGGCGGTGCGATTTACAACAACTCCGCCATGAAGGTGACAACCTCCACGGACACCAACAACAACGTTACCGTAACCACGGAGTTGAATGCCGGCGAAATCCTGATATACCGTTCCCTCTTTGCGAATAATACGGCCATCGGGGATGCTTTGCTGGATCTTGATGCGCTTGGCGGAGCCATTTACAGTAATTTCGGGGTGGTATACGCCGACAACAGCACCTTCACCGGAAACAGCGGTCAGTCGATTGTTCACCATGCCGCATATAGGGAAGAAGGAATGACGGTCGAGGAAATCAAGACTGCCAACGAAGACACCGGGATGACTTTCGCCCATATCACGTTTGCCCTGAATAATATCGGCACAGATGGTTACGGTATTGTACTGGAAGCCGGTAATCTGTTTGTGGAAAGCTCAATTCTTACCTACAATACGGATGCCGTTTCCGCCATTTATTATAATCCGGCGACGGGAACTGTCATCTCGACGAATAACCATCAGGGCATCGATGATTCCGGAATGTTCAAGTACGGCGGTGCCCTGTATGACGCAGGCGGCTGGACCAAGACGCTGGTATTGGATGAAACTAACAGCCTTGTCCAGAATAATATTCTCGACCAGGCCGACGGTATGTACGAAACCGACCAGCGCGGATATTTGGTTTATAACCAGAAGCGTGACTTGGGGGCTTTCGAGTACAAAGGCGGTCTGGCCCGCAATCTCAGCCTCGGCGTTACTTATTCCAGCCTCAGCGAGCTTGCTGGAGCCCGTGCCGGCAATCAGATTGAACTGGTCGGTTCCAGGATCAAGTTTGACGGATTGGATCTGACCTTCAGTTCCGATATCGTGCTTACCGGGGCTGAAAGCGGCATGACTTTCATCGACGGAGGCAACGGCGGCGGCAGCATTACGATTGGTAACGGCAGCAGCAGTGTTCTGGCGAATTTCAGCGGGATCAACTTCTATAATTTTGTTCTTGACGCCGGGAAGGCTCTGTTCAATGTCGCAAACAACGGCACATTGGTTATCGAGCAGAGCGTGTTCCAGAATATTTCCGGCGGTACGGCGGTGATTGCCGTGAGCGTCGGCGGATTGGCCTATATGGACCGTGTCGAGTTTGTTTTCAACTCCGGTACAATGGCCGGGGCCATTTACAACAATGGCGGAACTGTTATTGCCGAAAGAAGTACTTTCCGGGATAACACCTCCATTGGCAACGGCGGCGCGATTACCAGTCTGAACGGAACCTTGAAGCTTTCCTCCTCGTCGGTCTACAGGAACACCGCGGTCGACGGAGCCGGCGTCTATGTGGACGGCGGTTCGCTGGAAATGCTGAACACCACGATCGCATTCAATATCGGAAGCGGGCAGGGCACCGCCTTGTATTACAATGGCGAAAACCTGATCCTGACCAATAACACGTTTGCTTATTCGAAAGTAACCGGTGGAAATGTCGCGGTTTACCTGACCGGCAATAATGCTTCTTTGACCAACAACCTGTTCCTGTCCTCTCTTGACTACTCTGGACTGAATAATATGACTGGGTTTAATAACCTTTTGGCCGTTAACAGGGAAGATCGTTACTTGGCCGACCGGATGATGATGGACAACGGCGGTTACGTCAAAACTCTGGCTTTGGTTGCTGGAACCGATGCAATTGACGGCGGCTATGCCGGCGGCACCATCAGCGATGCCCGTGGTTATGACGCCACGGTTTCTAAGACAACAGGAGAAACCCGTCGCGACATCGGAGCTTATGAGTTTGACGGGTACATCGGATATTACTACCAGTATTATGAAGTGGCGGCTGTAGAGGGGACGATCAGCAGAGACTCTTCTCGTTGGGTTGGATTCTCTTCATTTGATGATTCTTTGTTAGCCACTGCATATTCCAATGCGGGCAAAGACCAGCTTTATATCAAACTGGTGAATTCGCGGATTACAGAAAGCAATATTGAACTGAACATGACTGCCTACATCAATCAGACCAACGTGGTTCGCACGGTTTACATCTATGGCTCCGAAGAAGGCGATTCGGTCATTGATGCAAAGCATGAAAGTCAGATTTTCACCATAAAGGGACTTCGTTACACATCGGCAGATAAGACGTTGTACATGATGGGGAACCTGATCGTCCAGCGTGTCGGTTTGGTCAACGGTTTCGTTGATGGAAACGGTGCGGTGATCGGGCAGGACTTCAGCAGTTACAGTAAAATCGGCGGTACGACCAACGGCAGTATCACCTTTACGGAAACAACCATGCAGGGGAACGTGGCGACCGGTTCCGGCGGCGCAATCTGGGCCAGCGGTACGAAAGACGCCAGCAATGCGGTTTATACCATCAATTCTTCGTTGTTGACAGGCAATGTCGCGCTCGGTGACGGCGGTGCCATCGCCAACGAAGGAGCAGTAACCCTGACCAACAGCACCGTCAGCAATAATATCGCATTTGGCGATGGCGGCGGTATTTCCGTCAATAAATTCGGTGAAAACAGTGCAACGTCGCTGACGATTTCCGGCTCGACGATCGCGTTCAACAATGCATTCGGGCATGGCGGCGGCCTTTATAACGGCAGTACGGTCACCTTGGTCGAAAACAGTATTCTGGCACGCAATCGGAGTACGGATTTGATCCATGAAGCGGATTTCTCCAATACGGGTGGTTTCACGAGCGATTACAGCAAACTTCTTTCGGTTTACGAAAGCGGATTCGATTATTACAATGCTCCTGGCAGTGACGGCAAACTGTCGAAGCTCAACGCCAAGAACAACAACATCGTTGAATACCAGAACGGGCACACCGTGAACAAGCATCCGAATGCCGACAAGGATTCGAAAATTGAGAATGTCACGGATTTCTTCGGACAGGTCACCTGGGTGCAGAAGAGCGACGGCACTTATGAACTGAGGAATACCAGCAGCGATGTCGTGAAGATCGGCATTGCAAACTCGAAGTCCGGGGATTTCCTTTTTGTCGATGGCGTTCTCCGTGACAATGGCGGCTGGAGTTATACCCTGGCCACGCAGGAAGGTAATATCGGCATGGATATGGGAAGCGGTTCCGCCAATGACCAGCGCGGTTATCTGGTGAACTCTCCCAGCTCTGTTACGACCAAGGATATCGGTGCGTTTGAATGGAGTGGTGGTGTCGCCCGGATCGGAGACAACACATACAGTTCCTGGTCGGCGGCGATGAGTGCCGCCGCCAACCTCGGTACAGCGACGGTCGAACTGGTCAATTCTCGGATCATCGGCTATGGAGCATCCATATCGAAGAGCGGCATGAATATCACAGTCAAGACGATAGGGGATAGTCCCACTCTGTATCAACTGGCAATGATAGACGGCATGAGCCGCGGACGCATCCTGACGTTGAACAGCATGAATTCTTCGCTGACGATCAGCAATGTAATGATGCAGAACGGATTCAGTGTCAGCAGTTCCTCCTCGCCGGATAACGGCGGGCAGGGCGGTGCCATTTACAGCAATGGTACGTTATCTTTGAATGACGTCAGCGTTTTCAGCTCGTTCGCCTCGATCGGCGGCGGAGCGGTTTATGCGAGCAATGTTCTGAATATTCATACGGATGGCGTCCGGCTTTCTTCGGTAAGTCACGAAAAGATCAAAACCGGCTCGCGTTTCAGCTACAATCGTACCCTGGGGTCCGGCGGCGCCGTCTATATGACCAGCGGCGTGTTGAACACCACTACGATTACTGATGAGCGGGACCGCTATCGTACTTCGTTCACCGCCAATAACGCGGATGAAAACGGCGGCGCTATTTATTTCATACAAAGTAGCGGTGCTTCCTCAATCCAGGGCGTCAACTTCAACGATAACAATGCCTTGAACGGCGGTGCCTTCTACTCTGAATCGGCGAACGACATCACCTTCCGGCGTGCAACTTTCACCAACAACATTGCTCGGGACAACGGCGGCGCCGTTTACGGCAGTATTGATGCACAGCTTGCAATGCATTCGGTCAACATGTATTACAATGCGGCTCTGTCCGGCGATGGCGGCGCGGTTTATCTGACCAGCAGCCAGGGCTTGGGATCATTCGTGTTTTATGTGCCCGACAATACCGAAAACAGCAGTATCAGGCTTAATTATGGTTACATTGAAAATAACGTGGCAGCAAACGGCAATGGCGGTGCGTTCTACTTCAATAACCTCCACGGTGACGCTGAATACATCGATATGGACGAATCGGAAGACCGCAGTTCCGGCGCTTCGATTCTCTTCTATACCGGAGGACTCAATGTCAGCGTGTCTGCTTCTAGGAATTATGCCGGAGTGAACGGCGGCGCCATCTATGCCTATGATACCGGCAATGTCTATCTGAGCCGGGAAAACAGTGTGGTTGGTTTCGGCAGTAATACGGCGGTTCAAAACGGCGGCGCCGTATATCTGGAAAAGATCGGCGATTTCAAAGCCGAGAATAACGTTTATTTCGAATATAATATCGCCGGGGAATATGGCGGTGCGGTGTATATGATCGACAGCGAAAACAGTTCGATCATATTCGGCAGCAACGTCTCGTTTTACGGAAACGGTTCCGGTACCGATCAGTTTGGGGTTTCCAGGAATACGGTTCGGGGCGGAGCGATGTATGTCTATAATATCGGTGATATCGTCATGGATTATACTGCATTCAGCAGTAATGATGCAACCGAATACGGCGGAGCCGTTTATCTTGAGAGCATCGGTGATGTAACGCTGTCCAGAACGGATTTTTACGCCAACGCGGCTTGGGCTTATTCTTCAACGGAGAGCAGCGGCGGCGCCATGTATATTGTGAATACCCGCAACAGTACGGTTACGATCAGCCGCAGCAGTTTCGAATACAATCAGGCGAATTTGGTTTCGGCTATCTACTTGGATCAGGGAACGTTGAATATCAACAATTCCACTTTCTATGCGAATAATAATTATGAGAACGCGGCGACCGTGCTTCTGGTTTCCGGCGCGATGAATCTGGTGAACGTGACGTCTTCACAGAATTATTCTTCCTGGTTCAGCACAACCTTTGCATTTAAGGTCGACAACGGCTCGTTCAGCATTTACAACTCGCTGATTGATGACGATTATGGCATTAAGTTGGGTACGGACGTCAATGTAAACGGTAGCGCGAACAATATTTTCTCCAAATACTACCTGTATGCGGATTCGCGTCTGGTAAGCGGTGATTACAGGGTAATCGGTGCTTATCGTCCGGACGGAAGCTATGTAAACAGCACTGCCGGCATCCTTGACAGCAACGGCAATATCGTCGGCGTCAATGCTGGACAGGCTTATTTCATCACCTCAAATCTGTTCCTGGCCGAAACGCCAAGGCAACAGGGGGACCGCCTGACTTATTCTCTGGCGATCGACGGCGCCAACAGTCTGGCTTACCGTTACAACCTCGGCGGTAATGAAGTGCGTTCCGGTTCCACCGCTTATATGATCGGCGGTTACGACCAGCGCGGCAATATCCGTACCGGTCTTGAGGTCAAGGTCATCGACGGAATGGTCTACTACTCCTTCTATGCCTGGGACGAAAACACCCAGAGCTATATCCACAGGGTCGTCAGTGAAGACGGTGTCCTGGTTACCGATACCGCGGTGACCGGGCAGTTCAAGGCCATGTCCGTGAGCATCGGCGCTTTCGAAGGCAACTTCTACATGACTGTCACCTCCAACGGCGACAGTGCCCTTGAGCACCATCCGGACCTTATTCTGCATAACGACAATGAGTGGGCGTACATCGATATCGCGCTGGCCGAAGGCATCACGCTTCGCGAAGCGGTTTACTGGATCGACAGCTATGATTTCACTCAGTTGCAGGGACTCGACGACTACGATGTCAACCGTGCGCGTTTTGACGCCGACCGTTATGTCAAGTTCGCCGATTCGATGTTCACCGATGAGAAACGGACAATCAATCTGATTGGCGGAGATATCGTCATTGATACCGATGTCATCATCGGTTCGTATGAGAAATTTGCCGAGAATTACAATCTTTATTATATGTCCGGCGATGGAGAGTATATGTATTTCGAGAACGATAATACATTCCGGATGCAGGACAACGGACAGATCGTCATCGATGCGCATAAAAATTCCCGTATCTTCCAGAATGATGGACGTTTGGTCGGCATCAACAATATGACATTGATCAATGGTGCGGTTTACAACGACCATGGTCGTTACAGTTTCAGTGCAGATGAAACCTATACATATGAGTGGAATTCGGAAACGAACCAATGGGATTATATCTTTATTCCTGGTACAATAGGACGCGGCGGTGCTATCCTGAATGTCGGTGGGGGGACTATGATCATCAATAACTCGATGATTCGCGATTCGCTGGCAACTAATGACAGGCCCGGCAGTGACACCACCCGCACTGCAATTTCCATTTATGTGGATGGTCGCGATATGGGACAGGGCGGCGGTATCTACAATGACCAGTCTTCAATGATGGAAATCAATAGCTCGACGATTACCGCCAATACCGCTGACGGCAGCAAGATGGGTAACAAGAATTATAGCAACGCGGCGGAAAACGCCGGGCTTGGCGGCGGTATCTACAACGCCGGGACCATGACCATCAGCAATTCCCTGATCGGCGCCGAAGGTAAAAGCTACGAGGGCGGTTCCGCTCAGGGCAACTGGGCGATCGGTAATACAATCGACGATCCGACCGGCAAAAATTCCGGCGGCGGCGGCGGTATTTACACGACCGGCAACCTCACCGTCAATAACTCGACCATCTCCGGCAACTCGCTGAAGACTTCCAGGGTTATCAGCGGTTCGGCGATTGCGGCCCAGGGCGGAACGGTTACCCTTAATGGCAATACCATTGTCAACAACGACACGTTCTACAAGAATGCTACAACCTATGGTGCGGCCATCCTGATCGACTCGCAGGTGACCCATTTCACGATGACCAATAACATCATCGCCGAAAACTATGTCAGCGGCGGTTCCGACCAGCGCCGTTTGGATATCACCATCAAGATCGGCGCGGGCAGTGTTACTGAAAACAATAATATCGTCGGCTCCTGGAAAACAGTGGGAGATAATTTCGACTTCCTCACTGACAGCAGTGCCACCGATATCCTGGGAACCGGCGGTTCCGTCGACAACCTGAATCTTGACACCGACCTCCTTTATAACGGCGGTTTGACCAGAAACTACCGCGTCGAAGACGGCAGCGTTGCCATCGGAGGCGGTAATTACGGCGCCGATGGCGGTGTTGACCAGCGCGGCCTGATGGCTGATTCCGCCACCGGTCAGAAACGGGAAACCATCGGGGCGTATGAACGCCTGACTTATGTGTCCATGGACAGTGCGGTCGATCGCGGCGAAGGTTTGGTCGCCATGACCGACCAGGCGTTGGTCAATGGCGATGTTTACTATGACTTCACCGCGAATCAGCATGGCTGGCAGACCACGCTTCGTTATGCCATCCATTTGACCGATTCGAACGGCGTCATCGATATCAATGTCGTTACCGATCCGGTAACCGGCAATCCTTACGACAGCATGAAAGTGACGGAAGGAGAGATGGTCATTCGCTCCGGTTTGACCATTGAGGCGCTCAATCAGTCGTTCACCCTGGATGCGGACAATCTCAGCCGTCACTTCTATATGGATTCGACGAGCATGGCGGTGGTGGTGAACCTGTCCAATCTCATCCTTAACAACGGTATGGCGAGCGGAAGCACGGCTCGGGAAGCCAATGGCGGCAGTATACTTGCGGCCAACAGCAACCTGACCCTGAACCTGAATAATGTTCAGATTAAAAACGCACGGGCGGAAGGCTCCGGCGGCGCGATTTACTTCGGCGGCAGCAAGTTGAACGTCTATCGTTCATCCATCACGGAAAGCAAGGCCGGCGTATCCGGCGGCGCGGTCTATATCGCCATTGCCAATAATGCCGATTTCATTGAATCGGTAATGCTGAACAACCAGGCCGGCAAAGACGGCGGCTCAATCTACTTCGGCGGTCAGCAGCTCTATCTGGAGTCGACCGTAATCGGAACGATTGACCAGGACGTGAATTTCGTCAATGCCCAGCGCGGCGGCGCCATCTATGTCGGCGGCGGCGACCTGAGTATGCTCAACTCCACCTTGTCGAACAACTATGCCAGCGACAAGGGCGGCGCCATCTATTTCACCAACAGTGTCGGCAGCATTACGTTGGATTTTGTGACGATTGCCAATAACTACGCCGGCAGCACCGGCGGCGGTATGTACCTGAACAGTTATTCGACCATTAATGTCACAAACTCAATTATCGCCCAGAACTGGCAGGACAATGTGCGCAATGACATTTACGCCATCAATGCACGCCCGTCCAACAGTTCGTTCGTCAGCAATGTGATCGGGGTGACCAACCTGCAGATTATCTATACGGAAGACAACAATGTGATTCTCGGCAATGACGAAAGTAAATACGGTTGGCTTTACGGTACGCTTTCGGTTGTAGATGTCGTGGACGGCGATGGCCGTCAGACTTATATCGTGGACATGGATGACAACCCGTATGCCATCGGCAGGGCGGAAGATCCGGGCGATGTGCGTTATGACCAGGCCGGTCAGGGACGCCCGTCCTCCAACGCCACCGCCGGTGCCTATGAAAAGAATCCGGAACCGGTTTATACCGATATCTATATGTTCTTCGGTACTGTTGACAGCGACATCAATAATTATCTGAATTGGCAGCGTTGGGATGGCGATTCCTGGGAAACTATCACATCGATTGACTTTACCGGCGACGGCAAGATATTTACCTTTAACTCTGAACATGCGGCAAATTATACGATAACTCAGTCCTGGGACATTGAGGACAACAAAGTAGTGCTGAACTGGGAAGGCCAAGGCGATACCAATATCACCATTACCAATTCCGAGGTGGCCGCCCGGTTCGAAGTCAACGGAACTTCCAGCCTGTATATTGCAACGGTTACTTCAGAAGTTGTCCTTCTGGCCGTTTCGACTGATTCGACGATCGGTTATACCGCCGACGCCGAGCAGGATGTTCTTGCGGTCACCAGAAGCAATTTTTATGGTAATCTGGTCCTCAGCGGCGCCGCCAAAACCAGTGATGTGGCCCTGACGGTCAAGGGCGATCTGGATATCGGTGACGTCAATTTGACGGTAACGAGCGGCGACCTGACGGTCGAAGGAAACGTTGTCGCCAACGGCGGTTCTCTTGATGTTCAGGGTGATATCTCCGCCCTCAATATCACGAGCAGTTCGGTCAGCTTCGGCGGCCTGAATGCCGGCGGTGATATTGCGTTGGACAGCAGCGGTGCGGTCAGTGTTGATGGAAATGTTACCTCCGGTGGCCTGGTCAATATCAGCGCCGATGGCAATATTAATCTTTCCAATGGACAGATGACGGGTACGGACGGTGTGAATGTCAGCGGTAATGCGTTGAATCTGGCCAGTTATGAACTCGGAACCGCCGGGCAGGGAGTCAATTCCCTGACGGTGAGTGCCATCAACGCCTTGAGCGGGGTAAACACCATCAACCATTTCCTGAGCAGCGATGCGCAGGTTACGGTTCCGATGAGCATCGCTTCCGGCGCCGGACTCTATTACAATATTGGAGATGCAGATACCAGTATCGGCATGGCTGATGGCGGTAATATGTTCAACTTGGAAAATATTTCGAATGACGGTGGTACTTTTGGCGTTGTCACCAAGGGGGATGCCACCTTGAACGATATTCAAGCCGGTGAGCTTTTGGATTTCAGCGGTGTGTTGAGTGTTACTTGCGAAGATGTCAACCTTGAAGGTGACAATAACTTCATGGATGGTAATATCGATTTGGTCCTTAACAACAGCGGCTGGTTTAATCTCAGTGGAACTTTTGGGGTCAAGAATGATTTCTCCGTGAATAAAATCCGGATTACCGGAACCGGCAGCGATGCTCAACTGACATCCGCAAATGGCAGTGTCAGCGTTCTGAATGAAGTCATGGCGGAAGATTCCACCAGCAACTTCACCGTTACGGCTTTGAATGGAGATGTCCAAATCGGTTCGGTCAGCAATTTGAATGAACTGACGGTTAATTCCCAAAACATTGTTCTCCAGAACAGCGATCCGGCTGCCGCTCTGCTGATTAATGTCGGTAAGGCGACATTCAATACGACTGGTAGTGCCGTTGCACTTGACGGTACAATCATTGCCGCAAGCGATGTCAGCTTTACCAAGGGTGTGAATGTGGTCGGCAACAGCGCGATCACCGCCGGTGGAAGCATCGACTTCGGTACAGCCGGAAGCATTACCGGTGAAGCCGGGGCCGGTCTGACCCTGACTTCCGGAAACCAGATTGAAGCCGAAAGCATCGATATGCCCGGCAACCTGACGGTCAACGGATCGCTCAATGTGGCGCAGAATATCGACAGTGTCGGCAACCTGACCATCAACAACGGTCTGCTGTCGGTCATCGGTGGAAATGCCGATGTAAACGGCGATCTGACCGTTGGGCAGGGCGCTGAATTCTCGGCCGTGAACACGAACCTCGGCGGCAGCATGAACCTCGTTCGGGGCGCTTCGGTCACGACGGATACCCTTACTCTTAACGGTACTGCCACGCAGACCTTGAACATGTACGGCACCAGCAATATCTCGACATTGGTTTTGGATAATGCCTCGGCGATGGCTGTTCTCAACGGTGATCTGACGGTCGATACCTTCACCTTCAGCGATCACAACGCACAGCAGTTCATGATCAATAACAACAGTACGTTGATGGTGGCGGACGGCATCGAAAATGCCGGTTGGAGCAATTACTTCGTCATGGGCAGCAAGGCCATGTTGAAGCAGGTAGCCGGTTCCGTCGTCGATCCGCTGGAATTCTGGGTCGGCAGTACCACCGGCGTCAGCATGATCGCTCTGAGTAATGGTATTGTCGCCGGTCAGGCCTACGGTGTCGGTTTTGAAAACTCGATCACCAACGATGGCGATCCGATAACCGGAAGTCTGGAAGATACGGTCAAAGCGACCTGGAGCATTTCC
Organism: uncultured Lentisphaeria bacterium; assembly: GCA_937888615.1. Taxonomy (GTDB): domain Bacteria; phylum Verrucomicrobiota; class Lentisphaeria; order Victivallales; family Victivallaceae; genus UBA5239. Next base: position 7,960 of record CALABZ010000145.1, on the reverse strand, counting down.
GGCGGCAGCGGCTTCGATGTTTCCGTCGCCTGGAATGAAGGATTGAATGGCAATAACTTCAATTATGAAAATGCCGTTTATAACCTCTGGGTCAGCGGCACCTGGGAACAGGGCAAGACTCTGCTGGATATTCAGGAGAACAGCTACATTTACACCACTACCATCAACGGACTGGGAGCCAGCACGTTCAGTATTACCAACTTTGGCGTTGACCTGTCCGATCCTTACGGTCCGGCTCCGATCAACTCCAGCCGTTGGCAGGATGAACAGCGTAAGTTCGGTCCGTTTATAATCAATGTGCCGCCTTCTGTCGGCGAAGCGTCATGGATTGCGATGCAGGAGTATCTGCAAAGCCGGATGTTGACCAACCCGCTGGGTGTTACGTCGAGTCCGGAACAGACCAGTCTGGAAAGCGATCCGCGCCGGGCGCGTCGTATTACGGTGTTCGGAACTCCGGATGGCGCTTACGGCGTGATGGGCAACGAATTTGCCAATGAAGTCCACTATATCGAAGAAGAAAAGGTATTTGAGGAAGATGTCCTCGAAAAACTCCTGCAGGAATATGTGGATGATGGCGAAGTGCCGCAGCAGGTATTCGTCAAGCATCCGGGTACGATGAACGACATCGACCGGGCAATCGAAGAATTGCTCAGTTGAGCGGTTCATATAACCCCTCCGAAAAAGGCACGGTCTTAAAAAACCGTGCCTTTTTCAATAACGTACAGTATAAAGATAATGTTTGAATGGTTTTTCGGTGATTTCAGTTGGGCCCAGGTCTTGATTTTGATGCTGGGTGCGGTCTTGATCGGAATTAACAAAACCGGGCTCCCGGGCATCGGCACTTTGCCGGTTGTATTGCTGTTGGTATTCTTCGAGGCGAGGCTCTCGACCGGACTTCAGTTGATGATGCTGGGTGCGGCGGATATCATGGCGGTGATTTATTACCGCCGCCACGCGAACTGGCTTATGGTTCTCCGGCTGATGCCCTGGGCGTTGACCGGTATCGGGGTTGGCGTGTTGGTGCTGGACGGTTTTTCGCTCTGGGTGTTGACCTGGCCGGGGATCGACAACAACATGCTGCGGCCGGTTATCGCCGTGATCATCCTGGTCATGTTCATCCTCAATTACCTGCGTACAAAATACCTGAAAGGCGCCGACCAGCTTCATGCGCATTGGATGTTTACCGCATTTTTCGGCCTTATCGCCGGTTTCACCACGCTGGTGGCGAATGCCGCCGGTCCGGTCATGGCGATTTACCTGCTGGCCATGCGCCTGCCGAAAAAGCAGTATATGGGGGTATGCGCGTGGTATTTCCTGATCCTGAACTGGCTGAAGATACCGATCTTCATTTATCAGGGACGGATCACTTATGCGGCATTCAAGGCGGACCTGGCGATGCTGCCGCTGCTGATTGTTGGCGGTGTGCTCGGGATTATCCTGATCAACAAACTGAACCAGAAAGTCTTTGAAATCATTATTCAGGTATTGGTTGTCGCCACCGCGATTTACCTGCTCCTGAAATGATTCATTTTCAGTACAATCGGATATTTGTTGAAACGGGATGATTCTTTCATTGATCTTTTCACGAATTCCCGGGATCAGGGATTGTTCCTGTGGCAACCCGGCGTTATAATCAATTCATGATAGGTTGACAGAAATGTCGAAACCATTACACGAAACTTCATTCTAAAAGAGTTGCGGTAAACCATGGAATTGTATATGTTTCAATGCGGCTCGATCAGGACGAGAAAGCATCTGCTGGCGAAAGTACCGGAGGATAATACGCCGTTCGAGGTGCCGGTCCCGTTTTTTCTGATCATGCATCCAGATGGAAATGTGCTGTTCATCACGGGACAGCCGTTGTCCGCGGTTAATAGCACGGCGGTCGGTGATTATATTCCGGTTATGAAGGAAGCGGAGCATATCTCGCGGCAGTTGGCGAAAGTCGGGCTGAAAACAGCCGATATTACCCATATTGTGCTGTCGCACCTGCATTCGGACCATGCCGGGGGGCTCGAGGCGTTCGAGGACGCTGTCTGCTATGTTCAGGCCGGAGAGCTGCTTGACGACAACGGACGGAGGATGATGGATCAATACCCGTTGCCCCGGCGCCTGGTCAGCGGCGACCACGATCTTTTCGGAGACGGCAGGATCAAAATGATTTTTACGCCCGGTCATTCGCCCGGTCATCAGTCGCTCTTGCTTCGGCTGGAACGGACCGGCGGCATATTATTGGCCGCGGACAGCGTATATCTCGATGAAATATTGGAAAACTGCGTCATGCCGGGAAACGTGCGCGACCATGAAGCCATGTTGAAAACGCTTGCCCGGATCATGGAAATGCGCCGGAATGGCATCCGGGTGATCAGCGGTCACGATCCGCAGTCATGGGCCGGTTTCAGGCTGGCCCCGGCATATTATGAATGACTGATTGAAAAGACAGCATATAAATTATTTGATGCCGTTATGCCGTTGGAATTCTCTCGGAGACATTCCCGTATGCAGTTTGAAAAAACGTGAGAAGTAGTATTCCGAGTTGAAGTTCAGCCGGTCGGCGACTTCTTTGACCGGAATGGCGGAGCCGCCAAGCAGCAGCGAGGCTTTGCGCACCAGGGTTCGGATGATAAATTCCTTGGGTGAAATCTGCAGTTCCCGGGTAAATCTTCGGGAAAAAACATCCTGCCGTACATGGTCCATGTCAGCCAGCATGCCGACGGTGGTTTGCGCGTCTCCGTGTTTCTCGACGAAATCCAATATCGGTTCATATTTCTGACCGGATCTCATATGTTGCCGTAAAATGTCCGGCTTTTCAGCCAGCCACTGACTGCAGAGATGATAAATCAGTTCATTGATACCGCACAAGGCGGCCGGAATATCCGCTCTGCGGATCAACGCCATGGCCGCAGCGATCAACGCCGGATTGTCGATCACCCGGCATTCCGGAAACTTCGCCATGATGTCGAACCCATAAAACAGGTCCAGGTTGAACTGAAAGGAGACAAAATGCAGTTCCCCGGTCTGGTGCTGGTCGATTTCGTGCCGGCAGGGAATAAAATAGGCGTGACCGCGCCGCATCGGAAATAATTTTCCGGTCGCCAAGTCGCGGATGTAACTGTCATCGCGTCCTGAGTCGGCAAAAATCAGCAGCAGCCGGTTGACCGGCAGAAAGGCTTTTTTCGAGTGGCACGGATAGGTGCCGATCGCGGCGTGGACCAGCCGCAAATGCAGTTGCGCATGCATATTCAACAAATCATTCCTTCTTTCTACTGCCATAAAAGTATATCTTTTCGCCAAAAAATGTTATTCAAAAATCACCTGTCATGCATTATAATATAATAATAAGGCAAGAAAAATCCACTGAGGAACAAATATAATGCTGTCAAAAACTTTTCATGAAGATCGTCCTTGGCTGGAACGCAAGTTCAAACAGCAGGTCTGTGACCGGAACACCGGCCTTGACAATGAAACGATAAAGAAAAACGTGATGGCTCTGGCTGACAATCTGACCGGACGCCCCCACGAAGTCATCAAAGCGGAAGCGTTCGCGTATGTCTGCGAAAATGTTCAAATCAATGTCAATCCGCATGACTGGTTCGTTGCCTTTGGCTGCTGGGACCGCTATGACCGCCCCCTTTCGCCGCTGATCGGCAAATGGGACGCCGAGGTCAATGCGAAATCTCTCAAATGTGGTCAACTGCTGGACAATCAGAACCAGACCGGTGCCTCGAAAATGTGGAAGGATTTCGATCATTCCGTGCCGGATTGGGATGCCATTTTTTCACTGGGATTTCCGGGGCTCCTGGAACGGGCGCGCCGTTATCGCGGGGAACGGGAAGAGCGCGGCGAGCTGAACGACGCGGCCCGTGCTTATTTCGAGGGCATCGAAATCACCTATACGGCGATTCTTGCGATGCTCGAACGTTTTCGGCATTACGCGCTGGAGCACGCCGACGGCAATCCACGCATCCTGGCAATCGCCGATTGCCTGGATACGCTGATTCACGGGGCGCCGACCAATACCTTTGAAGTCTTGCAGTTGGTGTACCTTTTCTTTATGTTCGGGGAGCATATCGATCGTTTTCAGGTGCGCTCGCTGGGCAATCTCGACCGCACGGTTTATCCGTATTTTCGACGCGACCTCGATGAGAAACGTTATACGGAAACCGAAATACGCGAATTTTTCGCCTACTTCCTGATGCAGTGGGCATCGATTGATAATTACTGGGGTCATCCGTTTTATTTCGGCGGCACCAAAGCCGACGGACAAAGCGAAATCAACGAACTGTCTTATCTGATTTTGGATGTTTATGACCGACTTGATATTCCGACCCCGAAACTGCAACTGAAAGTTGCGCCGAACATTCCCACCGATTTTGTGGATAAGGCGCTGGATATGATTCGACGCGGTCGCAGCAGCATTGTTTTTCTTGGCGAAATGTCGATGAAACGCGCTTTGCTGGGGCTGGGATGCACCGGGGAGGAAGCGCGGACCTGTGCCATTTCCGGTTGTTATGAATTTATTCCGCAAGCGCGCGGGAACAGCACCGCCGCCGGATATATCAACTTGCTGAAACCGGTCGAACTGGTATTTCATGACGGCGTCGATCCACAGACCGGCATCGTTTGCGGAGTGAAAACCGGAGCGCTTGAAGAGATAAAAACTTTCGATGAATTCTATGCCGCCTATATCCGGCAACTGGATTATATCATCGAGGCCGTAATCACTTGCGCCAATGATTTCGAGCAGTATCTGCATGAAGTCAGCCCGGCCCAGGTTTATTCGGCGACGATCGAAAACAGTTTGAAAACGGCTAAAGACGCATTTCAGGACGGTTCGATATACAATATTTCCAGCATCCTCAGCGCCGGGTTCGCTACCGTGGTCGACGCGCTGATGGCGGTCCGGGAATTTGTTTTTGAAAAACACGAGCTTACTTTAACCGAATTCCGCGATGTCTTGAATAACAACTGGTTCGGCTACGAGAAATTTCGGCTGAAAGCACTCCACTGCAAAAGTAAATTCGGCAATGGTATTGACGCGGTTGATTCCCTGGCGGAAGGGCTGGCGCGATTTCTGGCGAACAAAATTAATCTGCGTCCCAACAATCGCGGCGGATTTTACACGGCGTCCATACATTCGGCGCGGACGTTCATCATCCTGGGCGAAAAAACCGGGGCGACTCCGGACGGCCGTTCGGCAGGCGAAGAAATGTCGAAAAACATTTCTCCGACCATGGGGATGGATGTCAATGGCGTTACGGCTCTGATTAAATCGGTCACCCGCATCGACTCGGCATTGTTCCCCGGCGATTTTTCGTTGGACGTGATGATGCATCCGGCCACCGTTCAGGGCAGGGAGGGTCTGGCGGCAATGCGGACGCTGCTCGAAACCTATATGGACAAGCATGGTATCGCGGTGCATTTCAATATCTTCGACGCCAATGTCCTGCTTGACGCTCAGAAGCATCCGGAAAAATACGAAGGGCTTCAGGTGCGGGTCTGCGGCTGGAACGTTCGCTTCAATGACATTGCCAGAAAAGAACAGGACCAGTATATAAAACGCGCCCTGAGCATAGCGGAGTAAACCCATGACTGCAAAAGGAACGATATTGGAAGTCAAACGTTTCTCGGTCCATGATGGTCCGGGAGTGCGTACGACCCTGTTCCTGAAAGGTTGTCCGCTGCGTTGCCTCTGGTGTCACAACCCGGAGGGCATCGCTCCGCAACCTCAATTGGCATACTATGCGCATAAGTGTATAAACTGCGGGGAATGCGTTGCCGTCTGTCCGGCGCACGCGCATTCGCTGTCGGATGGGGTTCATCATTTCGACCGGATCAAATGCCGGGCCTGCGGCGCTTGTGAACCGGTGTGCCTCGGAAACGCTTTACGGCTTTACGGAAAAAGCGTGACCGTGGAACAGGCTATGGAGCTTGTTCTTGAAGACCGGGATTTTTACGGAGCCCACGGCGGGGTGACGTTATCAGGAGGAGAACCGTTGATTCAGCCTGAATTCTGCCATGAACTGCTGAGCGGTTTGAAACGGGAAGGCATTCATACCGCGCTCGACACTTGCGGTTGCGTAACGTGGGACATTATGGAAAAAATGATGCCGCTGACGGACATATGGCTCTATGATATGAAACATGCCGACAGCGCCAGACACCGGCAATTGACCGGAAAAGGCAATGAGCTGATTGTCGCGAATTTGCGGCGGCTTGCCGACGCCGGGGCCCGGATTGAAGTCCGTATTCCGCTGATTCCGGGGTGCAACTGCTCAACGGAAGAGCTCCGAACAATCGGGAAACTGCTGGGCGAAATGCGGATTGAAGCCATCAAGGTTTTGCCGTACCACGCCATGGCACGAAATAAATACGCCGCGCTGAATATGCGGAATATGATGCCGACGGTCACCGAACTCAACGAAAATACATTGCATCAAGCCGTGACGATCCTGCGAAATCACGGCGTCAATGCGGTTTCCGGGGAGGAATGAAAAATGGCTGATTTTACATTTTTCTGCTGACCTGGACTGCCCGAACGACGAAAATCCGTTGTGAAACGGCATAATTATTTCAGTGTTCAACATGGAAGTTTGTCATTTCAATCCACGCTCCCACGCGGGGAGCGACAGCCCTATCATAAGCGCATTATTGAGAGGAGAATGTTTCAATCCACGCTCCCACGCGGGGAGCGACAGGACAAGTATAACGCCAAAACTGGCGAAGCATAGTTTCAATCCACGCTCCCACGCGGGGAGCGACCCGGGGAGGTCGCGGCAGACTATCGTACGTCCACGGTTTCAATCCACGCTCCCACGCGGGGAGCGACCAGAAGGTATTACCAAGTTTACGACGCTGGATGATGTTTCAATCCACGCTCCCACGCGGGGAGCGACTTTAAAAATTGTTACTCGTGAAATTCGTGATGAAAATGTTTCAATCCACGCTCCCACGCGGGGAGCTACTTATCTGGGTAGCCCAGAAGGGCTATCAGATGATGTTTCAATCCACGCTCCCACGCGGGGAGCGACCAAGTACCGCGACGCCGAAGGCAACGAGGTGCTGTTTCAATCCACGCTCCCACGCGGGGAGCGACATAAAAAAATTACGCTCAACATTGACGATACCGGTTTCAATCCACGCTCCCACGCGGGGAGCGACCCAACGGGAAGATTAGTTAATGCACCATTGTAGTTGTTTCAATCCACGCTCCCACGCGGGGAGCGACCCAACGGGAAGATTAGTTAATGCACCATTGTAGTTGTTTCAATCCACGCTCCCACGCGGGGAGCGACCGGCAAACCATTCGTTGCCGTCGTCCCTAAGCCGGTTTCAATCCACGCTCCCACGCGGGGAGCGACAATAAGCGCATGGGTCAGTATTAAAACGTGCCGGGTTTCAATCCACGCTCCCACGCGGGGAGCGACTTGCCGCCAAGTACGGCCAGTTTGCCGCCCGGAAGTTTCAATCCACGCTCCCACGCGGGGAGCGACGATGCGTATCTGTCAGCCATATGGGGATGATCAGAGTTTCAATCCACGCTCCCACGCGGGGAGCGACCTGAATCAAACGGTTGAGGCGGGCACTTTACGGATGTTTCAATCCACGCTCCCACGCGGGGAGCGACGCGTTGATGTACAGCCATACCCCGCCCTGATCGGTTTCAATCCACGCTCCCACGCGGGGAGCGACTAGGGAAATATAACTCCTTTATCTTGAAAAATCAATATACGTGATTTTGCGAATTCCACCATTTTAAGGAATTACTAGGGTGGAAAATGTTTTAATTTATTTGTAATGATTTTGGCATTAGTGTCTTGTGAATATCGCGAACCTTTTGTTCAGGACTGGTTTTGCTATCGGTTCGCGCGGAATATTATTTGCAAAGTTTTTGCAAATCGTCGCTTTCCAAGGGATCAAGCTCCTGTGGCGTAAGGGCCTCCAGGTGATCCAAGGTGTA
>CALABZ010000144.1 GCA_937888615.1 uncultured Lentisphaeria bacterium | reverse complement strand
CAAGTGTTTCTTCTGTGCTGTGTCCGTGATGGCCGACAACGGCGGCGCCAAGCCGGGAACCGTGATCAACTCAAGCCCGCTGACTGTGGCCTGTGGTAAAGGCGCGGTGCGCGTGGATTCGGCGCAGTTGGCCAACGGTGTGCTGATGACCGGCACCCAGTTCGCGGTGGAAGCCCGCATCGTCAAGAATATGGTTTTCGGCCCCGATGTGCGCCGGAGCAAAGAAGCCGCCCGCAAGAAAAGCGTCCTGATCCTCGGCGTGAACGGCTTTATCGGCAGTCACTTGAGCGATCGTCTGCTGGCCAGCGGCAAATATGAAGTTTACGGCCTCGACCTGCGCGCCAATTATATCGCGCATCTGCTCGACAAGCCGGATTTCCATTATCTGGAAGGCGATATCTCTATTCACCGTGAATGGATTGAGTACCACATCCGCAAGTGCGATATCGTACTGCCGTTGGTGGCCATCGCCACTCCGATCGAGTACACCCGCAATCCGTTGCGCGTATTTGAACTCGACTTCGAAGAAAACCTGCGCATTGTCCGCTATTGCGTCAAATACAACAAGCGCATTATTTTCCCGTCCACCTCGGAAGTCTACGGCATGTGTCAGGACGAAAATTTCGACGAAGACAATTCGAACCTGATCACCGGCCCCATCCGTATGCAGCGCTGGATTTACTCCTGCAGCAAACAGATGCTGGACCGCGTCATCTGGGCCTACGGCGCCAAGGGACAGTTGAATTTTACGCTGTTCCGTCCGTTCAACTGGATCGGACCGAAGCTCGACAGCCTGACTTCCGCCCGTATCGGCAGTTCCCGCGCCATCACCCAGTTGATCCTGAACCTGGTTCAGGGATCGCCCATTCAGTTGGTGGACGGCGGCGAACAGAAACGCTGTTTCGTGGATATTTCCGAAGGCATCGAAGCATTGTTCCGCATTATTGAAAACAAGGGCGGCAAGTGCGACGGCCAGATCATCAACATCGGCAATCCCGATAACGAAGCCAGCATCAAGGAAATGGCCGAAATGCTGGTGGAAAAATTCGACCGTCACCCCATGCGCGGCAAATTCCCGCCGTTCGCCGGTACGATCGTGGTGGAAAGCGGCGCTTTCTACGGCAAGGGGTATCAGGACGTTCAGCACCGCAAGCCGAGCATTAAAAACGCCAATCGCCTGCTCGATTGGCAGCCGGAGATCAAGCTGGAACGCTCAATCGAAACGACGCTGGACTTCTTCCTGGAGGAAGCCATCGCTTCTGGCGAATTCGCCATGCTGGATGAATAATGGCTGAGGCCAGTCAGCAAATGCGCGGCAACCCTGTTTCGTACTGGGTTGCCGTGCTTGTCTTTTTTACCGCCGTTATTTATTTTTTGGGGCTGGACGCCCGTTACCTGTCCGGCGGCGTGGAAATGCGCAACGCCGGAATTGCCGCCGAACTGACGATTTCCCACCAATGGGCGGTCCCCCGGTTGAACGGCGATTACTGCACCGACGCGCCGCCGCTGTTTCACTGGATCGGCGGCGCGGTGATGAGAACCCTGGGACGGAATCCGTTTGCGGCCAAACTGCCGGCGGCGCTTTTCGGTTTTTGCGCGGTATTGGGTGTTTTTGCGTTTGGACGGAGGTTGAAATTTTCATTGGCGGCGTCTTTTATCGGGGCTGCGGCTCTGGCTGCGTCGTTCCGTTTTTTCGAGGCAAGCCGCGCCTGTGACAGTACGACGATGTCGGCGGCGTTGGCGCTCTGGGCGCTTTACGGCTTTTACAGCATGGTACAGGCGGAGCGTTTGCGTTACCGGATGCGCTGGTTTCTGTTTTATGCGGCTATGATGTCTCTGCTGGGACTTGGTTTTGGGCTGAACGGGCTATTGCTGGGGGCGGGGATTCCGCTGGTCTGGCTGTTGGTCTGCAACCTGGTCTGCGGCAAATACCGCAAACCGGTCTGGTATGGCGCGATTGGCGGAGGGTTGTTTCTGGCATTGCTGATGGCGTTGGCCTGGCTGTTGTCGGTGGCGCAGATTGGAGACGACGCGGTGGCCGGATGGCGTGGTTTTTTCAGTTTGCGGCACGTGGAAACGCTGAATGTCAGGGGGATCATCGGTTTTTTCAGTCCCTGGGGCGTACTGGTGCTGCTCGGATTGATTTTCGGACTTCAGGCCATCAACCGGAATCCGGGGGCGGGGGAACGCTATTTCCTGGTTCTGGCTTTATTTCTGGTGCCGTTGATTTTGGGGATGCCGGTAACAGCTTATGCCGGGGCCGGACTGTTGGTGGCCACCGGGATCGGGTTATTTATGGAACAGATTGACGTCAGGCAGTTTGCCGCGAGCCGTCCGTTGCGAATCACTGGGAAAATTCTCGGTTGGCTGGTGATTTTGTGCGTTCCGGGGGTAATGCTGGCGGCAATTATAACGAGTCCCTATGCCGTCGGATTATTCGAATGGTTTATTTTGCTGGGGCCGTTGTGTTTTGTGACGGCAATCGTCTGTTGGCTGCGGAAGAGCCCGCGTTCGCATGGGATTGCCATGCTGGCCGCTGTCGCCGGGATTCTGCTGGCGTTCGATACCTGTGTTACGCCTTTCGCCAACAGCAGGGATTCGTTGCGGGATGTGTTCCGGTCGGCGGAGGCGAACCTCAGGACGGTTAAAAACAGTGAATTGTATTTTTATCGGGTATTCTCTGATGAAGTAAGGGGGGCGGCGCTGTATTATCTGGGACGTCGGGTGCCGATTCTGGACCGCGAAGAAGAACTGAAGGGATTGGAACGCATGCAGGCGCAGGCCTTCATTCTTTCCGGGAACAAGGAGTCCGGCTTCGAAGGGATCGGTATGCCCCGGAAGCTTCGGATGGACGGAGCCGTGGTTGAACTCGGTTTGTATCAGTTGGCAAAGGTAAAATACAACTATGCAGGAGGGCTATGAAGCCGGATTTAGTTGCTGATCAAAATTGTTTTTCGGAGAGATGGACTGCCGTTTCCCGCCGGAATTGGCTTGTGGTGTTGGCTGTCTTTCTGCTGATTGTCTTTGTGGTGGGGCTGGAGGCCCGGTTGCTGGAGGGGGCGGACGAACCGCGGATTGCGGGGATCGGAGCGGAAATGGCCGTGACGGGAAAAAGTCTGCTGCCGCATCTTAACGGGAAGCCTTTCCTTGAAACTCCGCCGCTGTTTTACTGGGCCACGGCGGTTTCGATGAAGATATTCGGCTACAATGCTTTTGCGGCGAAACTTCCGGCGGCATTGTCCGCGATTGCCGGGGCGTTGGCGGTTTTCCTGATCCTGCAAAGGATGCGGTATTCGAATTTTATTGCATTTCTGGGGGCGTTCATGCTGGCGACTTCCCTGCCGTATTGGGGGAACGGGCGCAAGTGCATGACCGATATCATGCTGGCGGCTTTTATCGCCCTGGCCATGTATGCGTTTTACGCTTTGACGCAATCGGAACGGCTGCGGGGGCGTTGCGGGTGGTTCCTGTTTTTCGCGCTATCGCTTGGCGGAGCGTTGATGAGCAAGGCCATTATCGGACTGGGAATCCCTTGCAGTGCGCTGTTCTTCTGGCTTTTGCTCGATAATATTCTGGTACGCAAAAAAATCACCTGGCAGTTCTGGATCATGTTGTTCGGCGGAGCCCTGCTTTCCCTGCTGCCGTTTGCCGTATGGCTGTATCTGGTGTACGGCAGCTACGGCTATGACGTGGCTCATACTATTTTGTGGACGAACAACATCGGTCGTTTTATCGGAACTCACGCCGAGCACGTGGAACC
>CALABZ010000143.1 GCA_937888615.1 uncultured Lentisphaeria bacterium | reverse complement strand
ACATGAGATTGGGGGTCGTAACGTTTGACTGCGCCGAGAATGAAGGGGGTCAGATCGTTCGCTTTCAGGTGTTTCAGCTCGAAAACCTTGGTGACCATGTAGTTCTGGGCGTCGTTCTGGCGGAACAGGATGGTGCGGGTTTCGCCCGGCACTATGATGTCCTTCGCGGTGAGGGGCAGGGCGGCCATTGTCGCGGCCGCCGCGGTGATGAGAATTGTTTTTTTCATGTTTTCCTTAATCATCTTGATTAACCTTTCCTGGTTTTTGGATATATTTATATTTTACTCCTCGATTGTTAGGCGACGGTTAGGCGACGATTAGAAAAACATTAAATCCTGTTGTTTATAATGGCAAAAAAAAAGCGCTCCGCGATGAACGGAGCGCCGTTTAAATACTGAGATTAATTACTGTTTCTTGCAGCGATCGAGCAATTGCTGTGTGGTTTCAGGGGAATATTTATGGGTTTGTGCCAGGAAGTTGATCACATCTTCCGGTTTGCTGTAGTTCTGGATATTGACGCGTTCGACATGCCCGTCCAGGAACAACACATTGACATAGCCCTTATGATTTCCCGGCTTGTCGAAAGCCTGGGGCAGATTCGGGCTGTCCTTGCCTTCCGTATAACCACCGATGTAGTAATAACTCATGCCGGAATTTTTGGGAGTGCTCGGGCATCTGAAGATGGACGGATCGGTAAGATATTGTTCCGCGATCAGGACTTGCAGCCCGGCATCGTTGTTGGCTTCCGGATATTGATCTTTGTGGTCCATCGCATACATTTTCAATGCGAGACCGATTTGTTTCAGGTTACTCATGCAGGAAACCCGCCGTGCCTTTTCGCGGGCGTTGTTGAGTGCCGGAAGCATAGTACCGGCCCAGATGGCTATCGGCAGGGTCTGGAGCTGCATCAGCGAGTAGTTCGTGCGGTAACGGGAAAGATAACCGTCTTCTTCCCGGGTAGCCACGGCATAGAGTTTGGGCGGGGTTATCTGGGAGAGGAGTTGTCCCAGTTGAGCATTGCCGCGGGTGAAGATGCCTAACATATTTATCAATTCCTGATTGATATCGATATACATATAGCCAAGTCCTTCCTGCGGGAATCCTTCGAGGAGGCTGGAGGGGGCCTGGGCCAATCCGGCATTTTGCGCCAATTTGATTTCTTCAAGAATGGCGGTGTGCGAAACCAACGTTACTTTGCCGTCACCCAGGATGAATTGCGGCGCGAGCCAGTGAGGAAAGCCGGGGTTGACCGGGAAAGTGATGATATTTTCGCTGATCCGCTGGAAGCTCGGGGGCAGCTTGGCTTTGATCAAGGCGGCGAGGACGCCGTCTTTGTCGTTGACGACCACACGCAGCATGAATACCGGTCCCTGGGGGGTGACGGACGAGGTGATGAGCAACGAATATTCACCGCCGATGCTTTTCAGCAGGTCCGGCAGCTTGACTTGATTTTGCTGCTCGAACATGGCAGTGATGGTATTGGGGAAGTTTTTGAGCTGGGGATCGGTTTCCTGGCCGAATTCCAGCACGATCTTATTCCATGCCGCTTCGGGGGTAATATGTCCGCCGATGGCGAGACGGGTATTGGTCGGGAGATCTTTCAGCATGGTGAACGGCTGATTCTTCCGGGTGTAGATGTCAAAAAGCATTCCACTGGGGTCGGAGCCCGTATAAAGGAAACATTTGTACAAATACATCGGAGGCGCGTCCGGCTTTCCATTTTCAGCGATGCAACTGGTGGCCTGTGCCTTGTAGTTTTCCAGTCCGACCAGGCGGAGGCCGAGATTGGCGGCGGCCGCCATAAGCTGGGTCTGTTCCGGGGCCATTTCCGAAGACACTGCCTGGGAACTGAGGATGGAGCTGACGATCGACTTGACCGTTTTCTCCATACCGGTCTGATTCAGATAATTGAGATAGATCCCGCCGCTGTCGACCCGTTTGATGGTGGCGTCGAACAGAGCTTTGTCCGAGTCCGATTGCGCGTGAATACTTGCCGCGGCCAGCACCAACGCCCCCATAATCCATCCCATGACACGTTTTTTCATTGTGCGTCCTCCTCCTGTAAAAAGTGGTTTATGTTCGAATATATCCTCATGAAATATAAAATGCAAATAAGAACCGGAAAAGAGTTTACAAAAAAATCCGTCTGCGCAGACGGATTTTTACAGAACGTAATCAGGATGCGGTTATTCTTTGTTTTTAAGGTCGGCTTCAACTTTTTTGACGACGATATCCGAATTGACGTCGGCGCCGATGAACACCCGCACAATACCGGCATTCCCTTTCTTCGCGTTGTCTTTGACGGTTATTGTAGCCTTGTATTCCTGAAAGTCCCCGGTTACCTTGGCAGTCTGGCGGTTGCTGTGGATCCAGCCGTCTTTTTCACTATAGACATAGAGCCCGTAGATCAGGGTGCCGGTGCCTTTGGCGTCCACTTTCACTTCGAACACATCGCCGGCTTTGGCCGGGACCTTGGTTGTGGTGTACATCTCGGTCCTTACGGTGGTGCTGGTAATCTGAACCGCGTTTTCCGCGTCGCCGCCTTTCTCGGTCAGCTTGAGGATTTTGATGGCTCCGAAAGGCTCGGCCCATTTGCCTTTGTTCTGAATCCAGCCGCTCGGCATGGTTTTGCCGACTTTTTTGAAGTCCCCGTTGATCGCGACGTCGTTGGCGATTGCGGCGCAACCCATAATCAGCATTGCCAGAAGTACGAACTTTTTCATGCTTATCCTCCATGTTGTTGCAGATAACTGTAAGATAGCATGGAATCCGGATAAAATCAAACCGCTGAAAAAGCCGGGGCCTTTTCAGCGGTTTGCGATAACGGATGTATCTCGGTTATTTCTTCGGCACGCCGAGGAGCGAAAGATGCTTGTCGAAATGCTTGCGGACGGTTTCGTCGTATTCCTTTTCGAACTTGTGCATGGCGGTGAAGAAGAGCGGGCGCAGTTCCGGATCGCGGAGGATCGGACCGTAGGTGATATGCAGAAGCTGACGGGCTTCGGCCATTTCCATCAAGGCCGGCAGATCGGCGTCGGCCATGGCGTCGACGTCGCCGATTTTGTTGATGTCGGCGGTGAGCTTGAGCATGTCGTTGAACGATGCCAGTGCTTTTTTGTGCATTTTGCGGTACAGCACCGGATCGTGGTTGGCGATCACGCGGACGGCTTCCAGCCAACTGGTGCCGGCGGTTTTCAGATGCAGGCGCATTCCGGTCATGGAGCCGACGGTCGGGTAGACCGCGAATTTATCACTGCCGGAGTGTACGGAAACTTTGTAGCCGCCGCAGTTGCGGGCGATGTCGGCGTGGACCTTGAACTGACGGTCGAATTCGGCCAGGTCGCCGATGTAGTCGATCGCTTTCTGGAATTCGCCGATGAAGCGGGGGGCCAGCGAGGTGAACTCGACGCCGCGCCGCTGGAGTTCCCCGGCGATGAAATAATGATGGGTGGGGAGCGTGGGCGAAGTGGTTTCGTCGATGGAAATTTCCAGGTCGAACTTATCGCCGCGCTTGGACTTCAGGTGTTCATAGACTTCTTTGGCGAAGTCCAGCGCCTGCAGGTACATGACCGCACAGCGGCGGACGGTGGCGGCGTCCATGTCGATTTCGCTGTCGCCGACCTTGATTTTCTTGTCGGCATAGGAATCGAGCAGGGCCTTGCGGGTGTTGGCGTCGAGCTTGGCGAAAGCTTCGTCGATCTGGGCTTGCGGCCAGTCGCCGGCGGCGGCCAGCATGACTTCGGAGAGGTCCAGCGTGATCATCGGCATTCCGGCGGCCAGCGCCACATCGATGTCTTTGATTTTCTTCAGGTGGTCGCCGTCCGCGCCGTAGCCTTCCTTGTAACCGGCCTGATAGACCATGAATACCGTGTCGTCAACGACTTGACGATAGGTGCGGCCGGTCATGTCGAGTTCGCGCATCGACTGCTGGGCCAGCACCGGGGTGGCCTGGTAATGCTTGATGGCGGCGATATGGCCGACGCTGGCGAGGCCGAGGCGGTCGCCGCAGCCGATGGTGGTTTTACGGTCGCGCAGGGAAATCGGAGCCGTCCACGGGAAATATTTGCGGAGGGCGGCTGCGTTGGCGGCGCTCAACGGGGCTTTTTTCAATTCGCCGCTGAGGATCTCGCCTTCGAATTCCTGAAATACCGGGCTGGCGGGATTACCGGTCAGCACCAGAAATTTTTCCTTGTCGTCGCGCGCCATGGCGATGGTTACGCCATCGATGGCATTTACTGAAGTTTCATAGACGGTTCCCGGCACTTTCTCCAACATCATACCATTTCCTTTTATTATTATTCGTTGAGAATTTAAAATGTGATAACGTTAATATACATGTCCGGGAACGATAAATCCAATGCCGAATCGAACTTTTATCGACAAATCATATCCAGGTAAAGGGTCGCCGACCAGCCGTAGTCGAAAAATACCTGATGGAATGCCGATGGTTCGGTCGGATTCGGAGCGCCTTTGCGCAGGAGCTGCGGCGGATCGATCTCGCGACGGTCGTCATAGAATTCGAAAAAGACCCCGTATTTTTCGTAAAAATGCTCCTGTTCGGCCATGGTTTCACGGATCAGTTCTTCGCTTTCCGCAACGAATCCGTAGCGTTCCAGGGCGCAAGCGATCATGTGGTTGACATTGATCCAGACCGGGCCGCGCCACATGTCCTTGGAATAATATTTTTCGCAACAGCGCGCGATCGACGGTACCCGGAGCGGCGTGTGGAAAGTTTCCGGATTGTAGAGGTGGTCGCGCAGTTCGCGGGCCTGTTCGGGTGTAGCCGCGCCGCAAAGCAGCGGCAGAAAACCGGAGCTGGCCATGACATCGAGGCGCTTATTGGTTTTTACATCATAGTCGAAATAAAATTTCTTCTCGGGGTCCCACAGCCGTTCGTTGATCAACCGGCAGAGACGCTGATGGTGGTCCTGCCAATATTTCACTTCTTCCGGTGTGCCGTGGCGGGTGGCCATGTCGGCCAGAACTTCGCAATCCAGAGCCAGAAACGCATTGAAGTCGGGCGCGTCCAACTGAATCGCACCGTCGAAACGCGAAGAGTTGTCCATGCCGCTCTCGCCGCTCCGGCAGAATTCATACTGTTCGATATGCCATTCGACCAATCCGGCGCCGTCGCTGTCGCGGTTTGCCATGATCCATTTGGCGAAACGGCCCAACTTCGGGTAGAGTTCGCGTTCCCAGGCCGGGTCCGGGTGGGTCTGCATCAGCATTTTGATGCCGAATCCGAGCACTGGAGGCTGGGTAACGCGGGAACTGTAGTACGGCGACATGCCCAGCGGGATGAATCCGTTCGGCTGCTGGGAGTCGAACACGGCGCTGATCGAATCCCGCGCGAACTGTGGTTCGAAATGACGCAGGCCCAGCGCATGGAACACGGTATCCCAGAGCCACGCCATTTTATGCGGCCAGCGGTCGGGGGTGGTGAAATCGTGGAGCAGTTGGCCTTCGGCGCTGTAGCACTGGGTTTTCAACTGCGACAATGCTTTGGCGGTGGCGCGCGAAGGCAAGTTGGCGCAATGTTTGTCCAGCCATTTGCGGCGTTGGGCGAAAATATCGTTGATATCGGCGTCCAGCCAGGCCGGGTTGAAAAAGCCGCGACTGCCGATCAGGGTCCGGTTGCCGCGAACTTCGTGTTCAAATGCGCCGTTCAGGCTTTCCACGCGGCATGGGCCTTCGATCAGTAGATGGTAGGCGTCGGGCAGGACGCCGGTCACTTCGCCCTGATCGGAGGTGCATTTGAAATGGTCGCCGGCCAGATAGGTTTTCACCGGCGGCGCGTCTGAAAACCAGATTTTCGCATCGTCGCGCGGCAGTTTGCACTCAATGGCGAAGCCGTCGAAAGCGGTTCGAAGCACCATTCCGTGATCGAAATCGGTCTTTCCGTCCAGGGCGGAGAACGCCATCAACTGACCGCCGCCCCATACATTCAAGATATCCTGCATAGTAAAATCTCCTGTTGCATAGTGATATCATACCGTTTTTCGCGGATTATGCAACAAGATGCCAGACTGGTTATATGTGATATCTGCTCAGATATATGTGAGATTATTTTTTTGCTTCGAACAGGAGCTTTTTCGACCATTTCCGCCCGGTGTTTTTGCGGGCGTAAATATTGCCCTGTGAATCAAGAGCCAGCAGTCCGTCGCCCGGACTGAAAAAAACTTCCATCAGGCTGCCGCGGGTGGTGGGGCGGTCGGCCTTGATCTGCAGTTTGACGACTTCGTTCAGGGTGTTGCGGTCGAGAAAACGCGCCGTGCTGTGCCCCATTGAGACCAGCATGATGATGTTGCCGGCGAATTCGGCGAATCCCTCACAGGAGTCGTCCAGCAGGAAATTGCGCCTGCCGCGCAGCAGGTAGAGCGGTCCATTGGTCTGTCCGATGAGCATTTCGCCCGTTCGGCCGGCGTCAATCCGCAGGATGTCCGGCAGGAAACCTTCCGGGGAGGGGAGCGGATCGCGGGTCTGGGTTCCGATGTTGAGCAAATTAAAAAAGTAAATCCGGCCGTCGGCGGCGGCCAATACCGATTCATTGTCGGGAGAGAATCCCAACGCGCCGCCTTTGAATCCGGAATCAATTTCATCCGGTGCCTTGGCGGGGGCGTTCAGGTCATAAACCAGAATTGTGGGGGAATTTTTCAGCCTGACGGCGGCTTTGCTGCCGTCGGCGTTGACGGCGAGGCTTTCGAGATCACCGTTGAATGGCGTATATTCGGCAGCTATCAGGCCGTTGGCCAGGTTTACTTTCAACAGGCGGTTCGACTGTTTGAATACACTTTGACCGGCCTGATAAAGCAGGGCCTCGGTGGTGCCGGGCAGTAAACGGATCGTTTCGACTTTTCGTTCTTTCAGTTCGATGATCCGCAGTATTTTATCCGTTTTCGGGGAAATGCAGACGATGCGGCTTTGCCATGGACCCTGTTCCTCTCCGGCCGTCTCCAGCACGGTCAGCACCGAATGGTCCGCACTGACGGCGGCATCGGGCAGTCGAACGCCGCCGGTGCCTTGGAAATGCCACTTCGGAGCCCAGGTGATGATATAACCTTTTGCCGCCACCTGTCCGGCCAGCGTGTCGGCGGCGAATGCGGCGGAGGCGGTATCGGAGGAGTCCCTTGACATGACGATATTCGCGCGGTCGTCAACGACCTCCGGGCGTTTCTCGTCGGACTGCCAGATAATCGCGGGAGGGGCGGCTGTGAGTGGGAGTCCTGCCGCCAATACCGTCATGGTTGCGATCAGAATTCTCCGCATGAGTCCTTCTCCTCATCTTTATTTGTCGATGTCGTTTCGCAGCAGAACACCACATCCGCGATGCTCCATAGATAGATGAGCAGGATCAGCGCGAGGCTTGTCAGCATGAAGCCGAAATGAAATTTAATTTCCTCCGAAAACTCGTCCCGGTACATCATCAGCAGCGGCGCCAGTGCTTCATAAAGGAACCAGATCATGCAGGCGATCGCTCCGATAATCATGACGGCGCCACGGACCCAGGCCCCCATGACCAGTTGGCCCAGCCCGGGGATAATCAAATTCAACATAATACATGCCAGACGTTTTTTCATAGGCATCCGTTTCGTTTTTCATTAACTATGATGTCGAATCGAACAGTTTTCAATGTGAAATTGCGTAAATATTGATAAAAAAAGCGTAAATCAGGTGGAAAATCCCGCAAAATCGTCTAAGTTATAAGAATTTAAAATAGATAAAACGGAGAATTGTCATTATGACCAAAGTTGGAAAAGTATATGAAGGAATGCTGCAAGCCGCGGGACTGCGTTTCGGCATTGTTTGCGCCCGTTTCAATGAGTTTTTCGTGTCCAAACTGCTCGACGGAGCGGTGGATGCCATCGTTCGTCATGGCGGCAACGCCGAAAAAATCGAAGTGGCCTGGGTGCCGGGTTCCTATGAACTTCCCTTTGGCGCCGCCAAAATGGCCCGTTCCGGAAATTACGACGCCGTATTGGCCCTCGGCGTGGTGATCCAGGGAGCTACTCCGCACGCCGGTTACATCAACGCCGAAGTGTCCAAGGCGCTGGCGCAGATCGGGCTGGAAACCGGGGTTCCGGTGGCCTACGGCCTGATTACCGCGGACAATATCGAACAGGCGATCGAGCGCAGCGGAACCAAGGCCGGCAACAAGGGTGCCGATGCCGCACTGGCCGGAATTGAAATGGCAAACCTCATCAAAACTTTTTGACCGGGGCCTGAAAGATGGAACTTGACGAAACACAAAAAAGCGGCAAGCCGCAGCTCCACTCAAAACGGGTGGGGCGTGAGCTTGCCATGCAATTTTTGTTCCAGAACGATTTGAACCAGATTGAACCGACCAGGGAGAACCTGGACGGTTTCTATGAAGAAGCCGGCATCACGCTTGAGTTGCCGGCCAACCGGGTTTTTCGTAAAGGACATGAGTATGCGGATGTACTGATTTGCGGTATTCTCGAGCATCAGTCGCAGATCGATGAAACCCTGCGGCAATTTTCGGAAAAATGGGATCTCGGCCGAATGGCCATCGTCGACCGCAATATCATGCGCGTGGCCGTTTATGAAATGCTTTTCGTTCCCGACGTTCCCCCGGTCGTCAGTATCAATGAAGCCGTAGGCATTGCCCGCGATTACAGCGGCGAGAAATCCGGCAATTTTATCAATGGCGTGCTGAACGGTATTAAAGATACCCTCAAACGCCCGGCCAGGGATGCCGTAAAGGAGTTGTAATGTCGGTATTTTCCATTTTCAAAAACGGCCTGCAGAAAACCACTACGGCCGTTTCCCGTGCGTTTTCCAGTCTGGTGACCGGCGAGAAAGCCTGGTCTGAAGAGAATTTCGAAGACCTGGAAGCATTGTTGATTACAGCGGACTTCGGTGTTTCCGCCAGCCGCAAAATCGTTGACGATATCCGCGACCGCTATCAACGCGGGCTGATTCAGACCTCCGACGATATCCGCGGCATCGCCCGCGCCGACATCATCGAAATCATGTGCCGCAACAATCGTCCCGTCAATCTGGCTCCTCCGGGCAAACCCACGGTGATCCTGATGGTCGGCGTGAATGGCAGCGGCAAAACCACCACCACCGGCAAACTCGCCTGGATTTTCCAGAATCAGGGTAAAAAAGTGATTCTCGCTGCCTGCGATACCTTTCGCGCCGCCGCGGTCGACCAGCTCAAACTCTGGGGGGAACGCTCCGGCGCACAGGTCATTGCCGCCGCGCCTAACGCCGACCCCTCCAGCGTGGCTTTCGACGCTACCAAGGCGGCGCTTGCCCGCCAGGCCGACTACCTGATCATTGATACCGCCGGGCGCCAGCAGAACCGCAAGAGCCTGATGGACGAGCTGGGCAAAATCCACCGTACCATCGATAAAGTTTATCCCGGAGCCCCGCAGGAAGTCTGGCTCACGGTCGATGCCAGCTTGGGCGGCAATGCCGTCAGTCAGGCGCGCGAATTCTCCAAGGTTTCCGGCCTGACAGGGTTGGTCCTGACCAAGCTGGACGGCAGCGGCAAGGGCGGCATGGCCGTGGCGTTGCATCAGGAATTCGGCTTTAATGTATATTATATCGGGCTTGGCGAGCGTCCGGAGGATCTTCAGGTGTTCGATCCGGAGTTTTATGCGGCCGCATTGTTCGATGAATAGTTGTTTTTTTTTGAGGGATTGTGTTATTGTAGATTTGATATTCTCTCTTTTCTAATTCATATAAGGAAGCAAAAATGAAAGTACTGGTAGTCAATGCCGGAAGTTCATCGCTGAAATTCCAGATTTTCACGATGGGCAAGGAAATGGTCCTCGCCAAGGGCCTGGTTGAACGTGTGGGCTCCGATCAGCCCCGTCTCCTCTACAAACGCCACGACGGTAAAGTTCTCGAAACCTGTCCTCCGATCAAAGACCACGTCGGCGCCCTCAAAAGCATCTGTGAATGTCTGGTCGACCCGAAGGTCGGCGTCATCAACTCCCTGAGCGACATCGAAGCCATCGGACACCGCGTCGTCCACGGCGGCGAACAGGCCAGCAAACCCGCCCTCGTCACTCCGCTCGTCAAAGAAGTCATCCGTGACTGTTTCGCCCTGGCTCCGCTTCACAATCCCGCCAACCTCTCCGGCATCGAAGCCTGCGAACAAATCTTCAAAGGCGTTCCGAACGTCGCCGTGTTTGATACCGCGTTTCATCAGTCCATGCCGCCCGAATCCTACCTGTACGCCATCCCTTATGAATTATACACCAAGTACGGCATTCGCCGTTACGGTTTCCACGGTACTTCCCATAATTTCGTGGCCAAGGCCGCCGGCACCATGCTCGGCATGCCTTATGAACGGCTGAAGCTGATCACCTGCCACCTCGGCAACGGCTGCAGCATCGCCGCCATCGATCATGGCGTGGTCATCGATACCTCAATGGGCATGACCCCGCTCGAAGGGCTGATGATGGGAACCCGTTCCGGCGACCTCGACCCGGCCATCATCCTGCGCCTCCTCGAACTCGGCAAAACCCCGGCGGAAGTCGATAACATGCTCAACAAGCAGAGCGGCCTCCTCGGCGTGGCCGGTATCGGCAGCAGCGACATGCGCGACATCATCGCCGCCGAAATGAAAGGCGACCAGCAGGCCTTGCGTGCCCGCCGCATGTTCACCCGCCGCGTCGTCAAATACATCGGCGCTTATTATGCGCTGTTGGGCGGAGCCGATGCCATCGTCTTCTGCGGCGGCGTGGGCGAATGGAGCCAGTATGCCCGTGAAAAGATCGTTTCGCGTCTCGGCGGTTTCGGCATCGAACTGGACCGCAAGGTCAATCAGGAATGCGCCGGGGTCAAGGACATCATTTCCACCCCGCGCAGTTCCTGCAAGGTACTGGTGATCCCCACCGACGAAGAATTGATGATCGCCCGCAGCGTTGTCATGACCCTGGTGAATGACGAAGTCCCGCAGGTTCCGGAGAAGGTAATCGAAGTTAAACCCAAAGCCAAAACCAAAAAAGCCGAAAAGAAAAAATAAGGTTCTGAACCATGTATGCTATTGACCTTTTTGTAAAAAAAGCCCAGTCCGCCTCTAAATCCCTGGTCCTGCCGGAAGGCCACGACTTCCGCGTGGTCGCCGCCGCCAACATGATTGTGGAAAACCGCGTCGCTTCCGAAGTGACCGTCCTCGGCACCGAAGCCGAAATCGCCGCTTCCTGTGAAAAAGCCGGCGTGACCGAACGCAAATTCAAAACCCTCGATTACCTGAATTGCAGTTTCTTCGAGGAATACGCCGCACTTTTTGCCGAAATCCGCAAGAAAAAAGGCATTACCATCGAACAGGCCCGCGAAGCCATCAAGGACCGGATTTTCTTCGGCAGTTTGATGAATCGTCAGGGCATGGTTGACGGCCTGGTGGCGGGCAGTATCGCCTCCACTCCGGACATGCTCCGGGCGTCGTTCAACTGCATCGGCACCGCCCCCGGCATCTCCATCGCCAGCAGTTGCTTTGTGATGGATCTGCAGAACCCCACCATCAGCGGTGATCGCGTGCTGCTCTATGCCGACTGCGGCGTGAATCCGAACCCGAATGCCGACCAGCTCGTCGATATCGCCTATGCCACCGCCAAGACTTACAGGTCTTTGGTCGGCAAACAGCCGAAAGTCGCTTTCCTGTCGTTCTCGACCCACGGCAGTGCCAAGCATGAAATCCTGGACAAAATCGTCGAAGCCACAGCTAAATTCAAAGCCAAAATCGTCGCCGAAAACCTCGATATCGTTGCCGACGGCGAACTTCAGGGCGATGCCGCCCTGGTGCCGAAAGTGGCCGCTTCCAAGGCTCCGAACAGCGCCGTTCAGGGCGATGCCAACGTTCTGATCTTCCCGGACCTGAATGCCGGAAATATCGCCTACAAGCTCACCGAACGCCTTGCCGGCGCCGGTGCTTACGGCCCGATCCTGCAGGGACTGGCCCGGCCGATCAACGACTTGTCGCGCGGTTGCAAAGCCGAAGACATCTACGCAGTGGCCGCCATCACCGTCTGCCAGGCGATCGGATAACAGCAAGATACATCACCCCCTCGGGGAAATGATCGGGAGGCCCGCATGGGCCTCCTTTTTTGTACCCGGATTTGTAAATGTCGCAAATCTGTAAACATAACCGTTTTTGTATAATCCGCACCGGATTGCCATCTCAATTCCCCGCTGTATAATGGAATCAGATAGTTTTGCTGATCTATAAATACAGGAGTTGACATGGTCCGAAATATCCGTTACTCGCTGGCCGGTTTGCTGGGAACCGAATACATTGAATCCGTCATTGCCGCCCGGGCCCTGCTGACCGGGGAAACGGTGGAGGAACTCCGCCGGATCGCTTATGACGAGGTGGATTTTTACCCCGAGGATTTCGCGGCGAATGCCGAACGGCTGGCGGCGCTGACCGGACAGACCGTTTGCCCGCCTTTTGCCGACGGCAATTCCGGCGCGGCCACCGATTCTTTCGCCAAAGCCCAACACAGCGGCATGGCGCCCTTGGCGGCTCTGGGATGTACCCGCATCGGCGAAGACGGCCGGGCGTATTTCATCGGCAAGAGCGAACATTATCACGCCTCGCTGGGACATTCGTTTCCCGGCTACCGGCTGTTGAACCACGCCGCGCTCCTCGGCATTCCGAACGCCACCCACAACAACACCCGTGGTTACATCACCCGTCTCGCCGAACGTGAAATCGTCCGCACTGCCAACGGCGGTTCCGCTCCCGATCCGGCGGACGAACGCGCCCTCGACCGTGTCATCAACCTTGAGACCGGCAGTCTGGCCGTGGAGGCCGGTTTGAAAATGATGCTGGCGCGGTTTTACCGGCTTGACGCAACTTATCCCGAACCGCGCTACCATGGTCGAATCCCGATATTTCTGGTCATGGCGGACCTCTCCGGCGGCTGTCAGGCCAACTACCACGGCACCACGGTTTTGACCCAGGTATTGCGCGGCATGTGGCCCGATTTCGCCGCCGGGCTGGGCGAAAAACTTTTCCGGATAGTCCCGGTCCCGGTCAACGATGCCGCCGCTTTTGACGAAATCATCCGCCGCCACGACGACGGCGAAACGAAGATCGCCGGATTTTTCCATGAGCTCGTGTTGATGAATTACGGCGGCGTCAAGCTTGATGAGACATTCGTCCGCCACACTCACGCGGTGTGTCTGGAGCACGACATCCCGACGATGGTGGATGAAATCCAGTCCTGTATGTGGTGCCCGGAACAATTTCTTTTCCTGCATTACGGACTGCGCCCGGACTTCGTTTCGGTGGGCAAGGGCTTCCCCGGCGGGCAGTACCCGGCTTCGCGTATTTTGACCAACCGCAAAATGGATTCCCTGAACCAATTCGGAGCGCTTGTCACCAACGGTCAGGAGGAACTGGCCTCGCTGGCTTACCTGATTACGATGCGTTTCGCCGCCGCCAATGCCGGGCACATCCGTGAAACCGGCGACTATTACCATGACGAAGCCCGCAAGTTTGCCGCCGCCTACCCGAAACTGCTGGACCGGATCGAAGGATTCGGGCTGATGACGACGCTGGTGTTTCATTCCGCCGACGCTGCGGCCCGGTTCGCCAAACAGGTGACCGCCGCCGGAATCGACGTCAGCGCCCAGACCTACAAGGCCGAATGCCCTCCCGCCGCTTTGACTAAACTGCCGCTGATTGCCTCCCGCAGCATGGCCGGGATGGTGTTGGAGCGGATGCGCGCGATTCTGGAGGACATGTCATGCTGAAAATCGGCGTTGACCTCGGCACTACCCGCATCAAGGGTGTGTTGACGGACTGCGATAACCGGATATTGGCCGAAGCCGAGCGGACGGTGGCGTTCGTTCCCGGCATTTCCGGCATCGAAATCGACCCGGATGAGCATTGGCGGATGCTGGTGGACATTCTTCGCGAACTGGCCGCGGAGGCGGTGGTTCATGGGGAATCGGTGGAGGCGCTGGCGTTCGCCGCCGCTTCCGGCAATACATTGTTGCTGGACCGTGAAAGCGGAGAGCCGTTGACCAATATCATCAGTTGGCTGGACGAGCGCGCTGTCGGGGCGGATTTGCCGTGCCTGCGCGGGTTGACTCCGGCGTATATGCGGGAGTTGACCGGCTGGCCCTGCATCGAGATTTTTCCGCCGGCGCATCTGGCATGGCTGCGTGAATACCGCCCGGAACTGCTGGACCGCGCTTTTGTCTCGCAGAATCACGATTATCTGCAATACCGCTTGACCGGTCGTCACCGGATCGATTATTCCAGCGCTACTCCGTTCCTGCTGGCCGATCAGTGCGCCGAGCGCTACGCCCTGGATTTGCTGGCACGCTTCGGCGTTGATGCAAAAGACCTGCCGGAACTGTGTCCGAGCGGTTCCCCGGTGGGTTCGCTCACGCCGGAGGCCGCCGCCGCGACCGGGCTGTCGGTGGAAACCGTGGTTTACGCGGGATCGTTCGACCATCCGGCGGCGGCACGGGCGGCCGACATTCGGCGTGAAGGGCAGTTGCTGCTGTCCTGCGGCACCTCGTGGGTGGGATTCTTCCCCTGCGGCGACCGCGAACGGATCATCGAAGCCGAACTTCTCTGCGATCCCTTTACCCGTCGTGAAAACGGTTTATGGGGGGCGATTTTTTCGCTTCCCGGCATCGGGCGGCGGATCGACCGCTATGTGAATGAGTTCATCGCGCCGGGTGCGGAGCATCCGTTGCGGGTGTTCGACGAACTGGCGGGGCAGGGCGGTGCGGACGGAGCGCGGATCGACCTGCTGGCCGAATACCGGACCCCGGACTGTACCCCGGCGCAGGCGGCGCGGGCGGTGATGGAAAGCTCGGCCCGGCTGTTGGCGGATCGGCTGAATGAACTGGAAAAACATGAATTTACCTTTACGGAAGCGGTCATGGTCGGCGGACCGTCGCGCAGTCCGGTGTGGCCGGGCATCGTCGCTGAAATGACCGGTTTGAAATTAACCACGGGCGGCAAGTCCGCCGGAGCACAGGGAGCAGCCATATTATGTTCGAAGTAAAAGATTCCGACCGCGAGGTTTTCAAACAGGAGCTGGCGGATTTTCTGCCGGGCAGGATTTTCGACGTGCATGTGCATATTTTCGACCGCGCATCGTTCCGGGGCGAATTCGGCCCGACCGATTACCGGACGAAGTTCGGCGGAAAATTCGAGTATTCCGACTGGCTGGCGGCGACCGCGCAGATTTTGCCGGACCGCGACGTTTATGCGAATATTTTCGGTTTGCCGGACCGGCGGACCGACCGCGACGCCGCCGACCGTTTCACCGGCTTGCAGGTTGACGGCGAACACTGTTTCGGCATGGCCCTGACCTCGCCGGATGATTCCGCCGCCGAAATCGGACGGCGAATCGCCGCCAACCGCCTGATCGGCTACAAACCGTACTGGAACTTCGTTCGTGACAAGGAGGCGAATGACATTCGGATTTTCGACATGCTTCCGGCACCGTTGTTGGAACTGGCCGACGAACGCCGCTGGATCATCACGCTTCATATTTCGCGCACCGGACGGCTGGCCGATCCGGTGAACCAGCGCGATATGGTCGAGGCGTGCCGCCGTTATCCGAACATCACGTTTATTTACGCGCACATCGGGCGGGCGTATTACCGCAGTAACGTGGAGGGATTTCTCTCCGGGTTGGCGGCCTGTTCCAACGCCTGGGTCGATACCGCGATGGTCAATCACGAAGGAGTGCTCGAATACACGTTTCGAAACTTCCCCCGCGAACGGATCGTTTTCGGGTCGGACGCTCCGATCGCCCTGCTTCGCGGCAAGTCCGTCGAGATCAACAATCAGTACGCCTACCTGATGGGCGAAAACTACGCCATCGGCACCTCTTTGCATGATCCCCAAAGCAGGATCGACTTTACCTTTTTCTATTACGAACAGCTCCGCGCCATCAAGCTGGCGGCCCGCGCCGCGAAGTTTGGCGGAACGGAAGTTGAAAACATATTCTTTAACAACGCCTACCGGCTTTTTAAACACATCTACACGCTGAACTACGGAGAGAACGCATGAAGAAAAAGATGAAGATCGGCCTGCTCGGCCTCTATATCAAACTGTATGACGACCTGTTGCCGGAACGTCGTGCCGCCTTCGAGGAGTTCCTCGAATCCATCGCCGCCGAATACGAGGCGCGCGGGCTTGAGGTGGTGCGTTGTCCGGTTGCCCGGATCAAGCCGGAGTTTGAGGAGGCTGTCCACCGTTTCGAAGCGGAAGGCGCGGAAGCGATTGTCACGTTGCATCTGGCGTATTCACCCTCGCTCGAATCCATCAATGCGCTGGCGGCGACCCGCTTGCCGCTGGTCGTTCTGGACACTACCCCGGACGCGGAGTTCGGCTATGACGATATTGACAAGTTGATGATGAATCACGGCATTCACGGTGTCCAGGACATGTGCAATCTGTTGATTCGCCGTGACCGGGCGTTTCTGATCCGCGCCGGACATTGGCGGGAATCCGACGTGCTGGACCGTTCGGTGGAGGCGCTGAAAGCCGCCGTCATGGCGCATAAGATATCGACCGCGCGGGTCGGCAGTGTCGGCGGCGAGTTTAAGGGAATGGGGGACTTTCAGGTGCCGCCTGGAACATTCGGGATGACGATCGTGCCGTTCCGCGAAGCGGGAGCCGTCGGCGAAGATGAAATTGCCGCCGAGGCGGCCTTGGATAAAGAACGCTTCATTCACGGCACTTACAGTCCGGAAGCGTACCGCCGGACCCTGATTGAAAGTTTGAAACTGCGTCATTGGGTCGAATGTGAAAAACTTGACGCCTTTACGATCTGCTTTCCCGGCATCGAACGCGGCGCCGGTTGGCAGACGGTGCCGTTCCTTGAAGCCTCGAAGGCCATGGCTCGCGGTATCGGCTACGCCGGGGAGGGCGATGTGCTGACCGCCGCGCTGACCGCCGCGCTGAACCGTGTTTTCAGTGAGGTATCATTTGGCGAAATGTTCTGCCCGGACTGGACCGGCAACCGGATTTTCCTGAGCCACATGGGTGAATTGAATATCGCCCTGACGCACGGCAAGCCGCTTTTGTACGAATCGAACTACCGTTTCAGCGATACCCATGCCCCTGTACAGGCTACCGGTTGTTTCAAGGCCGGTTCCGCCTGGCTGATCGACCTGGCGCCGCTGGCGCACGGATTCCGCCTGATTGTTGCTCCGGTGGAGCTGGAAGCCCCGGCGCGTCCGTCGCAGGAGGGGAATCAGGGATGGTTCACGCCGCCGTTGGATGTAGCGGATTTTCTGGCGGAGTACAGCCGTCTTGGCGGCACACATCATCTCGCCGTCGCCTATGACGCGGAACCCGGTCTGTTGCACGATTTCGCCCACCTGATGGGTTGGGATTTCCGTATTATTGGCTGAGCATGGCGGCGAAACGCTTCTGCTGGTCGGCCAGGCCGAAGACGAAGGTACCGCGATGGTTCGCCTTGGTTCCGGCTCCGATGGCTTGCGGGAGCACGCCGCCGAGCGTTTTCTGGTACTCGACCGGAAGCTGGACCATGTACGGCGTTACGACCTCGTCAATATCCCCGTAATAATAGAACGCGGGGGTATTGAACCGCCAGCGGTATGAGGTGTTCTGCCGGAGCTGTTCGAAGAAACGGCTGGTCATCAGGGTGTTCCGGCTGATGAAATCATCCTGAAACAGGTCGCTGACTTTCGGCGGCAATTTCTTGGCGGCCTCGGTCCATGTGATGCGGTTCGCGTACAGGTCGCGCGCGGCCTGGAGGTATTGCGGCTTGATTGCTGTAGCCGTCAGGCCGGGCAGACGGTAATAATTTTCATAGGAATTCACCATCAGGATGGCGGCGCCGACCAGCCAGTCCACGTCCAGCGGTGACGTCACGTGAATCCAGCGGTTGAACGTCAGGTAAATATCATTCGGAGCGCTGGCCATGGCGGCGGCGGCCACCGGGATATGGTTTTGCTCCAGACGTTTGAGGAGCGCGGCGGTGCTGAACGAACCCTGCGACCATCCGCTCAGGAACAGTTTGCCGGGGGTGAGTTTAAGCTCCGAACAGATGTTTCGTGTGGCGTTCAGCAGATCGAAACAGGCCTGTGCGGTACATTCACTCACCAGCCAGCCGTCGGGCTCGTCGGAAACGCCTTTGCCGATATAGTCGGCGGCGGCTACGATATAGCCGTTCCCTGCGAAACAGGCGACCGCCAGCCGGGTTTCCATCGAATTTTCGGGGCGGGAAGGCACTTCATTGCGTGTGAATACGGTTCCGTGTTGGTAGGAAAGCACCGGCAATGTGGTTTCGGCGACCTGTGGGACCGCGAGCAGTCCGGAGACACGTACCGGGCGATTATCATATTCCGGTATCACGGTCGTGTAAAGGACTTCATAAAGGTTGACCGCGTTTTTTGCCGCCGGATATTGGACGGGGAACGTGGAGAATTCAGCCAGTTCCGTGGTCAGGATGCGGTTCAGTCGTTCGACGCTGTACTGACAGATGAGCCGGTATTCGATATGACTTGGGACGACGGCTGCCGCCGTCGTGCCGGTTTGTCCGGTGGTTTCTCCTGCGAAAAGACGGTCGAACTGAGTGGCGAGCAGTACGCTCACGGTGGTTAATTTGAGCAACAAAATCCACGTTTTTCTCATAAGTTTCCTCCGGATGAAAATTGGGCTCCAGCACTAATTTAGCATTCGGATTGTCGCTGTACCAATTGCCAAACCGGGATTTTCTCTTTTTTTGACGGATGACGGCGCAAGATTTATTCGTAAAACGATTTGCATTCTTGTCGAACCCCATATATGTTTAGATAAATATATTCTAAGGAACAATATGGACGAAAAAGTAGTAAAAGTGGCATCGCGGCTGTGCATGATCAAGGATCTCGGTGTTTCCGGGAATCTTTTTGGCGGAAACATGATGGCCTGGCTTGACGAGGTGGCGGCAATTTTCGCTATTCAGGTGACCGGCGAAGAAAACATGGTGACGGTGCATTATTCGGACATGACGTTCAAGCAGCCCGTCAAAGAACGGGACATCGTCGATTTTTATTGCGGCAAGGTTCGACGCGGCACCACCAGCGTCACCTTTGAGATCATGGCGCGCTGCGAAGAAAAAACCGTGTTCTGCGCGGATGCGGTGTTCGTGGCCCTCGACCGCAACGGGATGAAGAAGAAAATCGATTGGGCTGAACCTTTTAACACAACTAAATGACAGAGAAAAGAATGGCAACGGACAGCAAACTGGTAATAGTGGAATCACCGACAAAGGCGCGAACCATCGGCCGAATGCTCGGCAAAGATTATAAAATCATGGCATCGATGGGCCATATCCGCGATCTGCCGGAGCGCTCGCTCGGTGTCGATATCGCCAATAAATTCGAACCGCACTACGAAGAGAGCGGGCGCGGTGCCAAGATCATAAAAGAACTCCGCGCCGCCGCCAAAAAAGCCGGCGACATCTACCTCGCACCCGACCCGGACCGCGAAGGGGAAGCCATCGCGTGGCATTTGCGCGAAGTGCTGAAGAAACAGACCAAAGGGGAGTTTCACCGCGTCACCTTTCATGAAATCACCAAGAGCGCCATCGACAAGGCCTTCCAGAATGCTTCCGATATCGATATGAATCGGGTGGACGCCCAGCAGGCGCGCCGGGTCATTGACCGCATTGTCGGTTATAAGGTCAGCCCGATCGTCCGCCGTAAAGTTCCCGGCGGCAGCAGTGCCGGGCGCGTTCAGTCCGTGGCGTTGCTGCTGGTTTGCGAGCGTGAGGAGAAAATCCGCGATTTCGTGCCGGAAGAATACTGGGATTTTACCGCCGACTTCCAGGCCTCGGGTGACCAGTTCTCCACCAAGATGAACCGTATCGACGGCAGTAAATTTCTGATCCCGAACGGCGACGAAGCCGAGAAAGCCATGGCCGCCATCCGCGGTGGCGACGGTTTCAAAGTCAGCGAAATCGCCACCGTGCCCAAGCGCCGCCATGCGCCGCCGCCTCATACCACCAGTACGCTCCAGCAGGCGGCGAACAGCTTCCTCAAGTACAGCGCCACCCGTACCATGCAGATTGCCCAACAGCTTTATGAAGGGATTGACACCGGCAACGGCGCGGTCGGTTTGATTACCTATATGCGTACCGACTCGGTGAACGTGGCGGCGGAGGCTCAGCAGTCTTGCCGCGAGTTCATCGGTTCCGCCTACGGGCCGGAATACGTCCCGCCCAAGCCGAACTTTTTCAAGAGCGGCAAAACGGCGCAGGAGGCCCACGAAGCTATCCGCCCGACCGACGTGACCCGGACCCCCGAAATGATGGAAAAATACCTCGAACGCCACCAGCTCAGGCTTTATACGCTGATCTGGAAACGCTTCGTCGCCAGCCAGATGAAGTCCTGCGAACAAAGCCAGACCACGGTGGATGTGTCCACCACCGGCAATGACGGCAGGGTTTACGATTTCCGGGTCAGCGCGCTGGTGACGACGTTCCCCGGCTTCATGAGGCTCAGCGACAGCGACAAAAGCGCCGACGACAAAAAGCTCGAGATTCTCAGCCGCCTCAGCAAAGGCCAACCCTGTGAACTCGTCGAGCTCGAAAATACCCAGAAATTCACCGAACCGCCCCCGCGCTACAGCGAAGCCACGCTGATCAAGGAATTGGAAGCCCGGGGCATTGGCCGTCCTTCCACCTACGCCACCATTATCCGAACCATTCAGGTGCGTGAATATGTGACCTCCGACCGGGGAGCCCTCACCCCCAGCGAATTGGGTATGAAGGTCAATGAATTCCTGAAGGGAACCCTTCCGGAACTGATCAATGTCGATTATACTTCGCAGATGGAAAAAGAACTCGACCAGGTCGAAGAGGGCGATATCCTCTGGACCAACATGCTGGAGGAGTTTTACCAGAAATTTTTGTCCTGGCTCGAACAGGCCAAGGAGCGCGACAGCGTCGGTACCGACAAAGCCGCTCCATTGTTGGAGAGATTCGAACAGGTCGAATGGGAGACCCCTGAAAAAGTCGGCAAGCGAACTTACGATGACCGCAAATTTTATAATTCCGTTCTCGAAAATTATCAGGAAACCAAGCGTATTTCAAGCCGCCAGTGGCTGACCTTGCTGAACCTTGGTTTCAAATACGCCGCCCAGCTCCCGGATCTGGATCAGGTGCTGACGCAGTGCGGCCTTGATGCGGGTGAGATTGCAACGATGCGCGAAGCATTTCAGGAACGCGAGGAGCGCCGCCGCAATTCCGCCCTCAATAGCGCCGATGCCGCCCGTTATGCCCGGGTGTTCGAGATGCTGAAAGATGTTCAATGGGATGACGCGGCTTCCGGCGGCCGCCGCAAATTTGATGACGCCAAATTCTTCAAATCCCTGAAAAAACAGGTCGATTCGGGCAAGGCTTTGTCCGAAAAACAACATATGGCACTGGTTAAAATGGCCGGGCGCCGCCGCAGTGAAGTCCATGACTTCGATGCATTCTGCGAACTGCTCGGCGTCAAGGCCGATGAATTGGGCGATGCCGCAGGTGCCACGCCGGAAATGCAGGAGAAATTCAGCCGGATTTTCGGCATGTTCGACAAGGTCGAATGGACTCCCCCGGGCGATGGCAAAGGACGGCGCAAAAAAGACGACGGCGCATTCTTTCAATCGCTGAAGCGGCAGTCCGAATCCGGCAAAAACTTGTCCGATAAACAACTTAACGTGCTGGTTCGCCTGGCTAACCAGTATCAGGGGCAGATCCCTGAATATCGCGAACTCTGCGCCTTGCTCGGCAGCGAACCCAAAGCCGCTGATCCCGATGCCCCGGCCGCCGCCCCCGCACCGGGCGAAAAGGCGGAGGCCCCGGCCCCCGCGCCGCAGACCGAATCCGCCGAGACGGTTCAACTGCTGGAACGGCTCTCTCAGGTCACGACGTGGGAGGAACCGGTCAAATCCGGTAAATTCACCCGTGACGACAAGGAATTCTATCAGTCGCTGAAGAAACAGTCCGAATCCGGCAAAATCCTGAGTTCCAAACAGGTTTATTACCTGAAAAAGATGGTGGATAAATATTTCCCGTCCGAAACGCAAGCTGATTGACAACTCCAAAAAGAAAGAATGGAATCAATAAATGAAAGATAAAAGACAAGTTCTCCGCATCGTTTCCGTGCTCATCATGCTCCCCGCCCTGCTCATTTTCACGCTGATGCCGTGGCTGAATGAGAAAAACGACCGGCTCGGCAGCATTGAAAACCTGAAACGCATTCACATGTCATTGTCCGCCTATGCGGATGGGGCGAACGGGAACTTCCCGGAAAAAGTCGGGGTCAACGGGTTCAATCAGCTCTCTTCGAAAACGCCGAAACATTATCTGGCCCCGCTTGATAAAACATCCGAAGAAGCCGATGGCTCTTTACTGAAAGAACGGAACACGTCTTATGCCTATGTCGGCGCGGGATTGGTTAATTCCCCGGAACTTGCCAAATATCCGATGATCATCGAAAAACCGTGGTTGACCAAAGATCCACACTATATTGTTCTGTTCTCGGGTGAAGTGATTTCCAGTGAGGACATGCCGGAAGTCGGCAAATGCGAGGATTTTATCCGCTATTTGAGTCAGGGCGAAACCTCCCCGACCTGGAATAAACTTCTCGAAAACGCCCGGTCGGTGGACCAGGCCTGCGGCCGCTGAGCAACGCTTCGAAGTAGCGGTAACGCATAACAATAAAAAATGCGAGGGAATTTCCCCTCGCATTTTTTATTGAATTATTATAGCGTCAATCAGGCCTTGCAATGGCGCTTGCGGATTTTGGCCGCGGCATTGCGAATGCCTGTCACCATGGCTTCCACATCGGCGTCGGTCAGGCGCGGATGCATCGGCAGATTGGTTTCGCGCTTGTAGAAGAATTCATTGGCGATCGGGCATTGGTTCTGGTCGAACCCGAGCTTGCGGAGCGCGCTGAAATGATAGGTCGGCTGGTAATGCAGAATGGTCTGGATACCTTCTTCCTGATACAGTACGCGCATGAATTCATCGCGGCTGCCGCCGAGTTCCTTTTCGTTCACGCATACGGTGTAGAGGTGGAACACGTGATGGTAGCCTTCCGGTTCGTAAACGGGTTCGATTCCTTTCACGTCCTGGAGGCCGGCGGTGATTTTGTGGCCGATTTCGCGACGCTTGGCGGAGAGCATGTCAAGCTTGTCGAGCTGTGCACAGCCGACAGCCGCCTGAATTTCATTCATGCGGTAGTTATTGCCCCAATGGCCGTTCCAGGTGTGCACGTCGAAATGAGCGGGCATCCAGTAATCGCAGGCCGATTCTTTCCGGCAATGGATCTTGTCGCCGAACTGCCATTCGGAAGCGCCGTTTTCGCCCCACGAGTGGTTATTGTTCATGCAGCGCAGGTTCTGGATGGCGTGGGTGTATTCGTCGTGGTTGGTAGTGAGCATGCCGCCTTCGCCGCAGGTGGTGATATTCTTCAGCGAATGGAACGAAAACGCGCCGATGTCGCCGATACTGCCGGCCATGCGTCCCTTGTAGGCGGCGCCGGTGGCGTGAGCGCAGTCTTCAAGGACTTTCAGCCCGTATTTTTCCGCGAGTTCCATGATCGGGTCCATGTCCACCATCAGCCCGGCGTAGTGAACGACATAGATGGCCTTGGTTTTGGAGGTGATCTTTTTCGCCACTTCGGCGGGGTCGATGTTGAAGGTGCGCGGATCAATATCGGCATAAACCGGGACCCCGCCTTCCTTGAAAATGACCAGCGAGGTGGCCCAGAATGTGTTCGGGGTTACGATTACCTCATCGCCCGGACGGATGTCGAAGACCTGCGTCGCCACATGCATGCCGGTGGTACAGTTGGAACAGGCAAAAGCGTGTTTGACGCCGTGTGCCTTGGCAAACTTGTTCTGGAATTCCTGGGTTTTCGGTCCCATGGTCAAGGTGTCCTGGCGCATGGCGGCAAAAGCGGCGTCGCGCTCGGCGTCGTCGTAAATACTGCCCATGAACGAATAGGGAACCTTGAGTTTGACGCCGTCGTCGGTGGCATAGGAACTGGTGATGCCGCCTTCGGTTTCGCCACCGGTAAAATGTTTTTTGTCAAGAGCCATTTGTGTGATACCTCCAAATTCTGGTTAGTTCATTTATCCCATGGATAATATATGGTTTTCAAGTTGCCGCCGTTTGCCGCGGATTCGGCGGCGTAAATGCCGGGCAGGGTCATGCGCAGGCTTTCTTTCAGCGGAATCGGCGCGACCTTCGCTCCCGAGCGGATCGCCCGGAGAAAGGAATCCCACAAATAGGTTTCCGCACCGCCGTGGCCGAAATTCGCGTTGATCCCGTGCGGCGTGAAACTGACCGGCAGTTCCGTCAGTTTTTTCATGCCGTATATTTTATTGGAATTGGCGAATGTTCTGGCCGGTTGGGCGCCGCGCGCCGAGAGGTGCTCGAAATATCCTTCGGTGCCGAATACCCGGTAAGAATGATGTCCGCATCCGGCATTGTTGACGAATGACACGGTGAGCCGTACCACCACGCCCGATTCCGTTTTGAAATGCGCCGTCATCAAGTCGCTGACTCCTGTGGCGTCCGTAACCTGACTGCCGGTATTCAGGCAGGATACCTCGCGCAGATTTTCGTCCATAATGCTCAGCAGTGGGCCGAGCGAATGTGTGCAGTAACGGATCGGCGGATAGGTTTTGCGCCACGGGGATTCCTCCCACAGATCCCGGATGTCGTGAATGTATTCGGCTTCGAGGTAATAAGGTTTGCCGAGAGCCCCCTGCCGATGCAAGTCCTGCATCGCCAGGATAAAGCCCCAGCCCAGCGTGGTGGCGCCGGTCATCAGCAAGCTGTTGGTGTTCTGCTGGATATCCCAGAGCATCCGGGCTTCTTCGACGCTGGCGATGGTGGGAATGTCCGAGTAAACATGAATTCCTTTCGACAGGGCTTTGGCGCAGAATTCCGCATGGCAGGTAGCCGGTGTTTCAACCATGACGATATCAAGATTTGCTTCCGCCAGCATCCGGTCGTAATCATCGTAGAATTTGACACCGGGCATGGCTTCGGCCATGGGGTTCGCGTTCCGCACTTTGTCGAACCAGAGGGATGGGATCAGGTCACAGGCCGCCACCGGTTCCAATTCCTTGAATGCCGCCGCGCTCTCTTGGAACATTGCGCGTCCGCGATGGCCAAGCCCGACTACGCCGAGTCTGAATTTTTTCATATGCCGGAACTCCGTGAATTTTACAGTGACAATATTTTCAGTTCGGTCACGCCGTCGTGGACGATGCGTTCCCCGGTTTCGCGTGCCTGTTCGGCTTGCCGGACGGCTTCCCGGATGGCTGCCGAGGCGTTTTCAAGAAATTCGGATTCGATTTTTGCACCGAGTTCGGCGGAAGCCTTTTCCGGGTAACCCATGACGCCGACTTTCACGTCTTCGCGCTGGGAGGTCTGGATGATTTCCTGTTTCAGCTCGGTGAAGGACTCAAGTTGCTGGTAGCTGTCCGGGTTGGAACGGAGGCGCTCGGCGACTTCCGGCTCATCCATGACGATATCACGGCGGATGACTTCCGGGCACCAATGCAGCAGCAGTGAGGTTTCGGCCTGCGCGGCGTGGTAGTCGCGCTGTTCGAAGAGCGCGGTCCAGGTGGGGGAAAAATCCCAGAGCGGGAGCATCAGTATCAGGTCGTCGCGCAGGGCGGGGTTAAGCCATTTCAGGATACGCAGGGATTCTTTCAGGTGGAACATGCTTTCGCTGCCGCCGTGGCCGGGCAGGATGATGAAGTTACGGAACCCCTGCAGCGACAGCGATTCGATGATTTCTCCCACCATGTTGGAAAACGTGTTCGGCTTGACGTTGATGGTGCCGGGGAGCATGCCGCCGGAAAACGTGTAGTTCAGCGTCGGGGCGATCAGGCAGCCGAGGCGTTCGGCCAGTCCACGGGCGGAATACTCGGCGTTGCGGAGGTCGACGTCGAGCGGCAGGTGGAACCCGTGCTGTTCGCTGAGGGCGTAAGGGATGATGATGGTCTGGTTTTCGGTCAGGTATTGCCGGACTTCGGCCACGGTCAGGTGGCGCATTTCATGGCTTTTCATAAGGTGCGGACTCCTTGATTGTTTGTCTCTGGGATGATTATATTATTTTTTTGAAATAAATCAAGACGTTTTTGTTTATAAAAGTTGATTTTTTTACAATTTATAGTATAATTATAATGCGAAATCGAATTATAAATACAGGGGAAAAGGTGTTTTATTTATGAAAAAAGACCATTTAAGTTCTGAGATATTAAAGATGTTCCTGATGCGCG
The DNA here is from genome assembly GCA_937888615.1 of uncultured Lentisphaeria bacterium. Lineage (GTDB taxonomy): Bacteria > Verrucomicrobiota > Lentisphaeria > Victivallales > Victivallaceae > UBA5239. The sequence continues at coordinate 2,943 of CALABZ010000143.1, read as the reverse complement.
GCGCGGTCGCCCGGCCGGACCTGATCCGGGAAACCGGCGCTCGCGCCGCCACGGTGCTGAAGGTAATCGACGAGATGAAAACCGCCGGACTTATCGTCGAACCCGGTCGAACCGGGATCCGAACCGGGCGCAAGGCCCCGCTGCTGTCCCTGAACGGTGATCATCAATGGACGCTGGGGATCGACTTCCAGGCGGACCGGATTATCGGGGTGATTGCCGACCTGCGCGGTGAAATTGTTGACTGCGTCGAAAAACCGGCCCGGTATCGCGGCACCCCGGCGGCTTGTTGCGAGGAAATTCGCGAAGTCGTTAATGCCCTGAAAGCGAACCATCCGCAAGACTGGCACCGCGTAAAAGGAACCGGTTTCGCCGATCCCGGTCTGGTCGACAGTGAGAGCGGCATTTCCCTGCGCGCCGTCAACATTCCCGGCTGGGAAAACGTGAAAACCGGCAAATGGCTCAGTACCGAATTCGGCTGTCCCGCCGGAATGTGGCCGGAGTGCCTGGTGCGTACCTATATGGAATACCGGACCCGTTACGGCGCAGGGAATCCGCCGGAAAGCCTGTTTCATATCAGCCTGGGGGAAGGGATCGGGGGGGGCTTCGTCAAAAACGGGGAGTGTTTTATCGGAGCGAACAACCGGGCGATGGAGATCGGGCACATAATCGTGGCGCCGGACGGCCCGTTGTGCCAGTGCGGAAATCGCGGCTGCCTGGAAGCCCTGGCGGGCATCAACGGTATTCGCCGCAAAGTCAAAGAAGTGATTGCAAGCGGGGTGGATACGGAACTTGCGCTGGACAATTTTTCGCTGGAACGTTTTGTGTTGTGTTCACGGCGGGACAAGGCGGCGCGAATCATTGCGGGCGAAATCTGCAGCAGCATCGGTACGGCGCTGGCGGTGGTGGTGACGTTGTTGAACCCTTCGATGATCGTGCTCGGCGGGGAAACCGCCGGGCTCGGTAAACTGCTGGAGAGCGAAATCCGACGCATCCTGAATTCAAGTTGCTTCGGCGGTTCGGTGGAACAGTTGAAGATTGAGTTCTCGACGTTGGACAGGACGGCGACGGCGCTCGGCGCCGCCATCCTGATGCGCGACAAACTGTTGACGGCCTGATGGGGTCAAGGCCTCGTCATCGTTTTACCTGACGGAGTTCCACATCGTTCGGCGCGACCCGGACTTTGCCGATTTTTTCCACGTCGAAATCCAGCGGTTTTCCGGTGAAATTGAATAACGTCACCAGCAGTTCATCGCCGTTTTGGTGAATGGTGCAGGCATAAGCGTCCCGGGGCGCGTTGATGTTGACCTTCAAGGCGGAGTCACTGCGGGTTCCGTCCAGATAGAACTTTTCATGCTCCCGGACGACCCGGGCCGCGCGGTTCAAACTGACATGGACCGCTCCGTCGATCCAGTGACCGGGGTAGATGCCGAAAAGTTCCTGCCCCAGCGCGCCGGTCATGACTGCTTTCTGGTAAAGCTGTTGAGGCGAGAGACATTCTTCCGGTGCGGTATAGTGGCCGGAGTTGGCGTTGGCGCGTGAAATCAGGGAGATGGAGCATATGCCTTTTTTCAGGTGGCGGCGCGACAATTCCAACTGATCGAATGCCTTGCGTCCGTCGAGGTGGTAGATCGACAGCATCGAACATTCGAGGAAATCTTCATTGCGCCTCGGGTTTTTCGGGATGGACCACAGGCGCCGGATCAATGCTTCGGGATCATCGTAGGGGAACACATACGTATAGTCCCATACTTCCAGTTCCGGGGACGCGGCGCGGACGGCTTCGGCCATCATCTGCATGTAGTGGTATGAGAGATTTACCCAGTGGAGAGTCCATTCCTTGCGGTATTTGTCCATGATTTGGCGGGCAGTGAGGGGTTCGTCGTTGATCTTGAAATTTTTCTTGAACTCAGCGAGGCAGACGCCACAGAAACAACCTTTGCCGGGTTGGCCCCACGGTTCGAAGTCGAGGATGGCGGCTTTGGTGTTTTTGGTGACCAATTTCCGGGCAACGTCCTGACGGTATTTCTCGCGAGCCTGCGGGTTGGTCGACATCTGGAGCGGACAGTTCATATCGCGGGGGTTGCCGTCGGGGCCGATGGAGGGGCCGATCAAGTCTTTGTAAGCTTTCCGACTGCGCAGTGGCCCGTACCAGAGGCTGATTTCGAAGAGCGTGAAGCCGAATTTGTCATGCAGGATTTCATCGAGCGGCGCGCGGCGGGCGTCACTTTTGTAGTAGCGTCCTTTGCCGGTGATTCCAGTTAAGGCGAAAAGGGAGGCCAGTCGTTCGAAAATCTCCGGCGAATAAAATGCGATATCTTGATTGGTATAACACATGTAATAGAATTTGCCGGGGGGCAGGGGCATGGGCGGATCAATGAGTTCGAGCTGGAACGAATCCTGATGCTGGAGGTCGTCGCCGTCGTAAACCGCCCAGCGGATTTCGCCGCTCTTGAAATCTTTCGGCGTATGAAAGAGCAGCGTGATGTTTTCACCTTGTCCCAGTTTTCCCTTCAGGCTTTTGCGGAGTTCTCCGTGGAGGGCGCGGTATTCGGTGAAAGAACTTCCGTTCCGTTCGATTTTGCGAGTCGAGAATTTGAATTTTTTGGACGGGGCGTTATGGTTGCTGCAGAACGCTTCCGGAATGGTTACGCCTTCCGGGACGGTGATAGCCAGGATCGGAGACCTGGTTTTGTCCGAGAAGCTCAGGAGGAAAGTTGCCGGGACCGGATAATCGGCGAAGCTGTGGAGGGTTTTCCTGCCGCCGAAATGCTTCTCGTAACCGTCAACCGGTTCGCAGAGGGCGAGAGTGGTCTTGACGGCCATTTTTATCGGAGTGGCATATTTGGCGGCGGTTTCCGGGGAATCGGCGATGATCAGCTCGTCGAGGCCGCCCTCGAATGCATAAACTTTTTTGTTTTTGCTCGGATAGTTGCCGAGGATCAG
>CALABZ010000142.1 GCA_937888615.1 uncultured Lentisphaeria bacterium | reverse complement strand
TTCGGCGATTTCGTCGATCGAAAAATGATTTTCCCGAACCAGTTCCAACGCCAGTTCCATCCGCATGGCTTTCAACGATGCATTGAAATTCTGTTCATCATAACGGTTGAAAAGCTTCGAAATATGCGAAGGATTCAGTCCCAGCATACGCCCCACCTGTTCCCGGTTGATTGGCAAGTGAAGGTGTTCCACCATACAGGTTTTGATCCGATGGTATGTGAGCAGGGACTTACTGCTCACCGCCTCTTCGTCATGAAGCAGTTGATCCAGACAGTAATCATTCATGAACATCGCCAACCGCCCGCTCTGTTCCATGGGGGCATTCTTACCCGCCAGCTCGTTCAGCGATTGCAAAACATTCCACCCCGGCTGCGGCATGGGAGCAGCGGTGTGATACCAATAATGTTCAACCCCATTGCCGGAAACAGTAACCAGGAAACGGATGTATTGGGGGAAAAAAACCAGCGTCAACATCGTCGCCGGCTTCAACTCGCCCGGGTCAGCTGCGATGGTCAGCGCATAACGCGAACAGAACAGAATGTTGCCCGGCGTCAATCGAACCTTCCTGACCACATCATTCCGGCAAATCCGATACACATACTCGCCCTCCACCACCGACATGATGCGGTACAGCGGATGCATGTGCCGTTGCAGGTTTGGAATCCGCGTCCGTTCGCTGAACTGAATACTGCTGACGCCGAGGCTTATGGCCTTGCGGATAATGCCGGCCAGACACTCCTTGTCTTTCGCGTCTAATAATCTGATCATTTCATTCATGATTTGGACCTGTTTTTAAAAATGCAACATTATGAGAATTAATACCACATTTATGTCATTGACAAAAGCGGTCTCTTTCGATATAATATACTATAGAATCAATAAAATAAAGCGGACTTTCAAAATAAGCAACAAAAAGATTTATTTTCAAGCTACAGGAGAATTCACCATGAAAAAATCCCGGACCAATTTCACACTTATCGAACTCTTGGTCGTGATAGCGATGATCGCGATCCTGGCGGCCATGCTGCTCCCCGCGCTGAATAAAGCGCGCGAAACTGCCCGTACCTCCACCTGCGTCAGCAACAAAAAACAAGTTCTGCTCGGCATCGGCATGTATCTGGACAATTATCAGAATAACCTGGTCGGCTGGGTCAACGGCAAAACCTATGTGTATTACCTACTGGAAGAAAACTACCTGCCAAACGCTTCCAGCGCCGCCTCCTGCCCCACGTTGGAAAACCCCAGCCTCGACCTGCCGATCCGGCTGGACAATGGCAATTATACCACCGGTTCACAGCGTGTCTTCGCCATACCGAGGAACATTCAGGACAATGCCTGGGGCAAATATCTCGGTGAATCCTGCTATCTACCCGCCGGAGCAGGCTCCTCCAAACAGTGGAACAGTGCTTTCAACTTCAATAAGATCGGCAACAAAATGCTCCTCGGCGATTCTGCATTGATGAGCAATTTCACGGCCTGGGCCGGATTCGGAGCGATGGGAAACAGCGCCGACGGCGCCGTCGGCATCTATCATCACAGCGGACGCAATACCATCGGCTGGACCGACGGGCACGTCGCCAGCATGGTCCCTACCGAGTTCAAAGAAGCAAATCCATACGCGGTAAAGTATCTCAGTTCCAACAGAGCCCTGCTCTCATTCTAACATAGATAAAGGTATTATATTGATGAATAAAGCAATCGCATTTCTGCTCGCCCTCGGTCTGGGGACCGCTCTTTGCGGCGAAACGATCAGCACCCGATACCACGAAATCCGACCCGATGACCCGAACGGCCGCCAGGCACTGGCCAACCCCGAACGCGGCTTCCGCTGGGAAAACCGCTTTGCCTCCCCCCTTCCCCAATGGGCGGATTCCAAATGGGTGAATGCCGTCAAGGCCCACACGAAGGACGGACTGACCATGACGCAGGGCTATTGCGAACTGATCGACTATGCAAAGACCCCTGAAATCCCGGCTGAACAGCTTAAACTTCTGGAAGACAGTTTTCAGTCGCTCCGGGAAAACGGCCTGAAGGTCCAGCTTTGCTTCCGTTATGAAATGAACGCTTCCCAGCAAGGCCCCACCGCCGACATAATTCTCGCCCATATCAAACAGTTAAAGCCTTTGCTGCAGCGAAACATGGACGTCATAGCCGTACTCCAGACCGGTTTCATCGGGCTTTACGGCGAATGGCACCGTTCCACGCACAAACTGGAAAGCGACCCGGTGGCCCAGGAGCAAATCCTTCGCGCCCTGTTGGATGCCATGCCACCGGACCGCAAACTGATGCTCCGCTATCCCCGCCACAAAAATACGTTTGTCGGTCGGACCGGCCGGCGCAAGCCCAATACACCGATCACAACAGCCGAAGCCCACAGCCTGCGTCCTGAGGCCAGAATCGGATACTGCGACCACGGTTTCATGGTGGGCAATAACGATGCGGGCACGTTCGCGCCGCGTCCCAGTGAGGATTACGACTATATGACGCAGGAAAGTCTCTTCCTTCCGGTGGACGGTGAACTTTTCTGGGTCTGGAACCGTCCTTACGGAATCGCCAAGGATGACGGGCTCGAAGCGATCAAACGCCTTTGGGAACACCATTATACGCTGTTCAGTTTCACCCACAACCACACCGTTTACGAAAGCCGGGAATGGAAGGATAAACTCAAAGCGCGCTATTCGCTCGACGAATGGAAAGACGATCAGGTTACGTCCGATTTTCTCCGCAGGAACGCGCTTCCGTTCGCGGATGAGTATTTTCAGGATGCCACGGGCAATACCGTTTCCAGAAGCATTTTTGAATACATCCGCGATCATCTGGGCTATCGGCTGGCGCTGGTCCGGGGGGCATACTCGAAACAGGCGGTTCCGGGGCAAAGCTACCGAGCGGAATTCGCGGTGGTCAATCACGGTTTCGCCGCGCCGATCAATCCGCGCCCGGTCTATCTGGTCTTGATCGACCACGAACAACCGATCATTCTCGGACAGGCGGATACCGATGTCCGCACGTGGTATCCGTGCGATCCGGTCAACCGCAAAAAACTGGCACCGGAATACAAACTCGGCTTTTCGGTCAAGTCTTTCCCGAAGCTGGCTCCCGGATCGCACGGATACCACGTGCGG
>CALABZ010000141.1 GCA_937888615.1 uncultured Lentisphaeria bacterium | reverse complement strand
CCCCCTTCTGGAACTTCAGGAGAAGATTTCACAGGAGGTCGCACTCAACCCCCTTCTGGAACAGGACGAAGACCGTCATCTGGAGCTGGCCGGGGATCCATTGGCCACCGGCGATTACGCGCAGGAGCATCTGCCGAAAGACGACGACGGCAGTTTCGACGACTCCGAACCGTTAAGCAGCGATGAACTCTCCGAATTCTCCCAACTCGCCCGCGACTGGCACGAAGACGCCTACGAACCCGGTGACGCCGGGCGCGTCAGCGAAGACCAGGACCGCCGCAATTACATGTTCAATTCACTGGTCGACCAACCATCGCTGCAGGATCAACTGCTCACCCAGCTCCGGCTCTCCGATGCCCCCGAAAAACTGATTCCGGCGGCTGAACTGATCATCGGCAGCATCGACGACAGCGGCTATCTGCGCTCCAATTTGCCGGATATCGCCATGGCGGCCAAATGCGAGCTTTCCGAAGTCGAAGAAGCCTTGAAACTGGTTCAATCCTTCGACCCGCCAGGCATCGGGGCCCGCGATCCCCGCGAGTGTCTGCTTCTCCAGATCGACCGCGAAACCCCGGTCAATAAACTATTGCGCAAACTGGTCAGCGAGCACCTCGACGAAATCGGCCGCAACCACCTGCCGCAAATCGCCAAATCCATGAAAATTCCGCTGGAGGAACTCGACGGGCTGCTGAACAAGCTCAAGAAACTCAACCCGTTCCCCGGCAATGCCATCACCCCTGATTCCGCCGAATATGTCGTACCCGAAATGTCCATCGAAAAAAACGAGAACGGCGAATACGTGATCATCGATACCCACGACTACATCCCGCGCCTCCGCATTTCCCAAACCTACATGGACCTGCTGGAGAATCCGAATACCGACCGCGAAACCCGCGATTACATCCGCAGCAACCTGGCCAATGCCAAAACCCTGTTGCGAAGCCTTGATCAACGCCAGGACACTATTCACAAAATCACCCGTGTCATCGTCGACACCCAGCATGATTTTTTTGAAAACGGCCTTGAAGCGCTGCGTCCGCTCACGCTGCAGCAGGTGGCGGACAAACTCAATATTCACGGCGCCACCGTCAGCCGCGCTATCGCCAACAAGTATATTCAAACGCCGTGGGGAACTTTCGAGTACAAATTCTTTTTCAGCGGCGGCTACCGGACCGAGGACGGCGGCGAAATCTCCTCCCGTACCGTCAAGGAGAAAATCCGCGACCTGATCAAAGAGGAAAACCCCGAAAAACCCCTCTCGGACAGCAAACTGGAAAAACTGCTGAAAGACAGCGGCATGGTCAATATCGCCCGCCGCACCGTCGCTAAATACCGTGAAGAACTCGGCATCCCCCCCTCTCATCTCCGGAAAAAATTCCTATGAGCAAAATTCTGAATTTCATCCAGGCAAACGCCGCGTTGTCACGGCGGACCATCCTGATTCTGTTCCTGATCGCCGCCGCGTCGGCATTCACAGTCCGTACCCTGGTCTGCAATCGTGACATCAACGCCATGCGACGCGCCGCCGATGCCGACTTCACCCCGTTTCTGGTCGAAAGCTCAATCATGTACTCCTATGTGCTGGCCGTGGCCCACAAAGGAGGCCTGCCCGAATACGATCCCGGCCTCGCCAAAATGGAACATGTCAAGTTGACCCAACAAATGCCGATCGGACTTGAACCGTTCCTCGGCTGGGGACTGAAACTGAAAAACGCCCTGCCCGGATTGAAGAATATTTCCGATCCCGCTTTCGTCCGCTTTCAGGCGCGATTGTGGATCAGCCTGACCGCCGGGTTCATCCTGTTGTGGCTGCTGGGCCTGCGTGTTCCGTGTGGATGGTCGATGTTCGGGGCACTGCTTTACGCGGTGGCTCCGGCGGCGGTGGCGCGGGGGACCGGGCAAGACCTGCTGTGCGAAGTCATGGCATTGCCGTTCCTGGTATCGGCGTTCGCCTGTGCGGCGTGGTATCTGCGGCGGCCAAAGGCGGTTTACGGAGCGGCATTCGTCGTTTCGGCGTTCGCCGCGGTGGCGTTCTGGGACATCGCCCAGTTTGTGTTCGCGGTGTGGGTGTTGCTGGAAACACTCCATTCGTTTGCGGACCGCCGCCCCCGTAAACGTCGTTTTCATTTTCTGCTGCTGTTCTACACGGCGCTGATCCTGGCCGCGGTGCTGGTGCCGTACCATCGGGCGCACGGCATGATCCTGTCGCCAATGCTGCTGGTGCTTTTCCCGACGGCGCTGCTGCTGAATCTCCTGCCCAAACGCCGCAAAACTATCAGTCTGGCGGCGCTGGCGGGGTTGGCGCTCCTCTGGTTCGGGCTCACCGTCAACAGCACTTTCGCGGGCAATTACGGGCATTTCGCCGAGCTGGTGTCGGCCAAAATCCGTTATCTGAATGTCAAGCCGAAAGACCCCGCGAAATTGAGTTTTAATGCGCGGGTGCTGTGGACCCCCGCCCTGCATTCGGCGGGTTTCCGCGACGTGCTCCAATATTTTCCGGGAGCGTTGTGGATGACCGGCCTCCTGCTGGCGGTGGGATTGTTTTTCCGTAAATTCCGGTTCAGGATCAGCGACTTCCGACGGCTCCAGCCATTGATTATGTCGCTGGCATTTTTCGTAATTTTTCTATTTTTATTCCGATTCCACGTATTGACGGTGATTTTCCTGAGCGTTTCCTGTGCGCTGGTGTTCTCGCTCTATGGGAAGCTTTTCAGGCGTACCGGACAACGGATCTTACTGATATTTCTGGCGGCGCTGACGATTTACGCGGAAGCGGATTCGGTCCACCGGCGTGTCCGGGATTACGAGAACTTCAGTCTGGCGGAAATCTCCGGTCTGATCCGTTTTCTGGATGATTCGAGGGTCGGAGGCCGGGTAGTGCTCTCGACGATGGAACTCTCGCCGATGCTTAAGGCTTATGCCGGAGCCGCGATCGTGGTTCAACCAAAATTCGAATTTCCCGCCACCCGCCGGATTTTCCGCGAATATACCGAATCGCTGTTCTCGTCGAATCCGGGAGACTTCGTCCGGTTCTGCGTGGAGCACAACGTCGACTTTTTCGTCTTTTTCCGGGGGACAGGACTCAGCCCCCTGCATCCTTATTCCTATCGTTATATGGCGAATGCCCAAATAATCCCGGCCACCAGCGCCGCCTACCTGATGGATACCGCGCCATTGCATCTGAAGAACTTCTACGAAATCACCATTCCCCGGCGCTACCATGCGGAACGGCGTTTCCGGTTGTTCCGGTTCATCAAGCCCGCCGACGAGGCGCGCTCGCGCATGACGCTCGACCTGGCGGTGGACGCATGGAACGACGGCAACAAAGCCCTCGCCCGCAAACTGGCCCATGCCGCCTATGTGCTCAACCCCAATTCCGAACAGGCGTATCTGACGTACTACCGGATTTTTAACGCAATCCCCAAAATATCAATTCGGGATTTCCTCGAAGTGTCCAGATAAAAGCGTTCTTTCAGGATACATAAAAAAGGGCCGGAAAGCTCATAACGCCCCCGGCCCATTCTATTACCGAATTGAAATACGGTTTATTTATACCATTCTTCCGGCAGGTGATCGCGTTCGGCTTCCAGAAGTTCCTTGATGATCATGCGGGCGTCACCGATGTTGTTGACGATCGGGTCGGTCACCATCGCCTGGAGAAGTTTGCGATGATCGCAGGACGCAATCGCTTCCACCGTCAATTCGTGGGTATCCAGCACCTGTTGGGTCAATCCGAGAATACCGCGCGGCATGGCGCCGACTTTGAGCGGTTTCGGTCCTTCCATGGTGAGGTCGCAGCGAAGTTCGAGAAATGCGTCGTCCGGCAGGTTGGTGACGGCCCCGCGATTGGCGGAGTTGATGTAGAATTTCTTACCGAGACCGCCCCACATGGCTTCGATAATGTCGGTGGCATGGTCGCCGCGGCTTTTTTCGAAGAATTCCTTCATGGACTCTTCGCCATTGGCCAAACGTTCGGTGAACGCCCAGGCTTCGGCCATTTCATCGGCGCGGTTGTAACCGTCGAACGGAATAATCGGTTCGGGTGTCGTCGGCGTCACGCCATAGCCCTGGAAAAACGGCACGTACTCTTTCGTGTGGCTGACAGCGGTGGGATAAGCGCCGTAGACATCCATGAACTCCAGCGCATAATTCGCATTCAGGCGCGGCTTGGCCTTGGGACTCGGTTCGGTTTCATATTCTTTGCGGGCCTGTTCGGCCACGTGGGCGCGCAGTTTCGGCAGGCAATCGACTCCGTCGTAATTCAAGCGGAACAGCCAGGTGCAATGATTGACCCCGGCAATCGCCATATCGAGCTTGGCGTCGACTTCGGGCGGCGTAAGTACGGTATCCTCCGGTAAAACGCCGATATTCTGCAGAAACATAGTACGGACATACGGCTCATGATTGCCGTCGCAAAGTGCGAAACTCTTGATATCGGGGGCCAGCCGCATCAGCCCGATCCCCATTACCGAAGTGGGGTTGATGAAGTTGATCACCCAGGCTTCCGGAGCCAGACGGCGCACGTCATCCGCCACCCGGAGCGCTTCGGGAAGTTCGCGCATGGCACGGAAAATACCGCCGGGGCCGATGGTGTCGCTGGAACACATGGTCACACCGTATTTCAACGCGATCCGGGTGTCGATGGCGCGGTAATAGGCGTTGCGGAACGAGAACGACAGGACGACGAAATCAGCGTCCTTCAACACTTCGCAGCGGTCGGTGGAACCGATCACTTCCGGGCCGTAGCCGGCGTGTTCTTTGGCGTGGCGGGCGAGCTTCATCATGGTGTCGAGCACGGCAGGGTTGGTGTCGACCAGCGCCAAAGTGCCCTGGCGCAGGATTTCGCTGTGGATCATGTTGTAGATAACCGGTCTGCCGAAGAAATAACTGCCGGCTCCGATTACGACGACTTTTGGACCTTTTTTCATTTCATTGTCTCCAATTTAGTACAATGGTAGCAAATAAACTAATTATATTTTACCATTTAACCCTTGAATTCGCAATGGTAAAAATGTATTATAATTAGTAAAATGGTTGCACAGTCATGAAACAACGATCAACATACCGTCCTTATTCGAAAGGCTCGCTCCGGGCTCCGCTCCATGCGCGGTCCACCGGCCATTATCAGGTGGACACGGGCTGGGGCGAACAGGGACAACGCAAGGAATTCGTCGAACTGTACTGGGGTATAAAAGGAGCCTTGGAATTCCGGCAGGGCGAAGACGCCTGGACTCTGTGCCCGGACGAAGTCTGTTTTTTCCTGCCCGGCGATGTCCATTGCATCAAAGCCCTCGCCGATAATTCGGAATACTATTGGATGACGTTTGACGGGCCGCACCTTGATTTCCTGATCGCGGCATTCGGGCTTGAACGCCGGTCGCGCCCCGCCGGAAATTGTCCGGTGGAACTTTTTCTGCGCCTCGAACGCGAACTGCGCGACCTCAGCCTCGACGGCGAATACCGCGCCGGAGCCACCTGCTATCAGATTCTTTCCGTTTCGCGATTCAACGCCGAAACAACCGAAAATCAGGCCGTCGAGCAATTCCGTGAACTGGTCGAGGAGCATTTTCAAGAGCCAGCCACCGGAGTCGCCGAAATCGCCAAAGAAATGAACGTTCACCGTTCCACCCTGAACCGCCTCATTCGAAGCCGCCTTGGTCTTACGCCGACCGAATACCTGATCAGTTTCCGGCTTCAGGAAGCGATGAAACTGCTCCGCGACACCAATTATTCGATCAAGGAAATCGCGGAAGCCACCGGGTTCAGCGATCAGAATTACTTCGCCAAGGTCATCAGCCGCCGCTTCGACAAAACCCCGTCGCAATTCCGCAAACACGGTTGAACGGAAAGCTTACGCCCCCAGCGATACAATCATCAACCCCAGCACCACCAGCACGATCCCGGCCAGGCGCGGCCTGCCCGGTTTTTCGTGCAGAAAAAAGATGCCGGCCAGCACGCCGAGCGGCAGACTCATCTGCCGGAACGCCTGGACATAGCTGACATTCGTCACATAAGCCATCGCCAACAGGATCAGCATGTAGGCGACCGAGGAGAAAACCCCGGAAATGACCGGCGTTTTTGACTTCAGGAAAAGCCGGCGGTACTCGTCACGTTCCGCGTTCGAGGCCAGAACCAGGCAGAACATCGAAATACCGATCCCGAGTTCAAGCAGGAACAGATAGAAGATCGAACAGGAAATCCCATGCCCCGGATACACGTCGCGGACGATCCGAATCGCCATGCTGTCGAGGATCGTATAACCGGTCGTGCCAACCGCCGCCATCAGGATAAATTTCAACGCGCCGCCGCGATAACCGGCGAGACTGAACGTATTCCAGTGCATCAACGGCATCAGCAGACACCCGGCGCTGAGCACCGCCATTCCGCTTAAAGCCACCGGTCCGGGCGTTTTTCCGAGGCCGAATATCATAGTCGTCGCCGCGGTCAACAGCACCGGCAGCGCCCGCGCCAACGGATAAACCAGCGAAATATCGCCCCGCCGGTACGCATGGGCCAGCCCCGCGAAATAAAGCAATTCACAACCGACACTGGCACACCACAACACCCAGAACCGCCCCGGCAGTAGCGTCCAATCAAAATCACTCCAGATAAAACCCGGCAGCCACATCACCATGGCGGACATGCTGGCGATTGTATAAAAAGCCAGCGACGGCACTTTGCGCTTGCTCAGAAAATTCCAACCGGCATGAAGAAATACCGATATCGACACCAGCAGAAATGCAATCAGACTCATTCGGCGTCCTTCCCGAAAACCGCCGCCCGGAATTCTGCGGGACGCGAGCTCAAGGCCGACAGCGTCTCCGTTAATTTTGCTTCACCGCCCAGAATATCGCGCATGATTTCGCCCTCCGCCCGACATAGCCACTGATGCTTCGGGAAATATTCGCGCAACAGAAATTGCGAATAACGGACCAGGCGATAATTGCCGATGCAATGTGCGCGTTCGTCCGCCGGAGCGTCGACCGCCACCGAATTTCCGGCACGGATCGCGGCAATCAAATCCCGGAGATTATCCGATTCGGCAAACACCAGCGTATAGTACCAGCCGAAAAGCCCGTCGCGGTCGGTCCCGTGCGAGTCGCTCAACCCGACCACCGGAAAAGCGCCATGCTTCGCCCATTCCTCGTAACAGCGGACGACCTGATACAGATTCGAGTCGCTCTGGTGCTTCCAGTAGCCGCCGATCAGTTCAAACGCATCGAATTTACGGCGCTTGAACACCTCATCGGCCAGCGCGCCCGAAATCACATTCCAGCCGCGCACGTCCCAATAGGGGTGACAATAAACCGCCAGCCCTCCGGCCTCGCGGATTTTGTCAAACGTCCATTCGGCGGCGGCCACCGCGAACGGGCTGACTCCCGGCGCGATCGCCCCCAATCCCGGAATCCGCGCCTCGACCTCCGCCCGAAACCGCAGCTCGTCCTCTCGAAAAATTTCATTGACACTGAACGAACCGCCGAAGTTGACGATATGCACCGGGCCATCCGGCGGATGAACCTCTTCCCCCGGATAAAGTTTCAACCCGGTTCGATATGCTTTCCAATAATCGATCGCCGCCAGCGACGGCCCGTACTGGCGATGGTCGGTAATGGCGATAAAGTCAAATCCCTCCTCGCGGTAGCGGGCGGCGACATATTCCGGGCATTCCTGTCCGTCCGAACCGGTGGTGTGAATATGGAAGTCCCCCTTGAATGGGCGCAGCCGGTACAGGTCCGGCTTCAATGAATAGATATTAAAATCCAGTATCGGCGTGCCGTCCGGCTTCTCGACAAAGATCAGATGTTCCTGTTCGTCATGGAAATGAGCCGCCACTTCCAGCGTACCGTCCTCAAGTTTCCAGCGAATCAGTTCCAGCGTGTCCTCACCATATCCCCAGGAAAAATCAACCTGCCGCCCGTCCGGCATAGCGCCCAGCGCCGGAACCACCCGCACGCGCATTTCTTCCGGCGGAGGAAATGCGGCATGTTTGAAGCGGGGACGGATGCGGATTGTGGTTTGGCTTCCGGCTTCCACGATTAGCGGAGCCACCTCAAAATAGTTGATGGTCTTTTTCATTACCTGTTTCCTGACAAATGTCGGTTGAAATCGATGAATAGCTATAGTATATTTTCAAATGAGCAATAAATCAACCCGGAATCGATAAATAAAAGATGTCGGGATATTACGACATGAACCCCAATGCGGGACATTAACAAGGAAAACCCCGTGAACATCATCACCCAGCTCGAAACCCTCGGCCTGAACGGGCGTCAGGCCAAAGTGTATCTCGCGCTCCTGCAGATGGGCTCAGCCGGCGCAATCGAAATCGCCAAATTCACCCGCTTCAAACACCCCACCGTTTATGACGTGCTGGATATCCTGAAGGAAAAACGGCTGATTTCCGAGTCGGTCGTCGGCGGACGCAAGGTATTCTCCGCCGAAGACCCGGTACAGCTCAAGTCCCTCGAAAATGAACGACAGCGAACCCTCGACGCCTTGTTCCCCGACCTGCAAGCCCTGTATCAGAGCGGGACGCGCCGTCCCCGTGTCCGCGTGTACACCGGCAGCGAAGGGCTCGAAATCGTTGACAACGAACTTCTTGAAGTCAAAAGCAAAGAATATTTTTATTTCGGCGGCGTGCGCGAGATGCTGTTGAACTCCAGTGAAGAGCACCTGACCGACTATTACCGCAAACGCCTGGCCCGGAGCGTCTGGTCAAACGCAATCCGTATCCACGGACTGGAGGACGAACTCGACTACATGCAGTCCGGCGCTCAGCACCTGCGGCGCGTCCGCTATCTGCCAAAGCCGATTTTCGAAGACGTGGCGGGACTTTACATTTATGACCACAACGTCGCGGTCATTTCGGCGCTGAAAGAGAGTTACGCCATGATCATCGAAAGCCATGAACTCTCGACCCTGCTGAGGAACATCTGGCAGTATATGTGGGAAATCGCCGTCCCCGCCCCGCCGGAAACGCCTTAATTCCCGTACAAGGCGCGGCTTAGCCGAGGAAAAATCATGATTTTTCTGATTTCCGACTGTAAATTTGCTTTTGACAGGTTATATTAGCGAAATGTTTATTGTCACAATTTTAACAACCATAACCATTAATCAAGGGAGTCTATGACTGTGAGTTACACCGTTATCGTGTTCGTAAAACAGGTTCCGGATACCCAAAACATTTCCGGCGAGGCGATGACCCCCGAGGGGACTGTCAATCGCGCTGCACTGCCGGCGATCTTCAATCCCGAAGATTTAAATGCTTTGGAACTGGCTCTGCAACTGAAAGATCGCTACAACGCCAAAGTCATCGTCGGCACCATGGGCCCGCCCAACGCCGCCGAAGTCCTGCGCAATGCCATGTACCGCGGCGCTGACGGAGCCTTTCTCCTGACCGACCGCGCATTCGCGGGAGCCGATACCTTGGCTACCAGTTATGCCCTGAGCTGCGCCGCAAAGAAATACGGCAAGTTCGACCTGATCCTCTGCGGACGCCAGGCCATCGACGGCGACACCGCCCAGGTCGGTCCCCAGCTCGCGGAAAAACTCGCCCTGCCCCAGATCTGCTACGTCGAAGACGTGATCAAGCTGGACGCCGGCAAAATCCGCGCCAAACGCGCCATCGAAGGCGGCTATGAAGTGCTCGAAGCCCCGACTCCGTGCCTGCTTACCGTGATCGACTCCAACATTCCCCGTCCTCAAAATGCCATG
>CALABZ010000140.1 GCA_937888615.1 uncultured Lentisphaeria bacterium | reverse complement strand
CGATATCGCGGTCATTCACGTGGCGGCGGTCTTCGCGGAGGTGCGCGGTAATACCCCACGCGCCGGCTTTTTCGCAAATTCTGGCGGCTTCCGCCGGGTTCGGGTATTGGGCAAGGCGCGCCTGCCGGACCGTTGCGACATGATCGACATTGACTCCCAGCTTCAACATGGTCAGATTCCTCCTGTATTGAATGTTGAAAATAAATCTTTTAAAATCGGCAATTCGTTCTCGACGGTTTCGCCGCGCGACATCAGCGGCAACACCAGGAACGGCAATTCCCGATCAAATCCATGCCCCAATTCCACCCAAGGGCTGAGCAGTTTCGCCACCAGGCGGTTGCCGGTTTCAGGTTCGTAAATGAAATGCACCAGTTGGACATCGAAACGAAGCCAATGCAGTATTTCCGCCAGGTCCAATTCGCGTCCGGCCAGCTCGTGCGGATGCACATCCACCACAAAACCGATGTTCGGACACATCAACTCGTTCAGAAACGACAGGTAAGGCTCCGAGGATTCGCCCGCTTCCGGCAGAAAAGGCACCCGGACCGGCAACAATAATTTCTGGCCGGTACGCAGCAGGTCGGCAGTCAGCCGCCGAATCAGCGCAGCGTTTTCGCGACGGCGGAACGGATCGTGGAAACAGCTCTCCAGTCCGAAATCGACGACCACGCCCGCCGAGCCAAGCCGCCCCGCTGTTTCCAGCAATATCGCCATTTGCTGGAGAAAATAGGTTTTCAGACGATCCGGATGAATGGCGATATCCCGGGTCAGTTCGCTCGGCATCAGGCCGTTGAAGAAAAACAACGGCGGCAGTTTGTCGACCGCCAGCGCCGGATTCAGGAGGCTTCCCGGCAGTTCAACCGCGTCGAACGCCCCCAGTTGCGGCAATGGATGATCCGGAGGCATATGAAGTAAACTGATACCGAATTTATCAGCCATAACCGCCTCACCAGCCCGCTTTCGACAATGTATCCATGGTGATTCCGGTACGGTCGCCGTAGCCCATCAGGCTTAACTGGTGACGCACATATTTCGCCAGCAGATCGCTTTCCAGATTGATTTGATCGCCGGTTTTGCGCTCGGTCAGGGCCGTTTCCCCCATCGTCAGGGGAATGAGATGGACGCTAAAACTGTCGGCGGTCACTTCCACCGGAGTCAGTGATATCCCGTCGATGGCGACGCACCCTTTGCTGATCAGGTACGGCTTCAGCGCATCGGGTATTTCGATCCACGCCTCGATGTCGGCGCCGTTTTTGCGGGTGCCGAGAAATCGCCCGACGCAATCGACGTGTCCGGTGACAATATGCCCGTCGAACCGCGCATTCGCCTGCATGGAACGCTCCATGTTGATCGCGGCGCCGAGCGGCAGACTCCCGAGATTGGTACGGCGGAGCGTTTCCTCCATGACATGAAATTCAAATGAGCCGTCGCCGAGAACCCGCTCCAACGTCAGGCAACAGCCGTTGCAGGCGATACTGTCGCCGTTACGGAGTTCGCCGCTGAATGCTTTCCGGGGAATCAGCACCAGTTTGCCGCTGCCGCCGGACATCTTGCGCTCTTTCAGGGTGCCGGTAATTTCGATAAGTCCAGTGAACATAATAAAATCCTTACAATACAACGTGTCAATGTAATACCGCCCGGCGTGAAATTCAAATCGAAATTATCTTTCACCGGAAACTTTCCTGCTACGATAATACATTCTCCGCTCAAAATACGTCTAAAGGAATGGTTTTCAACCGCCGGCGGATGTTTGATTTAGCATTCAGCCGATGTTATAGTAAAAATAGAGGAACTTGCGTTAGTAGAACAGAAATCACCAGAATTTGGAGGAGGAATGAGGAAAATGACAGAGTGTAAACCTTACATCAAAGTCAAAAAAGATGGGCCGTACATGGTTTTCGGCATTGAAAAGGTTGTCCAGAAGTTTATTCTGGCGGATTGGGAAGGAATCTCCGTGGAATATGCGAACGGCAAGACGTTTGAAATCAAACCGGGAAGCACGGTGCCCCTCTGCCTCTGCCGCTGCGGTCGTACGGGAAAAGCACCGTTCTGCGATGGGCAACACGCGGAAGAACCTTGCTTCGACGGCGCCGAAACGGCGGGATTGAACGGTTTTTCGGAGGGCGCCGAGGTAACAGAGGGTCCCGCACTTACCCTGCTGGATAACCGGAAGTTCTGCGTGCTCGCACGTTTCTGCGAGGCCGGAGGCCGCGTCTGGAACCTGGTACAGACGAACGACCCCCATGCGGCAAACATGGCCATCCGCGAAGCCAATCTGTGCCCGTCCGGCAGGCTGATTATCCTCGATAAACAGGGTAACGTCATGGAGAACAAACTGCCGCCCGGCATCGGCCTGATCGAAGACTTGAAAATGCGGATCAGCGGCCCGCTCTGGGTTCTCGGCGGCATTCGCGTGGAAAACGAAGATGGACAAACCTACGAGGTCCGCATGAAACAAACGCTTTGCCGTTGCGGCCGTTCGGAGAACAAACCGTTCTGTGACGGACGGCACGGCACCGAACCCGGCTGGAGCGCGCAATACCCCTCCTATTGATTCTCCGTCCCCAAAAGGGAGAGTTTCAACGCCGCCGGACGGTTTCGAGGATTTCGTTCAGGTCCGCCCGATTTTTCAGGAAAGAAACCCGGTTGCGGAGCGCGCCCGGATAACCGCGTCCGCGCAGGTAGTCGAGGAAGATTTTGCGGGCGATCTTGCAACCTGATTCTTCCCCGTAAAAGGTGATCATGTCGCCGATGTGCACGGCGATTTCCTCGGCCAGCTCATCTGTTGTCGGAGGCTGGTAATCGGGGTTGCGGACTTCCTCGAACAGCCACGGGTTGCCCATGGCTCCCCGGGCCGCCATGGCAACGGTGCAACCGCTCGCGCGGAGCGCATTTTCCCAGGAGGCCCGGTCGGTGACGCCGCCGTTGACCACGACCGGAATTTTCACGTTTTCGCGTACCGCGGCGATGATTTCGTGAAACACCGGGCCGGAATAGATTCGTTCCTTGATCCGCCCGTGAATGGTCAGCGTTTGCGCACCGGCGTTTTCAAGGGCCTTGGCAAGTTTCACCGTCGGAGCGGGATCGTCCTCGCTGACGATACGGGTTTTGGCGGTGACGGGGAAACGGGAATGGCGGACCAGCAGTTCAAGCAGGCGGGCGGCCTCGTCGGTATTGCGCCCGAGGACGGCTCCGGCTCCTTTTTTAGCGACTTTCGGGACCGGGCAACCGAGGTTGAAATCAAGAAGATCGAAATCATAAGAATTGAGGACTTCGACGGATTTCAGGAGCATGGCTTCATCGGCTCCGACAAGCTGGACGCCGAGCCAGGGCTCGTCCGCGCCGCGTGTCAGCATCTGCGGCGCGTTCGGATTCTGGTAAGCCAGCGAGCCCGCGTCGATCATTTCGGTAAAAGCATAACGGCACCCGTGGCGGCGCAGTGAACGGCGGTACGGCAGGTCGGTGTAACCCGACAACGGGGCCATGACCAATGTATTATCCGGGTAAAATATCATGCGGGGAGCGAATTACTTCTTTTCTTCGTCAAAAAGCTGTCCGTTGAGCTCCTGATGCATTTTCTGGAGCTTGCGGATGGCCTTGTTCTGAATCTGGCGGACGCGCTCGCGGGTGCATCCGACGGCTTCACCGACTTCTTCGAGCGTCAGGATTTTACCACCTTCGAGCCCATAACGCATATTCAGGATTTCGCGTTCGCGCGGAGAAAGACGGCCGATCATTTCGTGCAGACTGGCCATGGACTCGGCGTGACCGAGCATATTGTCGGGCACATTGGCCTGGGTATCGGCGATCAGGCTGCCGATTTCATCGGTTTCGCCCTCTTTGATCAGTTCATTCAGCGAAGAAGTGCTCAGGTTGACCCGGCGCAGTTCGGAAACGGTTTTCGGGTTCAGGTCCACGATTTCGGCGATTTCATCGTCGGTGGGCTGGCGGTCGTGCGTCTGCAGGAATTCCTTCTGCGCACGCTGAATCCGGACAATTTTGTCGATGGACTGGGCGGGAATGCGGATCGTCCGGCTTTGAGCGGCGATGGCCCGGCGCATGTACTGTTTGATCCACCAGGTGCTGTAGGTGGAGAATTTCGCCCCTTTGGCCGGGTCGAACTTTTCGGCGGCGATCATCAATCCGATATTGCCCTCGGCGATCAGGTCGTGTTTGGCTACGCCGCGATTGATGAATTCACTGGCCAGCTTGACAACCAGACGCAGGTTGGCTTTGATCAGTTTGGCCTTGGCTTCCTCGTGGATATGGGGATCGTCGGACCTGATTTCCCCGGCCAATTGAGTTTCTTCCTCCTGCGACAGCAGTGAAAAATCAATAATATTCCGCATATAAGCCTGCGAAATCGTCATAGGATTGTCATTTACGGTCGGTTTCTTGCGCAGACCGCTGACGTTTATTTTGGTCATTTTAGCCATAAAATTCCTGCAACTGTTATTGATACAACAGTTAAGTTACAGCCTATTGAGAATAAGTCAAGTCGTTTATTCGGAGAAAATCAGCGGAAAAAGCCGGCACGCCGGAAACGCCGATGCGAAATGCCGGTGCATCCGGTTCAAATGATCCGCATCGCGGCACAACGCAAACATGGTAGGACCACTGCCGCTCACGCAGGCCGCCGCCGCGCCCTGTTCAAACATGGTCCGGCGAATCATCCGCAGAAGCGGAAATTTCTCAATAACAGCAAATTCGAGGTCATTTCGCACCTGCGCGGCGATCTCGTCGAGCGATCCCCCGTGCAACGGTTTGCCGGGGCCGATCAGGACCGGATCGAGATGTCGGTAGGCCCAGGCGGCGCTGACCGGAAACGCGGGGTTGACAAGCAGCAGCGGAAGTTCCGGCAATTTGAAGTCGAGGGGGACCAGTTTCTCGCCGACGCCGGTCGCGGACGCGGGACGCGGATTCAGGAAAAACGGCACATCGGCGCCGAGCCCGGCCGCCAGTTCGAATAATTTCTCTTCGCTCAAGGCCTGGTAATGGCGGTTCAACATCCGCAGGACAGCGGCCGCGTCGCTGCTGCCGCCGCCGAGCCCGGCCGCCACCGGAATTTTTTTATGAATGGTGAAAATCCATTCGCAGGGAATCCTGGCGGCCAGAAGATATGCACAAGCCGCCCTGCCGCAAATATTGTCGCCATCCTGCGGCACACCGCTCCCGGCACACCGCACCCGGAGCTGGTCCGGCTTGAACTCCAGTTCAATCTCATCGCACAATTCCAGCAGCGGCAGGAAGCTGATCTGGAGCTCGTGGTAGCCGTCGGGACGGCGCGCGGTAACCTTCAGTTGAAGGTTGATTTTCGCCGGCGCGGCCTCACGCAAACTGGAAGCCGTATTTGTCGTTATACGCATGGATCTGATTGGTTATTTCCACGGCCAGCTCGAGGGCGCGCAGGCCCTGTTCGCCGGAAACCTTCGGTTCCACCAGCGTACCGGTGTCGATGGTCTGGCGAACGGCGGCGAGGAAGTCTTCGAGTTCATCGGCGAGGGCGTTTTTCTCATTCAGGCTGATGGCTTTTTTGGCCAGGCCGACGCGGTTTTTGCGGAATACCATGCCGGAGTGGTTGCCGTAGTCCATCGAAATATAAGCGTCATCCTGGAAAACACGGAAACGGCGCATCGGCTCGGTGCTGACCCGGCTGGCCGTAATATTGGCGGCACTGCCGTTGGTGAACTTGATCCGGACGCTGACGAGGTCCTCGGTCTTGCTGAGAATCGGAATACCGATGGCGTCGATGCGTTCAATGTCGCTGTTGATCATGGTCAGGATCAGGTCCAGGTCGTGAATCATCAAATCAAGCACGACGCTCACTTCGGTGCCGCGGCGGTGCTGTCCGGGGCGCGCAGGCGGATATTGGCTGAGGCGGTGGGCTTCGATGAAACGGGTTTTGGCCTGGCGTTTTTCCAGGTAGTCCATCGCGGGATTGAAGCGTTCCACATGGCCGACGCCAAGGACGAGGCCGCGTTTTTTGGCTTCATTGACGATATCGGCGCCTTCTTCCACGGTGACGCACAGCGGTTTTTCCATCAGGATATGTTTGTTCATGCGGAGCAGCGGCATGCCGATGTCGTGATGCTTGGTGGCGGGGACGGCGATACTGAGGGCTTCGCATTCGGCGGCCAGGGCCTCCGGGGTCGGAAAGACCTTCAAGCCGAATTCCTCGCCGACCCGGCGGGCGCATTCGTCGGAAACATCGTAAATTCCGATGACTTCGGCATTCTCACTGGCCTTGTACAGCCTGGCATGATGGCGGCCGAGCACGCCGACGCCGACGACTCCGACTTTGACTTTGCGCGTTTCAGACATATTGTTGATAAACTCCATTATGATAATAGATAAATTATTGAGGTTTTCAAATTATAATATACTCCATTTTCCGGAAATTCCACATGCCACCTTCTATATTAACTGAAAAATAATAGCAAACAAGGTTGGTTTTAGCCGCGGAATGGTGTATTTTATTAAAAATAATGATCAGTAAAAAAAAGAAAAGCGGAGTCACAGGCAGATGGAACACAAGTACAAACGAGTTTTAATCAAAATCAGCGGTGAAGCATTGAAGGGAAACTCCGGCAGCGGGTACGATCCGGAGGCCGTCAACCGTTTGGTCGAACGAATCCGCCCGGTCGTGGACAGCGGGGTGGAGCTCGTACTGGTGTTCGGCGCCGGCAACCTCTGGCGCGGCGTCAACGGCACCGGCATGGACCGCGTCAGCGCCGACTACATGGGCATGCTCGCCACCGTGATGAACGCCATCTGCATGAAAGACGCGCTGGAAAATGCCGGCATATCCACCATCGTTCAAACCTCGATCCCGATGGAACCGGTGGCCGACCGTTATAACCGCGACGCCGCGCTCCGGGCCCTGGAATCCGGCAAAGTCGTCATTTTCGCCGGCGGCACCGGATGCCCGTTCTTCACCACCGACACCACCGCCGCATTGCGCGCCCTCGAAACCAATTGCCAGGCGGTATTGAAAGCCACCAAAGTGGACGGCATTTACACCGCCGACCCGTTCAAAGACCCCACCGCCACCCGTTTCCAGACGATTTCTTACGAAGAAGCCCTGAGCCGTCATCTGAAAGTCATGGATTCGACGGCGTTTTCGATGTGCAGTGACAATGATCTGCCGATTATCGTCTTTAATTTTTCCGACCCGGAAAGCCTCGACAAAGTACTCTCCGGCGATACCGGCATCGCGACCGTGGTTTGCCGCCACTAATCTACAACGCAAAGAAGAACAGCAGTATGAAAATCCATCCCATGGCAGTTGTTTCGCCCCAGGCGAAAATCGGACAAAACGTAGAAATCGGACCGTTCGCCGTTATCGAATCCGACGTGGTAATCGGCGACAACTGCTATATTGACGCTCACGTAAAGATTGATCATTATACGACGATCGGCAGCGGCACCCGGGTTTATTACGGCGCCCTGATCGGCATGCCCCCGCAAGACCACCGTTGCGATCCGAACATCGTTTCCTACACCGAAATCGGCAATAATTGCGTAATCCGTGAATATGTGACGATCCACCGCTCCCCTTTCGCCGCACAAAAAACCGTGGTAGGCGACCATGCCCTGCTGATGGCGTTTGTCCATATCGCCCATGACGTGCAGATCGGCAGTCATGTCACCATCGCCAACATGACGGCGGTTTCCGGGCATGTGGTGATCGGCGACTACGCGGTGCTGAGCGGTTACATCCTGATTCACCAGTTCTGCCGGATCGGCAGTCTGGCAATGCTGGGAGCGCGCGCGATCATCGTGCAGGACGTGCCTCCGTACTGCCTGGTATCCGAAAGCGGTCACATCGCGGGGCCGAACACAATCGGCCTGCGCCGGGCCGGTCTTGAACCGGAGCGCCGCGCCGCCATCCGCAACGCCGTCAAAAATTATTTCTTCTACGGTTACAACTCGTTGACCGCCATCGCCGAGATTGCCAAAAACGGCATGACGCCGGAAGTGGAACGCTTCGTTGAATTTGTCAAATCGACCAAGCGCGGAATCGTGTCCGGTGCCCCGGATATGATTTACCGCAAGGAAGCTGCCCCCGGCGAAGACCGCTGAAATCATTAAAAAATAGTTGTTTTTCGGCGATTTACTGCTATATTATACGCTGATTCAATTGAATCTGAACTGAATACGAGGATTGTGCATAAATGGCTAAAATTCACCCTACCGCCGTGGTTGATCCGAAAGCTCAACTTGCCGATGATGTCGAAGTGGGACCAATGTGCTATGTCGGACCCGATGTAAAAATCGGCGCCGGCACCAGGCTGATCGCCCAATGTCATGTTTCCGGCTATACCACGATTGGTGAAGGAAACACGATTTATCCCTTCGCCTCCATCGGCACCAACGCCGAGGATTATGCTTTCGCCGGCGGCAAATGCAGTGTCCGCATCGGCAATAAATGTATCTTTCGTGAAAATGTCACCATCAACGCCGGTACCAAGGACGGCACCGAAACCGTCATCGGCAATGGCGTATTCATGATGGCGAATGCTCATGCCGCCCATAACTGTATCGTTCACGACGGCGCCATCCTGGTCTGCGGTTCCGTACTGGCCGGATATGTGGAAGTCGGCGAACGCGCTTTCATTTCCGGACTTTGCGCCGTGCACCAGTTCTGCCGGGTCGGACGGCTGGCGATCATCAGCGGCGGTTCGGTTTTCTCCAAAGACATTCCCCCGTTCATGATGGCCGAAGGGCGCAACGGCGGAGTCAAAATGGTGAACGTGGTCGGACTGCGCCGCGCCGGATTCTCCGTGGCGACGATCCGGGTGATCCAGGACCTCTACAAAATCGTTTTCCGCAGCGGCCTGAACCTGACCAAAGCCTATGAAAAATGCCGTTCCGATCTGCCGCAAATCCCGGAAGTGCTCGAATTCCTCGAATTCGCCGAAAACTCCAAGCGCGGTATTCTGACCAATCGCGAAGACGGCCATCGCAGTTGACGGATTTGCCAAATAACCCATAAGGATGAATTACATGTTAAACAGTTTGAAGAAAAATCCAAAATTCCAGGGCCGCCGCGGTCCTGTCGTATTAATGATCATGGACGGGGTCGGTTTCGGCAAATACGCTGAGGGCGATGCGTTCCTGAACGCCTACACTCCCGAGCTCGACGGCTTGCTCAAAACCTGTCCCTCCACCAGTTTGAAAGCCCACGGCACCGCCGTCGGCATGCCCTCCGACGCCGACATGGGCAACAGCGAAGTCGGGCATAACGCCATCGGCTGCGGCCGCGTTTTCGCCCAGGGTGCGAAACTCGTTGACGACGCCGTCACCGGCAAGGCGATTTTCACCGGCGATACCTGGAAAAAACTTATCGCCAACGTGAATGCGCACCAGTCCACGCTGCATTTTCTCGGCCTTTTCTCCGACGGCAACGTCCACAGCAACATCTCCCACCTCCGCGCCATGATCATGGAAGCCAAGGCCGAGGGCGTGAAGAAAATCCGCGTCCATATCCTGCTCGACGGCCGCGACGTGCCGGAAACCTCCGCGCTTGATTACGTCCGCCCGTTCGAAGAATTCCTCGCCGGACTGAACAAGGACGGCGTCGACTTCCGCATCGCCTCCGGCGGCGGCCGCATGGTCATCACCATGGACCGTTACGGCGCGAACTGGGACATGGTCCGCAAAGGCTGGGAAATCCACGTCCACGGCAAGGGCGACTATTTCAAAACCGCTGAAGAAGCCATCATCAAACTGCGCGAAAAAACCGGCGCGATCGACCAGGATCTCCCCCCCTTCGTCATTTCCGACGACGGCCGGAACCCGGTCGGCCCCGTCGAAGACAATGATTCGGTGATCTTCTTCAACTTCCGCGGCGACCGCGCCCAGGAAATCACCAACGCTTTCGAAGAAGACAATTTCGACAAATTCGATCGCGGCCGCCGCCCGAAAGTCGAATACGCCGGCATGATGGAATATGACGGCGACCTCCATGTGCCGAAACAATTCCTGGTCAATCCTCCCGCTATCGACCGCACCGTCGGCGAATACCTTTGCGCTTCCGGCGCCAAACAGCTCGCCGTCAGTGAAACCCAGAAATTCGGGCATGTCACTTATTTCTACAACGGCAACCGCGCCGACAAATTCAATGAAAAGCTCGAAGACTACGTGGAAATCAAATCCGACATCATCCCGTTCGAACAGCGTCCGTGGATGAAATCCGCCGAAATCACCGACTGCGTCTGCGACGCCATCGCCTCCGGCAAATACGATTACATCCGCCTGAACCTGCCCAACGGCGACATGGTCGGCCATACCGGCGTTTACGCGGCGGTCATCGTGGCGATGGGCGCGGTGGACCTCAGCGTGGAACGGGTGGCCAAAGCAATCCGCAAAGCGGGCGGCGTCCTCGTCATTTCCGCCGACCACGGCAACGCCGACGACATGTATGAACACGACAAAACCGGCGCGGTCAAATATGACCAAAACGGCGAAATCGCCCGCAAGACCAGTCATTCGCTGAACCCGGTCCCGTGCATCGTCTACGACCCCGAATGCAAAGGGGAATACGAACCGGTCCTGCGTCACGGCCTCGGCATCAGTTCCCTTGGCGCAACAACGGTCGAACTCCTCGGTTACGAAGCACCCGAGGGCTACGATCCCAGCGTCCTCGTCTGGAAATAACTGGAGGCTGATATGCGGTTCCGGCTGATTCTTCCGGCAATCCTGGGCCTGCTCCTGGGCGGCGGCTGTATGCAGTCCGCCCCCCGGACAACCCAATTGAAACTGCTGGGGATTTCAGCCGAATCGGAACCGCTTCCGTTCGTCGCCGCCGCCGGATACCGGGGTTTTTATGCAGGTACGTTTTCCGGTAAAATTCCGGCGGGGCAACGTACCGGCGGCATTTTCACCTATGAACTTTATTATCTGCTGTCGATCGGCAATGGTTTGGACGGCACGCTTTGCAGTGAAGCGGGTTTCCGGCTTCGGTGTATTGTAGTCGAGCGCGAGGAAAGCGAAATCATCGGCATCCATTTCCTGAAAGACCTGACCGGAACCCTTGCCCTGTCCGACGGCAAACTCACGGTCAAGGATGTTTCCGCAAATTCCTCGTTCACCCCGCCCGAAATCCTTTTGCCGTCCCAAAAATCCGCATCCTCCTCTCCACCCCGGCTCAGCATCGGCTACCGCCAGACGCCCGCGGCTGCCGCCGCCTTTTCGCTGATATTCGACATCCGCGTATCGTCTCCCGTCGCTATTGACCGGTAATATAAAACAGCCGAATGTCGCTTTTCGGCACTTCGAACGTAAATTCGGGAGCGCCGCTCACCTCTTTGCCGGAGCGTAAGTCTTTAATGCCGGTTACTTTGGTAAATGGAAGGCGGACGGTTGTTTTTTCCGGAGCATTGACGTAATTCCCGACCAGCAGCAGCATTTCGCCGCCTTTCCGAACCCCGGAATAGCGCATTTCCTTATTCGTGCCGGTCGGTTCCAGGATTTCGCCGTCGGCGATCAGGTTCTCATAGGGGCGAATTTGCGCCAGCGCTTTGGCGTGATAGTAGAAATCGAGCGGCGAATCGGTGAAGTCGCCGTAGGCGTAATAAGTCACGCCCTGCGCGCCGTTCAACAAAGCCTCAAGAACCATTTGTTCGAGCTTGTACGATTCGAATTCACCGTAAGTTCCGGCGCTCAGCCACGGGATGATCTGTTTATTCTTCAGCAGTTTGTGGTTGCCGCGAATGCAGTCCTGCACGTCTCCGGCGCGGCCCGCCACGTACAAACTGGGCTGGGCCATGTTGATATACGCCGGATAAATCCGATGAAAATCCTCGATCCCGTACAACGGCTTCAGCGCATGGCGGTTGTAGGAGCCCTGTACGGGAACCGGAATCCCCGCCTGCTTCGCCCCGGCTTTGACCGCGGCGTCAAGGTCACGCATGGTTTCGGTACCGCAGTCGAACAGGAATTCATTCATGGATTTGCCGGATTTCCGCAACGCTTCCTGACAGCGGGTGCATTTGGAGGCCCCCGCCGCCGCGTGATGCCAGCATTCGATGTCGTAAAAGACATAATCGGGTTTTCCTTCGCGGACGCAACGGGTTACCCGCTCCATTTCCTTCTCATAGTACGGACCGCGATAGCTGGGGCAGAGAATTTTATTGGTTTCACCCGGAATTTGGCAGAAGATTTCACTGTCGGCCTTGTGCCCGCGCATCATTTCATGGAACGCGGAGTCATTCATGATGATTTTGAACCCGGCTTTGCGGGCGGCGTCCAGATATTCCTTGTTCGGTCCGTCGCTTCCTGCTTTCCAGAAGCGCGGAAAACTGCTGACGGTGTTGAATCCCAGTCTGCGCCAGTTTGCGAAAAAGTCCGGCCAATCCATGCCATTCCGCTCACCCATCCATGACAAACTGACATGGAGGCGCTCGAACGGCTTGATCGGGGGGAGTTCGACGATTTTCACCGGCAATTCCGTTTTGAACTGATCCTGCCCTTCGCAGCGCGCATAGATGCGGGCGGGTACGGATACTTTGCCGTCGCCGGCGCCCAGGAACAGCGTCGGACTGATGAACCGCCCTGTATTTTTGTTGTATTTGAGCGGAAATTCAAGGCGCTGGTATTTGAGCCCATTAATTTCCACCGGTTCCGTTTTCGCTTCGGGCGAGAGCAGTTTCAGGGGAGCGGGCAAGTCCAGTATCAACGAGACCGGCTTCCCCTTTTCCGCCTTGTCCCGCATGTCTTCGATGACGAATTGCTGGGGGGCGGGCAGATCCCGGATTACCGCCAGTTCGGAAACCCGCGGACGAATGGCGACCCCGTCCAGCGGAATGGCTACGCCGGGGTTTTCATAGGGACGGTTGAATGCCGCCGGATGTTTTTCCGCTTTAATGACCGTCAGCTCGTCGCTGAAGATGGAACCGGTCTCGCCGGTGATTTTCAGCAGGACATAACGGGCATCGGCCTGGATATCGAACTCAAAAGGATACATCCGGGTCGCATATTGAGGAGCCGTCTCATCCAAATAATAATATTTTTTAAAGTCACTCTGGGCGCTTTCGCACGGCATGAGTTTCTGCATCGACGCGGCATTGAACCAGGTGTTGCCGTCCTTTGACACGTACAGGTCGAACTGCTTCGGGAACTTGAAATTGCCCGAAGTCCCGCCGAGGCAGCGGATGACCAGGCGGTCCAGCGGCTGTTCATTGCCGAGGTCAAGCTGGAGGTAGGCTTCTCCGTTGCCGAGATACCAGCCCACCGCGTTTTTGTCGAACCATATTTTATCGTCGGTGCGGACGGTCAGCTTGCCGTCGGTCAGGTCCGCGGGATCGGCGTCGTTTGTGGTCAGGCGGTAGTCCGGGGGCGGGTTCATGCGAACGGCCTTGCCCTGCGCCAGGTTGATTCCGGCGACGCGGTCAAACCACTGTTGACGGTCACGGCGCACCTGCGGGTCGGCGGCGGCGGTCAAGGCTTTCGGGACCGCGTTTGCCGTCTTTACATCCACCTCGAACGGCAGCGTGAAAAAACTGGCTTCCTGGCCGGTTTTCACCATCGCCATCAACGGTGTTTTCGGATCGCTCTTATACGTCAGGGCATCGGCGGTGATTTCGATTTGCGCCTCGTAAATATTACCGTCGGTGCGCTTCAATTGGATGACCGGGTTTTTGCTGAAACGGTAATCGACGAATTGGGGAGCGATGAAGCAGGCGGCTTCCAGCGTTTCGTCCGTCAAGGTATCGGCGGCGTAATAACGGAAGAGGAGTTTGTCGCCGGCTCCGGCGACGCCGTCGCCGCCGGTCAGGGTGACGGTCAGACCGTTCTGCGGGATTTTGACGATTCGCGCGGAAATATAATCGACCCATGCCCCGGCTTTGCCGCGACTGCCGTTCTGGGCGAACGAAAGGGCGAAGGTTTTTCGGCTCACGTCTTTCATACTGAAGGTGTTCCAGCCGGGGAGCAGGATGCCGAATCCTTTGCCGCCACCGCTGACGTTGGCGACACGCGGCGCGGCGGCGCTGTTTTCCAGGCCGCCCATCCGCACCTGGAGGTAACAGTCAGGGCCGCCGGAGGGGACATAACGGTAAAAACTGCCGTAATTGCCGGGAGCGTCGGAAGCGACCTTGACCCGGAGACGCCCCTCGATCACATCGTGAAGAAGCGTTCGGATTTTCCACTCCTGGAGGCCGGTTTTGCCGAAATCGCACTCCCAGACCATTTGGGCATGAACGAAAATACCGGCCATCAGGGTTGTCAGAAACAGGATTTTTTTCATATTCAGAAACTCAATTTGTCGTTAACGTCGAATCCGCGGGTGAATGCGCCGGAATTACTCATATTATTCATTTCCACATATGTTCCGGGGCTTACATGTCCGTCGAAGAAAAGGACATTTGCCCGCTGGTCATGACGGTATGCCAGATAACTCGGATATTGATTGGCGTAAGTGTTTTTCTTGTCGCTGTCGGTGGTATGGATGGTTTCGGTTGGTTTTTTGACGGCGGAAGTTTTTCGCAGATGCCCGAATTTTACATCCGAACTCGTACTGTTGCCGGTCAGATAGGTGTTAATGCCGTAATGGGTATAAGAAAACAGGTTGTTGGCGTAAGCTCCGAAGCCGATTTTCTCACTGGGACAGATGAAACCGGCGAATTCCTTCGGCGCTCTTGCGTCCGTCATGGCGATATAGAGGGCGGCGCGTCCGTACATGAAGGGATAAATGCGCCCTATCCAATACGTCCACTGGGGCAATCCCAACATATCGCCGTTGAGAATCCAGCCGTCATAGGCGTCGCAGTAACCGGCTTGACCGATGCCGATTTGTTTGAGGTTGCTGGCGCAGGAAACGGCGTGAGCTTTTTCCCGGGCTTTATTCAGGGCGGGCAGCAGCATCGCCGCCAGTATGGCTATAATCGCTATCACTACGAGAAGTTCTATGAGTGTAAAAAATAAGCCCCTCATTTTTTCCGATTTTCCAGACATGTTGATTCCTCCTAAATGTTCAATATGATTTCAGGGTTATAATTCTGTTGTTTTACTTGTCGACAAGGCTGGTGAATTTCCATTTCCGGTTCACAGACGAAATTTTGTCCGGTGACGCCGGTCAGCAGGGTATCGACCATTTCCCCGCCGATGCGGGCAAAATTGAATCGCATGGCGGCGCCGTTGAATTCAAGTCCCCCGGTCCCCTGGCTGTGGCGGAATACCACGAGTGTGTCGGGACAGATTCCAAGGAGCTCGGTGAATTTCTTTGAATTACCGGTAAAGAAATTCTGGTTGTCCATCAATAGCCCGTCGAAACCGGATTGGCGCTGGATGCCGGCGGCTTCCTGTACGTCGTGGAACATCAGGTTGCGGTCCAGCGGCAGTCCGTGTTTGCGAAGCGCATCCTGATAACCCTGAACCAGAGGATGGCCCGGTTCATCAAGGTTCATGCAAAACATCGCAATCCGGCGGCAGCCCCGGGCGATCATGTATTCCACCGCGCGGAATCCGCCGGAATAGTTGTTCAATGCGAACAGGTTCCAGCCGTATCCCTGAATCGCGGTAAGGATTTCCGGACGGGCCATGCTGTGGCAGAGCGCCACCCGGCAACGCCGTTCCCGGAGAAAAGGGAAAAGTTTACGGTACCAGAGCCCGTAAATAATGACCCGGCTTTCGCTGGAAATAAAATCAAGGTTCTGCCAGTCAATGGTTTCCGGCTCGGTATTGTCGGTGCTGGCCGGAACGGTTTCCACGCGAACCCCGTGCCTGGCGGCGGCGCTCATGGCGCCGTCCAGGATATCGAGCAATGTCTGGCTGCTGACAGACGGAGCCTGGATACTCAAATAATTCGGGCATGGCAACAGGATCGTGATCGGCGTCGGGGTTTTCTGCTCGGTGATAAACGTTCCTTTTTTGCGGGTGCGTTCCACCATCCCGTCCTCGCGGAGCATCTGCATGGCTTTGCGGATTGTGCCCTGGCTGACTCCGTATTGAAGCGCCATTTCGCTTTCCTGGGGGAGCTTGTCTCCACACGTCAGCCGTCCCGACTTGATCTGTTCGGAAAGCATCTTATACAGGTTCAGGCTTTTGTTTCCGCCGCGCACGTTTTTTCCTCTTCGAATTTGCCAGATTTGGTTGAACTTTGTAGTTAATGACATATTAACATCATTATTATACTGTGTTTCCTGGTCCTTGTCAATAGGGGGCAGGGTATAAAAACGCAAAAAATCTATTTTTTATTGAAACAGACACGAACAGGACACAGGCAACCGGCGACGAACGCGCTTTGAGGGCTTGAAAAATCCGCCCGGTTGTTGTATTGTACTCCGATCAATTAACGAATGGAGAATACGATGAATATACTGGTGGTCGGCAGCGGCGGACGCGAACATGTGTTGTGCTGGAAACTCAAACAGAGCAAATTGGCGGACAAAGTCTTCTGCGCCCCCGGCAACGCCGGAATCGCCTCCGAGGCCGAATGCGTCAATATCGGCGTCGAAGAACTGGACAAGCTGGCCGATTTCGCCGCCGCCAACAACATCGGGTTGACCGTGGTCGGTCCCGAAGTGCCGCTCTGCCTCGGCATCGTCGATGTCTTCAACCGTCGCGGCCTGAAGGTCTTCGGACCCGACAAGGCCGCCGCCCAGCTCGAAGGCAGCAAAAGTTTCGCCAAGGATTTCATGCTGCGCCACGGCATCCCCACCGCCAAGGCGGCGACTTTCGACAACGCCGCCGCCGCCATCGAATATGTGAAAAATGAATTCGCCGCCGGCGAAAAAGGCATTGTCATCAAGGCCGACGGGCTTGCCGCCGGCAAGGGCGTGCTGGTCGCATTCGACGCCGAATCGGCCGTCGAATTCGTCAAAGGGTGTTTCGACGGTATGTTCGGCAATTCCGGGGCGCGGGTGCTGGTGGAGGAATGCCTTTTCGGTGAAGAAGCCTCTATCCTGGCGCTGACCGACGGCAAGACCATCCTGCCGCTGGCTTCCTCGCAGGACCATAAGCGCGCGTTTGACAACGACGCCGGGCCGAATACCGGCGGCATGGGTTCGTATTCGCCCGCGCCGGTTGTGGACGACGCCATGTGGGCGGCGATCACAGCGCAGATCCTCGACCCGTTCCTGAAAGGCATCCAGTCGGACAAGCTTAACTTCAAGGGCGTGATTTTCGTCGGCGTCATGGTGACAGAAAAGGGACCGAAAGTATTGGAATTCAACGTCCGTTTCGGCGATCCCGAAGTGCAGTCGGTGATGAGCCGCCTGGACAGCGATCTCGTCGATGCCATGCTCAAAACCGTTGACGGCAACCTCGCCGAAGCCAGACTCGAATGGTCCGATGACCCCGCCGTGTGCGTGGTCATGGCCTCCGGGGGCTATCCCGATTCCTACGAAAAGGGTTTTGAGATCAAAGGGCTGGAAGAAGCGGAAAAATCCGGCGCCAAGGTTTTCCACGCCGGGACGGCTTTCAAGGACGGCAAAATCGTCAATACCGGCGGGCGCGTCCTCGGCGTCTGTGCTCGCGGCAAGGACATCCGGAGCGCCATCGAACGCGCCTACGCCGCCGTCGATAAAATCTGCTGGAACAAATGCTTCTGCCGTCGCGACATCGGTTATCGCGCCATCGCCAGACTGAAATAAATCCTCCCCCGAAATACTCCTGAAAAATCCGGCGCACGCGGTGCCGGAATGATTGTCGCGCAGTAAAAAAAACGGCCCCGTCCCTGCATGGACGGAGCCGCTGATTATTTCAAGAAAGATGTCAGAACTTCAGTTCTTTCTGATGAAACATATTATCCCATGGATGAACGATTTTCAGGTTCGGAATCGCGGCGTAAATTTCCGGCAGGTCGGTTTCCGCCAGAATACCCGGAAGCATACAGGATTGCGGCCAGAGCGTAACTGCGTCGCGCAGCATCGAATCCCATGATTCAGGCGCATTCAACAGGGTTACCCCTTTGGTTTCGCCGGAAACCAGCGCGGCCAGCGCGGCCGGGATACTGCCCTGCCCGCGTCCGGTCAGGTGAATTTCCTGATAGCCGTATTCTTTCAGCAGGGCGATCGCGCCAAGAATGTCGCGGACCTTGGCTCCCAGGTACGATTCACCGAGCATCATATGGCACGACGCATAATGATAATCATGGGTATAAGGCGCGAAGAAATAACGGTTCCACTGGTCACAGCCCAGCGGCAACGTATCGCCGACGCCGCGGACATCAAGGCCGAACACGGTGGCGTCGCCGTCGAAATTCATATCCTTGAGCTCATCGACACTGTCGAGGTGCGGGATATAAAGGAACGCCTTTTCACCCCTGGGGAGGTGATAATATCCGTCGGTGCTCATGAGTTTCATGACGGCGGGAATTTTCGGCTCGACTTCCAGCGCGAAACGGGAGAAAATCTTCTGCTCGGGCGTATCGGGCTCTGTTACCTGAACCCGCAGTATCCGGTAATAGGGGACTTTCGGTTCCGTGACCTGGAGGCGCTCGGCCATCAATTTTTTCAGCTCGGCGGGGGTGTGTTTCGGGCGGGCGGCGGCAAGGGCATCCGCCTGTTCACGGATGAAATCGCGCAGCATCCGACGCCCGGTCAGGTATTCGACCTGTCCGACCGGCAGACATTGGAGTTCCTTATCTGGAACGGGTTCGATCCCTTCGGGTTCTTTCGCGGTGATGAACCGAGAACGAGTGTGAGAGCGGAGCCACGCCGATTTTGATATTGTCGCCGGCACCGAGAAGGTCGTAAATGCGTTTGGCGTCTTCGTAGGTTTCCTGTGCGCCGCGGGCGTCGAAAAAGTCGTTTTTCTGCGCCATGATCATGAACGGGCGCGGAGCACGGGCGATGATGAAATCACCCATTTCACAGCCGAGCGCGGAAATGCGGGGGGGAATCTGTTCGATATCGGCGGGAATTTCGTTTTCGATATTGCGCCGCCACGAAGTGACGTAGCAACTTGCCGCCGCCATGGTAAGCCGGTCTTCGAGGGCGTTGACAAACGTGGTCATGGTGCCGCCGCCGGAACACCCGGTCATGCCGATGTGGTCGGGTTTGACTTCGGGCCGTTCAAGGAGCAAGTCCAGTGCGCGCATGGCGTCCCAGGCGCGCCAAGCGCCGAAAAAATCACCGGTCAACAGCAGTTGTTTGCCCATCATGTTGTGTTCGCGGGTGCAATAGCCATTGATGGACTGGGTATTTTTCTCATTCAGGAACTGGTAGCGTTCGCCCTGGGCCACCGGGTCGATGGCCAGCACCACATAGCCCTGCATGGCCAGATCCTGGCAGCCGGTCTGGTAGTAAGGAGCCGCCTTGCCGTTGGCGGAGTGTCCGCAGAGGAACACCACGCCCGCGCCGGTCGGTTTGTCCGGAATATAAAGGCTGGAGGTAACCGGATAATCAGGACGGCTGTAGAAAATGGTTTTTTCGATGCGAAAACCGTCGCGCCGGATCGTGCCGGTGCAGACCGGGTTCAGCGGGGTCCGTTCCTGGGGAAGCGGAAAGACGCTGCGGATTTTTTTGCGGACGGACTCGATATAAGCGAGGGCGTCCTCACGGGTTTTCACTTGCGCCAGGCGCTGCCGCCGTTCTTCATACACTTCGCGGAACCTGTCGATGAAATAGTCCTGCACCGCGTTTCCGAACGTGGGGTGAGATGTAGCCATTTTTATAATCTCCTGGATTTTGAACGATAAAAGAATGACGATATTAATGTACCCGCCCATGAAAATTTGTCAATACCCGTTCACGTCGATTCCCGTATTTTTAATGGGCGCGGCAGGAGGCGGGACAGTTTCGTTCCTCAACTTTTGATCATGCTATTTGTAATTGTATATTTCGTGGAATATATTATCCCAAACAAGGCAACCAGGGGGGCTGATTTACCGGGTTGAGCACGGATAAAACCGGAGGAACATGAAAATAATATGGAATATTCCGGCGACATCTGGAACAAACGGCTTCCGGAGCGGTCTTTTATAAACATTAGGCTTTGATTTTCAGAACGTAAAAAAAATAAGAAACCAAAAAAAGAAGGTCGAAAATGAAAAGTACTTTGATGAAATCACTGATCGCCGGGATGATCGTATCCGGCAGCGCCGTGACTATGTCGCTGAGTGCCCAGGAACCCGCCCCCGCCGCGAAACCGGCCGATATAAAGGCCCCCGTTAAAGCCGAGGCCACCAAAGTCAACCCGATGGACGCCATCCCCGACGTCGTCGCCCAATACAACGGCAAAGATATTACCAAAAAAGACATCCTTGACGAAATCGCCAAAACCATGAAAGAACGCGGCGTCGACATCAGCGCCTACCCGCCGGAAATGATCGCCCAGGGCATGTACGGTATCGTTAGCGGCAAACTGCAGATGGACCTTTTCGCCGACGAAGCCGCCAAGGCCGGTTATAAAATCGACGCCGGGGAAACCAAAAAAGTCCTGAACGAAGAGTTCGAAAACCTGAAAAAAGCCAGCCCCCAGCAATACGAGCAGATCGAAGCCCAGCTTAAAGCCAGGGAAAAAATGACGATCCCCGAATATATCGCCAAAGAAGCCGCCAAGCAGGATATCCAGAAACAGGTGGCCGCATATCAATGGATTACCGCCAATGCGGAAGTTTCCGACAAGGACGTCCAGAAATTCTATGACGAAAACAAAGACTCCCGTTTCACCACCCCCGCCGACCCGGCAGGAACCGTCCGCGCTTCCCATATCCTGATCCCAGTCAAGGGCGACGATGAAAAAGCATCCGCGGAAAGCCTGAAAAAGGCCGAGGAAATCATCGCCAAACTCCAGAAAGATCCCAAACTCTTTGAAAGTATCGCCGCCACCGACAGCGCCTGCCCCTCCGGCAAAATGAATAAAGGCCAGCTCGGCGTTATCTTCAAGGACCGCGACGGCTTCTACGGCAAGGAGTTCGATGCAGCCGCCTTCGCGCTGGAACCCGGCAAAATCACCGACAAACCGATCAAGTCCGAACACGGCTATCATATCATCCGCCGCGATGCCTCCATTACCAAAGCCGAAGTCATCCCGTTGGACGACAACATGAAAGCCCGTCTCAAGGCCGTAATCGGAAAGGAAAAACAGGAAGAATTCGTGCAGAAAACCTTCGCCCAGGCCCTGAAGGACGGCAAAGTTAAAATCTTCGTCAAAGAACCCAAGCAGATGCAGATGCCCGGCATGATGATGGGACAATAACAACGAGGAGGGGAATCCATGTCCGAAGAAAAGAAAAATGAAGAGGTGAAGGACGTACCGGCTTCCACGCCCAAGCCTTCGCCGGAGAAGAAATTGGAAAAGAAAATCAATATCATCGCAATTGTCGCGATCCTGGCGATTATCGGTGTGGTGTTCTATGTGATCAGCAAGGACGCCGCCCGTCGCAACAGCGAAAAAACCGTGACTTCTCCCGTCTACAACATGGAATCCCGTTCCGTTTCCGGACCGGCTGTTCCGGCTCCTCCGCCGGTTACGCCGCCGCCCGGTATGACGGCCGCACCCAAAAAATCGACTCCGAAAACACCGCCGCCGGACGCCTGGGCTTCGCTGCCCGACCCGGTGGCGGAAATGGACGGCAAGCCGATCAGCAAGCAAACCCTGATTGATGAGTTCAACAGCCAGTTCCCCGGCAACAAACCGCCGCCGCTCAACCCGGAACAGATCAAAAAAGCGGCCTACGGACTGGCCGACAATTATGTGAACCACCAGATTCTGTTGGACTTGGCAAAGAGCAAAACTTCCGTCTCCCATGACGAAGTGGTGAAAATGCTCCAGAAGTCGTTCGATGAGATCGATCCGGCCCAGTTGAATATGTTGAAAGCCTCCCTCGCCGCGCAAAACATGACCATGGATTCCTATATCCAGCAGAAAGCCAATGACCGCCTCACCCGCGACACCGTGTTGCTGGTCAAATACGGCGAAATGCTCGAAAAAGACATCAAAGTTTCCGATGCCGAACTGAAAAAAACCTATGATGAGTTGAAAAATCGCTATTTCGTCACGCAACCGGACCCGCCGGGCAGTATGCGCGCCTCGCATATTCTTTTCGCGGTCAAGGACCAGAACGACAAGGCGGAAATGGCCAAAGCGCTGGAACAGGCGAAAAAGACACTCGCCCAAATTCGCGAAAACCCGGCCAAATTTGGAGAAATCGCCAAAGCCGTCAGTGACTGTCCCAGCAAAAAAGACGGCGGCTCACTCGGCGTATTCAACAAAGGCGGTACGGTCAAACCGTTCGAGGAAGCCGTCATCAAGCTGAAAGAGGGTGAAATCAGCGAACCGGTACTGACGCAATTCGGCTATCATATCATTCGCCGCGATGCCGCCCCCCCGCGACAAGAAAAATCATTGAGCGAAGTGAAGGACAAATTGACCCGCTATATCAAGGAAACCAAGCTCAAAGATATGCTGACCGCCGCCGTGGAAAAAGCCCGTCAGCAACGCA
Source organism: uncultured Lentisphaeria bacterium (assembly GCA_937888615.1). GTDB lineage: Bacteria > Verrucomicrobiota > Lentisphaeria > Victivallales > Victivallaceae > UBA5239. The sequence continues at coordinate 7,087 of CALABZ010000140.1, read as the reverse complement.
AGGTGAAAATTCTGATTCCGCCTCCGGCGAAACCCGTCCCGCCCAAGGCCGGTTAAAGCAATCCGAACTCCGATTCCAATCTCAAAGCAAACGGCAACCCCATAGCGGGGCTGCCGTCTTTTTATGGAACCGCCTTGATTTTATCCGAAAAACACAGTACATTTCCCTTATGAAAGAAAATGTGACGGATGATTTGAACAGATATGGAGAATTATGACGGAGAACTGACGGATATTTATCATAATATGACGACAATCGGTTTGAATTCGGGGAAATATCTATCCGGTCCCGAAGGGTTGAAGATATGAAATTGATTATGATTTTTATAAAACCATAAAAACTGTAAGGAGAAAATTTATGAACAGTAAAACGATTTTCGGGATTATCGGCGCGGTCATTGCGCTGGTACTCATCGTAATTGTCGCGGTGATTTCGATCCGCAACGGGCTGATCGCACGCGACGAGGGCGTCAAAGCCGCCTGGAGCCAGATTGACACCCAGCTCCAACGTCGTGCCGACCTGATCCCGAACCTGGTCAACACCGTTAAAGGTTATGCCAAGCATGAAGAAAAAATCTTCACCGAAGTGGCCAATGCACGCAGCCGTCTGATCGGCGCACAGGGACCGGAAGCCAAGGCCCAGGCCGGAGCCCAACTCAGCAACGCACTCGGACGGCTGATGGCCATCGCCGAGAATTATCCCGACCTCAAGGCCAACCAGAATTTTCTCCGGCTTCAGGACGAACTGGCCGGAACTGAAAACCGTATTTCGGTGGCGCGCGTCCGTTACAATGAAACCGTTCGCGATTTCAATGCGACTATCCGCAAGTTTCCGGGTTCGATGTTCGCCCCAGGGCTCGGTTTGAAGAGCGCTGAATATTTCCAGCCGCCGGAAGGTTCCGCCGCTGTTCAGAAACCGCCGGTTGTTGAGTTTTGAGCCGCATGAGAATAAAATATTGGAAGCTTCTGATCGCCGCGCTCCCGGTACTGTTGCCATTCCTGTTGTGCGGTGCGGTGGATGTGCCGCCGCTGACCGGGCGGGTCGTCGACCGCGCCGGGGTATTCGGCTCGGCGGGTATGGAGAAAATCGAAAACGCCATCCTGGAGCTGGAACAGACCACGGGGGGACAGATGGCGGTGCTGACGGTAAAGAAGTTGAACGGCGTTCCGATCGAGCAATTCGGCATCGCCGTGATGGACAAATGGAAAATCGGTCATAAAGGCAAGGATAACGGCGCAATTTTGATTTTGGCGATCGAGGACCGCGAATCGCGGCTTGAGGTCGGTTACGGCTGGGAAGGCAATATCAACGACGCCCGGGGCGGCGACATCGTTCGCGGCATGGTCCCTTTTCTGCGGGACGGAGATTACACGAAGGCGGCGATTTACGCCGTTGGCGAGGTCCAGCGCTTCGTCACCGGCAAGGCCCCGCAGGGACATGTACGGTCCCGCAAGGAAAAAGGCAATGACACCGGGGCGTTCATTGTAACGATCGTAATCATTCTGCTTTTCTTCTTTTTCGGTCGCCGCGGCGGCGGCATGATCCTCCTCGGCGGCTTCGGCGGCCGTGGCGGAGGCGGCAGCTTCGGCGGCGGCGGTGGATTCTCCGGCGGCGGCGGCGGCGGCGGTGGAGGCGGGGCCTCCGGTCGATGGTAGTCTCGCGTCAGTCCGCAGGTTCCAGATCGCAGGAAGTCAACCCTTCAAACTCCTGCGTTTCCTGATTGTAGCAGTAAAGTTGTCCGCGTTTCAGGTAAAAATACCAGGCGTGGAGCGAAAGCCGCCGTTCATCGACGGCTTCTTTAATCCACGGAAACGTCAGGAGATTTCGCAATCCGAGCACCAGCGACATTTCCTCGCAGGCCCGGCAACGGGTAGCATGGGAAGCATTCGGCAGGAATGCCTCGACCATCGCCCGGGCGGGCTCAATCAAGTCCAGCCATGAACCGATGAATTCACCGTGAGGCGTATTTTCGGTTCATGGCTGGACTTGATTGAGCCGTGAGGCGTATTTTCGGGATTCGCCAGCAGGGTGCTGACCCCGCCGCAATCCGAATGCCCCAGGATAATGATGTGTCCGACCTTCAGCACCCGGACCGCGTATTCAAGCGCGGCGCTGACCCCGTGATGATGCCCGACGCCCGGTTCATAGGGAGGGACCAGGTTGGCCACATTGCGAACGACGAAGATATCGCCGGGGTCGCAGGAGGTCAACAAAGCGGGGTCCACCCGGGAATCCGAGCAGGCAATCACCAATACCCGCGGATGCTGCCCATGACGTAATTGATCGAATAATTCTGAATTACCGGAGAAATAAGTCTCCTGGAAACTCTGGAATCCGTGGAGCAGTTTGCGGATACATTCTTCCAAACGCGCTTCTCCTCAATCCAGTTCTTCGACAATGATTTTCAAGGTCATGGTACGGCTTTCGCCGGGACCGAGAGTCTGGAGGATGCCGCGTTCGGCATTTTGCAGTTGTCCTTCAGGGAAACAGTTCGCGGGTTCGAAGCCGATCACATAATCGCTCTTGGCCAGTTTTTTCCACTGTACGAAATAGGGAAGTTCGTCGGTTTTGTAAGCGAGTTTAAAAGCCAGCTTAAGCTTCGGATTGATCAGGGAAACTTCGGCCCAGCCGTAGTTGTCCGGTTTGATGCTGTGGTAAAAGACCTGTTCCTGAAACCCGGGCTCGGGGGGAGTGATCCTGTTCCAGTCGGTGATACCGGCTGCGGCGACTTCATTCTGGGGGGTGATTTCATGTTCGCTGGCCTCGATGGTACAGCCGTCATCGACCAGCGGCCAGCCAAGGTTCATGTGGTAGAGGATCATGAACGGCGAAGGCTGGAAATTTTCATTGGTCACGGTATCTTCGATAACGATGGAATTGTCGCCCATGGCGGTGGAGATGCGGCGGGTAAGCAGCAGGTTTTCACCGAAGACCTTGCTCTGGCGCATTCTGGCGGTGACTTCCAGCATATAAATGCCGGATTCGCTCCAGCCGGTTTCGACGTTGACGTTTTCGGCGGGCAGATTGGAGAGGCGGCCGTGGAGGCCGAGGTCTTCGCCGCCGATTTCGACCGGTCCGCCGACATTGATCATGCCGCAGCCGGTAAGGAGGCCGCCGCCCCATGAGCGCAGCCAACCGAATGAATAGGGTTCGAAAAGCTGGGGCGCGACAGGGCCGTTTTTCGAGAGCCATACCAGCGGAATTCCCTTGAACCAGGCTTCGCCGATGTCCATGCCCTTGTCCGGATAGACCGTAAAGGACAGCCCGCTGCCGTTGTTGATGTCCAGGATGCGCATGCCGCGGCCTTTGCCGTCGTCGAGTACCGAACGCCGAATACCGGCCAACTGCCGCATCGAGCCGATCCGTTCATGCAGATAATCTTTTTGCTTATACATGTTTGACTCTCCTCTGTTCATGTTTTCGAATATATTCGTCTTCCCAGTCAAGGTTAAAATGAAGCCAGGGGCGACCAGCCAGAATGGCGTCACGCCAGGCGTTCAGGAGCATATCGATTTTGGGGTGCACAAACACCCGGGTGTCGCGGTGGCCGTGGACCCATTCGCGGAAACTTTCGATTTCCGCCGTGCCGGCCTTTCCCGCGTGGTAGTCATCGAACAGTTTTTTGAAGCGCACCATGTATTCGGTCCAAACCGGCAGTTCGCGGCGAAACGAATCGTCCGTGCGCAATTCCAAAGCGAGAGCATGAAGCTTCTCGTACTGTTCCAGGCGGGTGCGGCTCAACAGCGAATACGGGTACGGGATATGGCAGCCGCCAAGGGCAAGCAGGAGGTTTTTGACCGCGGCATAGAACTTTTCAGCTTTCGGGGCGTCCGACCCGAACAGACGTTTCATGGTGAAGCCGACCGCTTCCGGCTCGTTCTCGCCGCGCAGGGCTTTGGCCATCAGGTAGTAATTCAGCCCGTAAACCGTCCAGTGGGTGATATGGAACTGGGTCAGCACGCCGTCCACACCCAATCGATGATACCAGCGCGCTTCGGCAAAAATATCGATATGGTGGACCATCGGCAGTGAAATATACAAATTTACGCCCATATAGTATTCGTAAATATTGACTTCGCCGCCGTTTTTGGCGGAACACCATGACCGGATGTCGCGGGCGTAATGCGAATTGACGTCGCAGGCGGGATCATCGATACGATGATTGATGCAGCGCCAGTAGGGGGCCATGTGGACGGCCATGTTTTTCTGCAATTTGAAGCCGGGCGATGGAGCACAGTAATTGATATAGGCACAGAATGTTACGTTAACGTCCGGCAGTTCCCGCCGCAGCATGGTAATGACGTCGTTCACCATGTCGTGATAAATCCGGTTCGCCTTGTAAACATGTTCGGACACGCTGTAAAGGTCGCCCTTGCAGTTTTTGTCGTAGAACTTCGAGCATTCTTCGCATTCGCACCAGCCGAAGCCGTCGTTCGGGACAAGTGACAGGGTTTTGATTTCGGGGTTGGCGCGGCAGTAAGCGACCATGTTTTTGACGATTTCGCGACGCAGGGCGGGGTTGGTGGTACAGATCTGTTCGCTGAGGAGGAGTTCGGCCTTGCCGTCGCTGGAAGTGATGCGTTTGCCGTTGATTTCAGCGAAGAAATCGGGATTGGTCCGCCCATAGCGCCGTCCGGGGATCCAGTAATTGAAATTATGATGGCCACTTTCGACTTCGACGCCGCGAACGCCCAGGTATTCCTTCAGCGAAGCGTCCAGCGTGTCGTAATATTTCATCCAGGTAAGCAGGTAGTTGAGCTTGTTTTTGGCCATCCAGTCAAAAAGGGACTGAGAGTCGGCGTCGAACGGAAATTCCTGGATAAAACCGCGGCGTTTCAAGAGGGGTTCGCGGGCAGGGATCAGTACACCGTCGGACAGGCGGGGTTCGGCGCCGATCTTTTTCAGCCGGTCGCGGCCGGGTTCAAAGAAACAGTAGCCGAGGAATTTCTCGGCAAAATCATAAACCCCGTAGAGCTGTTCAACGGCGGACGGGCCGCGAAATATCAATTTGCCGGACCGGGACAAAACTTCGAAAGAGGAGAGCTTCGGATCAAGTTCGAACTCGGGTTCGGCCGGCGGTGCGGTGCCGCAACTACGTTTCCATAGGGTTGAGAATTCATCCTGCGCCAAACGCCGGGTTTTATCCGAAAAGTCCATTGTTTTCTCCTGATTTTTCTCATAATTTATACGCAGTCGCGCAGATTGCAACCCTTATTGTGAAAAACGGAACTATTTGTAAACGAGCAGTCGCGGCCGAAACCATCCCATACTTTGAATGGAAAGATTTGCATGAAAACGTATAATTCGTTGAATTGCAATATTGAAAAAGGTTAAATTTAGTAATATAGTAAAATATACTTTGGCTTGGAGAGTAACTGGTATATCGTGAAGGTTAGATGGACATGAACATCGGGGGGCTCTTCGAGGAACTTATGAATTTTGTTACGGAGCTCAAATAATATGGCGAAAAAAATCAAGCTGAAAATCATCATCCGGGTTCTCCTGCTGATCCTGCTGACAGCCGGAGTGGGGCTTTTTATTCTTTTCACCGTTCGCGGGTGCAGAAAAGTCGAACGCTTCCAGGATGCCTTGAACGCTTTCAACACCGGGGATTACCCGCTGGCCAAACAATTGCTGCTGAAGGCCTTGATCGAAGACAACAACAATGAACTCGCCTATGCCAGACTCGCCGCCATCTATCACCAGGAGGGCAACTGGCCGGCGGAGGTTCAATGCTGGAGCCGCGCCGCAGCCCTGAACTCCACCAACGAAACTTACCCCGGGAAATTATGGAACGCCCTGCTGCTGGACAATGATTACCGGAGAATTTATTCCGAGTTCGGCCTTAAGCTTCGCGCCCATGGAGAGCTGACGGAAAACGAGTGGCCGATCTATGTCTTCAGCGCACTGCGGACCAACAACCCCAGGGAAGCGGCAAGGGCCTGGAAAGACGCCCTCGCCAAATACCCGGCCCTGGCTCAACAACCCCTGGGGCGGCTTGTCGGCGTAATGCTCGGCATCAATGACGTCAAAGGGAAAGAACTCGAGGCCGAACTCAAGAAACTGTCGAAATCGAACGACCCGGTCGTGGCGTTCGACGCTCTCCGGATGCTGGCGATCTACTATCGCTTCAACAAAGGAACTACTCAACAGCTTGAGGATGTGCTCAAGGAAGCCGCCCGCATCAACCGCTTTATCGGCGAACCGGCCCTGGCCGAATATTACACCAGTCAATACCGCTTTGCCGATGCGATCAAGACTTATGACAATTATCTGAAAAGTTTCAGTATCGTCCGCTACGCCCTCGCTCTCGCCTACCTTTATGTTTATCAGGGCGATAAGGAAAAGCTCGTCGCGCTCGCCAAGAATTTCCACTCCGGCAATAAGCTGGTCCTGATGGCCGGATACTACATGGACGCCCTGCTCGCATTCATGGATAACGACACCGACAAACTGGTCGCCATCTGGGACAATAATGAAGGGATTTCCCGTTCTCCCCTGTCCGCACTGCTGGCGCTCCAGGTGAATATCCAACGCGACAATGCGGACGAAGTGATTCGCCTGGCCCCGGTATTCATCAATCAGAGAGCATTTCTGAATTTCAACCGGCGGGCCCTCGAAATGCTTTATCTTTATGTCCAGAAGTTGACCTCCGAGGGAAAATTGGAGGACGCAATCCGTCTGGCCCGGTTGATTTACGATCCCACCAAGCCGGATATTTTCCTGACCCGTGTCATTCTGCGCGACCAATTGAGCCGCAATGCCCTCGATGAAAAAGCCTTGACCGAGGCCCTGACAAAATTTCCGAAAGACCCGTTTCTGCTCCAGTTGGCCGCCGAACTCTATTTTGGCAGGGGCCAGGCGCAGAAAGCACTGGAATATGTGGTCAAATACCGCGAGACGTTCAAAGAAGACAATCCCGGCATGGACCTGATCGAAGTGCTGGCTCTGGAACAGACCGGAAAGATCGACGCCGCTTTCACCGTTTTTGACGCCTTGATCAAAAAAATGCCGGACAATTCCGAGCTGGACAACCTTTTCATCGAAATGTGCCGCAAGCATAACCGCAAACAAAACCTCGAAACCC
>CALABZ010000139.1 GCA_937888615.1 uncultured Lentisphaeria bacterium | reverse complement strand
ACCTTACAACGAAATCGTCTTTTACGACCTCTCCACCATCCGCCTGAAAATGCCGGAAAGCCTGCCGATTCTCGTCGACATGTTCCAGTCCAGCGAATCCACCCGTTCGCAAATGACTTACCTGACCGGCGAAAACCAGGTCCAGGTGGACAGCTACAACCGCTGGATTCAACAGCCCGAATACCTGATCACCCGTTACCTCCAGACCGCGTTCAGCACCAATCAGCCGGCCATTCAGGAGTCCAGCGGATTCCGCCGCACTTTCATTAACGGCATCCGCATCAGCGGCAGTATTTTCAGCATGCGGATCGACCTGAAACGGCATGAAGCAATCCTCGGCGTCAGCTACACCATCCGTTCCGTCTCCGACGGCCAGAATGTTTCCACACTGACCAATTCCTGCGTATTCACGGCCAAATATCGCAACGAAGCCCCGCCGGACTTCGCCGCCGCCATGTCCGAAGCCGCCGAAAAACTCGCACTCCAGATTCAAAGCGAAATCCATACTCTCCAGAAACAGAAGGGAAACGACGACAATGTCCAAACCACTGCTCCAGCTAAAGACAAAAACGCTGATTGACGCACCCACCATCGCCGCCCGCATCAGGGAGCTCGGACAGGAACTCAAAAATCATTATCAGGATCAGCCGCTGACCCTGATGGTTATGATGAACGGCGCTATGATTTTCGGGGCCGACCTCGCCCGCGCCATCGACACCCCCCTGTGGATCGATTCACTCCGGGTCTCCTCTTATCAGGGGCTCGGCAGCAGCGGCACCGTCACCTTCGCCGCCTTGCCCAAGCTCCCTCTGACCGGACGCCACATCCTGCTTGTCGACGACATTCTCGACACCGGCCTTACCATGAAGCAAGTCATGCTGATGATGGATAAGGAAAAGCCGCTCAGCGTCAAAACCTGCATCCTTTTCGACAAACAGGTTCCGCGCGTCGAAGGCGGCCTGGCCCAAGCCGACTGGACCGGATTTCAAGTCCCCCCCAAATATATCGTCGGATACGGCCTGGACGCGGAAGAATACTACCGCAACCAGTCCGGCATATCCATTGTTCTAAATGATTAACCCCTCCGAGGTATATTCATGAAAAAACTCATCTTTATGATATCACTCGCATTCACAGCCGTAAGCCTCCTGCTCTGCGCCCAGGACGACGCGGCTCCCGCCCTGCCCATATATGGAGCCACCTCCGAAAAACAGTTCGCCGGCCATTACTACCGCCTCTATACCGGCCGGACCAATCTGGAAAACGCCCGCAAAGCCGTCATTCGGGACGGCGGCCGCCTGGTTGAAATCAACTCCGACGAGGAAAATCAATTTCTGACCGACTGGCTCAACGCTTATGTCGGCAGATTTCTGATCGGAGCCGTCACCGACGCCGAGGGCAACTGGATTTCATCATCCGGCCAGCAACTCTCTTATGCCAACTGGAACAACCCGGACGCCGCCTCCGTCAAAAGCAAAGCCCCCAAAACCGCCGTGATCGAATTCCAGCAAACCGGCGGCAAATGGGACATCGTCGCGCCTGCCGCCAAAGTCTCGGGCTTCGTGGCCGAATTCACCGTCAAACCCAAAGCCATGCCGAAAATAACCGACAACCTCGGCCTTGATGAACTGCCTGAAACGGAAGTCGAACAGCTCGAAGTCATGGAAAAAAGCGAACCCGTCCTTTCCGATCTCCCGGTCGGCGGCATCAGCGCCAATCTGCTGTTTGCACGATATGTCTACGCAGGCGGTACGTTCCGCGAACGCTATCTGAACAAGGAAATCACGGTCGTCGGCATTACCCGCGTGGACGATATCCGTGAAATCACCGAAAAAGATGTCCTCTGGCAAAAATACAAAGGCAAATATTTCATGCGCCTGATGGGCGATAATATCATCTGTTTCCTCAGCACCAAGCCCCAGATCGAAGGAAACAGCTCCCGGATCATCGTTAAAGTCAATGGCAAAATCACCCGGGGACCGCTGTTCCGGCAGATCATCCTCGACGATGCCCGCTTCATAAACTACCGCCGCTCCCAACCCCAACGCCATATCCCCACCGGCAAACCCGACGAAGAAACCGTTCAGGCAGGCGGCCTGCTGACTAAATTCGACGACCTCCTCAACATCGGTACGTTTGAAATTCAGGTGAACCAGAACGGTGCCATCATATCCTGTTCCCTGGGAGCCGACCCCGACGGCTACGGTATCGAACTCTATTGGCTCATGAACAGTGCCAACATCGAACACATGATCGTCGGCATCATCGGCGTGAAATCAATCCCCGACGAACCAGAAAGCCCTATAATCAATTGCCGGATCGCCGGTTGGGGCACTCCCGCTTCCATGATGCACAGCGGCGGAACGCCTCCCGCAAAAGGCAAGGCCGCCCCTCCGCCACGCAAATAATAAAGACGCCGCCATGTGGGGATTTCGCCCGTTGGGCGACCAGCGTTCCGCCGCTGGACCACGTGCGGGCAACGGCCCGCTGCGAATGGACTGTAAAGGGAAATGTATTATTTCGCAGGGGAAACCTTGACGCTTCAAGGTTCCCCCCTTGCATCCCCTCCTCCAAGAAGCTCCACAGTGCCAAGGTATCACCCCATCAGCAAAGATCGGGAAACAGGGTCGCAGGGAAAAACCCGGACAGATCCGGGTTTCTCCCCGGACAAAAATAACTTTGCGGCGGCACATTGCCGCACGCGATCCAGGGCGGAACGCTGGTCGCCCATGGGGCGAAATCCCCACACGGGGGCGGCTTTGTATTTTTTTCAATGATTTTTACAAATAAGGCTTGATTTATTCTTTTAATATTGTATTATAGTATAACAATACGATAATTATTCAGAGGAAACCATGTCACACATTTTACAGATTTCGGAAGCAGCCGCGTTGGGAATACATGCTTGTGTTATTATTGCGGGCAGTGGAGAAAAATGTACTACACCGCACATTGCGGAGGTGCTTTGTGCATCACAGGCTCATTTATCCAAAGTCATGCGTCAACTGGTCGTGGCGGAGTTGGTCGAATCGGTAAGGGGGCCGGGCGGCGGTTTTGTATTGGCCCGCAAGCCTGAAAAAATCAGCCTGCTTGATATTTATCAGGCGATTGACGGACCGTTCCCAAGCCAGATCTGTCTTTTCCGCAAACGGGTCTGCGGAGGTTCCGCGTGCATTCTCGGAGATTTCCTGGACAGAACCAACAGTGACGCGCGGAATTATTTTGCGAACACCACCCTGGCCGACATCATAAGTCGTCGCGACGGGAAGAGGGATTGATTTTTCGGGCATCACGTCTGTGGTGCCGTTCAAGGGAGCCAAAACAAGTATTCAAGGAGGAAGTAATTATGTTTTGTTTTCAATGCCAGGAGACATTCCGCAACACCGGCTGTACGGAAAACGGCATGTGCGGCAAAAAGGGAGATACCGCCAATCTGATGGATGTGCTGGTGTACGCATTGCGGGGCATTGCCGTCGCCGCCGAGAAATCGGGCCAACCGGTTTCCAATGACACCGGCGCCTTCATGATCGGAGCGCTTTTCACCACTATCACCAACGCCAACTTCGACCCGGAACGGATTACCGCCAATATTCGCAAGGCGCTGGCAATCCGCGATTCCATCAAGGTTGAAAACAAGGATCAATCTGATGTATTGAACTGGACCGGAAACTCCATCGATGACTTCCGGACCAAGGCCTCCGAGGTCGGCGTACTGGCTACCGGAAACGCCGATGTACGTTCACTCCGCGAACTCCTGATTTACGGATTGAAAGGGATCTCCGCTTATGCCGATCACGCCAAGATGCTCGGATTTGAAAAAGCCGAGATTTATCAGTTCATCGTCAAAGCCCTGGCGTCCACCACCCGGGATCTCAGCGTCGATGAAATGGTCGCGCTGGTGCTCGAATGCGGCCAAGTGGCGGTAACGACAATGGCGCTGCTGGACCAGGCCAACACGTCCACTTACGGCAACCCGCAGATTACCGAGGTCGATATCGGCGTGGGCAAGCGTCCGGGAATTTTGGTGTCCGGGCACGATTTGCGCGACATGGCGGAACTGCTGGAGCAAACCGCCGGACAGGGGATTGACATTTACACGCACTCGGAAATGCTTCCGGCCCATTATTACCCCGAACTGAAGAAATATCCGCACCTCGTCGGAAACTACGGCGGCTCCTGGTGGCATCAGGGCCGGCAGTTTGGTCCGTTCAACGGCCCGATCCTGATGACGACCAACTGCATCATCCCGGTAGGGAATGCCTATAAGGACCGCATTTTTACCACCGGCATGGCCGGGTATCCGGGCGTAAAACACATTCCGGACCGCGTGGACGGCAAACCGAAGGATTTCTCGGAAATCATCGAACTGGCTAAAAAATGTCCTCCGCCGACCGAGCTTGAAACCGGCAAAATCGTTGGCGGCTTCGCCCACAATCAAGTGCTGGCGCTGGCCGACAAGGTGGTGGAAGCGGTGAAATCCGGCGCCATCAAACGTTTTGTAGTGATGGCGGGCTGCGACGGCCGCCACAAGGAACGCTCGTACTTCACCGATGTCGCGGAAGGACTGCCGGCGGGTACCGTGATTCTGACCGCGGGCTGTGCCAAATACCGTTACAACAAGCTCAATCTCGGCGACATCGGCGGCATTCCGCGGGTGTTGGACGCCGGACAGTGCAACGACTCTTATTCACTGGCGGTAATCGCGTTGAAACTCAAGGAAGTATTCGGGCTGGACGACGTCAATAAATTGCCGTTGTCGTTCGATATCGCCTGGTATGAACAGAAGGCGGTGGCGGTACTGCTGGCGCTGTTGGCATTGGGTTTCAAAGGATTGCGGATCGGGCCGACCCTGCCGGCGTTCCTTTCGCCCGGCGTGGCTGAAGTGCTGATCAAGAACTTCGGCCTGAAAGTCACGACCGAACCACAGGCGGATATCAACGCCATGATGGCCGGTGAATAAAATCCATCTATAAATTAAGCCTTTTAAAACGGCGCTTTCGGGATTTCCCGGGAGCGCCGTTTTTATGCTTAACCAAAAGCTAATAAAAATTTATTTGCAAAAAAAGCGAAAACGTATATATTAAATCTAAACACGATAAGGAGGTGTTATTATGAGTGGAAAAGCCAAAAACCTAAAAACCAAAAAAGTTGCCGGCAAAGAAGTAGGCGCCCTCAAGAAGCGCCGCCACACCTTCTTCTATCAAGCGGAACCGGGCAGTACAGTGTCAGTCGCCGGATGTTTCAACGATTGGAAACCGAACGACAAGGTTCTGAAGGACAAGGACGGCAACGGCTCGTTTCAGTGCACAGTGATGCTGACCCCCGGAGCCTACCAATATAAGTTCTGTGTCAATGACACCTGGTGCATTGATCCGGCCAATCCGAACTTCACGCCCAACGATATGGGAACTCTGAACAGCGTTCTGGAACTTGAATAAACCTCAGGCACAAGTATGCTGAACGGTTCGGATTATTGAAAAAGCGGGGGACCGGTTCGCGGTTTTCCCCGCTCAATTTTTGTCAGACTCAAAAGGGATCGCACCGATGTTAAATGTTCAATTATATAGTGTCGCGCCGAAAATTCCGGCAAAGTTGAAATTTCTGGAAGAATTATCTTACGACCTGTGGTGGTGCTGGCATCGGGGCGGACTCGAACTGTTCCGCAAAATCGATATCACACTATGGCGGCAGGTCCATGGCAATACCCGCCAGCTCCTGAGCATGATTCCCCAGTCGCGGTTCTCCGAACTCGTCAAAGACGAAGGCTACATGCGGATGATGGCGCTGGTCGAGGCCGAATACCGCCACCAGGTCGCCGAAGTCATCGCCAAAAATCCGATATCTTCCCGCAAAATCGCTTATTTCTCCCTGGAATTCGGGTTGCACGAAAGCGTCCGCCTCTATTCCGGCGGCCTGGGACTGCTGGCCGGTGACCACCTGAAAGCCGCATCCGGTCTTAAAATTCCGCTCGTCGCTGTAGGACTGCTCTACCGCGAAGGATATTTCAAACAGACACTGGACCGGACCGGATGGCAGGTCGAGCGCTATCCCCAGAATGAAATCAATTACATGCCGCTGACCCGTGTCCTGGTGCCGAACACCAACGAAGAAATGTTCGTCAAGGTGCAAATGCTCGATCAGGAAGTGGTCGCCTCCGTCTGGAAAATGGAAGTCGGCTGCGTAACCCTCTTGCTTCTGGATACTGAAATCCCGCAGAACCCGCAAGCATTCCGTGATATCTGCGGACGCCTCTACTGCGCTGACCGTACCCAGCGACTCCAGCAGGAACTCCTGCTCGGCATCGGTGGATTCAAGGTGTTGACGCAGATGGGAATGGAACCGGAAGTCTGCCATATGAATGAAGGACACGCGGCGTTCCTCTCGCTGGCCCGAATTGCTTATCTGGTCAATGGGAAAGGATTGGACGTCAATACCGCGCTGGAAGTGGTCTGGCGGACTAACGTTTTCACCACCCACACCCCGGTACCGGCCGGCAACGAAACATTCGACGCGGAACTGGTTCGTCCCTATCTCGACGCCCTGAAAGGCGAAACCAAACTCGACACCAACCGGATCATCAGTTGGGCCGTGGGAGCCGGAGCCTCCAACGCCCGCGAATTCAGCATGACTGTCCTCGGTTTACGCATGGCCAACTACAGCAACGGCGTCAGCCGTCTGCACGGCGAAGTCGCCCGGGCCATGTGGAACCGGCTCTGGCCGGGCCGTCCGCAGGATGAAGTGCCGATCAAGTACGTCACCAACGGAGTTCACATTGAGTCCTGGGTATCGCTGTATAATCGCAATCTGTACAACACCTATCTGGGGTCCGACTGGGCGTCGAACCCGGATCCGGAGAAACTCTGCGAGGCAATTGCGCTGATCCCCGAAGAAGAACTCTGGATCAGTCACGAACTCAGCCGCCATTCAATGGTCCGTCATGCCCGCCGTAACGTTCAGACCCAGCTCCGCAGCCGCGGCAACTTCGACTCCACCGGCATGCAGTCCAAGAATGCCCTTGATCCCGATATCCTGACCATCGGCTTTGCCCGCCGTTTCGCCACCTACAAGCGCGCCAATTTGCTGTTTCGCGATCCGGCCCGCCTGGAAGCCCTGATCTGCAATGCCCAGCGTCCAGTCCAATTCGTTTTCGCCGGCAAGGCGCATCCGGCCGACGAGCCGGGCAAGGATCTGATCCGTCAGGTACTCCAGTTCGCCCAGCGTCCGGCAGTGCGCAACCGGGTCGTGTTCCTGGAAGACTATGACATCGGGGTGGCCCGTTACATGGTTCAAGGCGTTGACGTCTGGCTCAATACGCCGCGTCGCCCCCAGGAAGCCAGTGGGACCTCCGGCATGAAAGCCGCCATCAACGGAGTGCTCCATTGCAGTATCCTCGACGGCTGGTGGGTGGAAGGTTATGAGTACGATAACCTCGCCGGCTGGGCAATCCCCAGCGATGAGGACAGCGCCAGCACCGAAGAGGCTGACGCCAACGAATCAACCGCTCTTTTCAGCCTGCTCGAAAATGAAATCGTCCCCTGTTTCTATGAACGCTCAGAAGGGGATATTCCATTGCGCTGGGTGAAGATGATGAAGCACTCGATCGGCATGGGCCTGAGCCATTTCTCCAGCACCCGCATGGTGGAGGAATACAATACACGCTTCTATATTCCCGCAACCGAGGCTTACAACAACCTGATGAAAGACAATGCGGCCCTGGCTTCAACGTTGGTCACCGACAAAAATCGCCTGGTCCAGAATTTCCCGAAACTTTATCTCGAACAACCCCATACCGAAGCGGATTTGAACTCGATTCATACCGAGGATTCATTTGAGGTGTCGATGAAGGTATATCTGGCCGGGTTGAAACCGGAAGAAGTCGATGTCGAAATTTATTTCGGTCCGGTCGACCCGCACAACAATATCATGCAGAGTAATTTCATAAAAATGAATGATTACGAAGATCTCGGCAGCGGTAATTACCTTTACCACCACAAGATCCTCTGTCAAATCCCGGGCCGTTTCGGTATGACCGGGCGCATCACGCCGGCTAACGACAATTGGCTGAACAGCATCCCCGGCTTCATGCGCTGGTCCGAACAGAAATAATACAACCCATTCACCCGCAAAGTTACGAGGCGGTATGGAATCCGCCTCGTAATTGCGGTATTACATTGCCGCCGGTCGTCCGGCGTCTGAAACATTGGCCGCCAGAGCGGTAAATCCGAAGGAATCTTTTTTGGCATTTTACCGAATAACTACAGCAATTGCTTAAAATATTAAGTTATTTCTTAATTCCATGGTTGATATATTAGTTTAGTCATGCTATTATATATTTCAGATAGAGAGTGGTATTGAGGGTAAAACGATGGAAGATTATATGGAAAAATTGCGAAAGGAACTCGGCGCCCTGATCAAAGAAAAACTGGCCGGCAGTGAATTGCGCCAGATAGACCTGGCCCGGGAACTCGGCGTCACCCCGGCGGCGATTTCGCAAATGCTGAACGGGAAAATCACCCCGAATATTATTCAACTCCAGAAATTGTCCGAAAAACTGCAATGCAGCCGGAGCGAATTTTCCTGTATGCAGGAGTTGATGACCAACATCAAGTCAGGGGGGCGCCTCGTCCCGTCGTATCTGAACTATGAACTGCGCCAGGCCCGGCGTGAACACAATTTGAGCATCGCCGAATTATCCCGCCGGACCGGTATCCCGGTGAACGATATCAAACTATACGAAAACAGCCCCTGCTTCGAGCCCGAACGCGAAGAATTGTCGCGCATCTGCAAGGAACTCGGGCTGAATGCAAGCCGTTTCATCCAGGTGGAATATTCTTCCCATACGCCAATCCCCGCCGGCTCCGTACGGGAAGAACCGGAGGGCTACCGCGCCAGAACCCATATTCCCCAGCTTGATCTGAAACTGCTGGAGAAATTCAAGCCCGGACTGGCCTCTATCGATTCATTTGTGGACAGCCATTTCCCCCACGGCGAGACTTTTGCCGGAATGTATTTCAGTGAAAATATGTTCGCGGTCAAGGCCACGGCCCGGGAACTCCCGGTCCTCAACGGTCTCGACGCCACCTTGATCATCCTGAAAGATTATGCGCATTCCGGCGATGTCGTCCTGCTCCATCGGAGCGGCGGCGGATTCGCACTGGGGCGCTACCGCAGCAAGGACGGTCAAATTATTCTGGAACCGCTGAACAGCGGCACGGAACCGCAGGTTCTGGACCAAGACGAAATTCACAGCGCGGACTTCGTCCTGCCGGTGGTGGAAATTGCATTCAGCACCGGCAGGATTTCATAACCCGGAAAAGGAGATAATATATTATGAGTGAAAACGAAACCGGCGGTTCACTTTTCGGCAAGATGGTCGGATATTTAATTCTGGCGGCGGCGGTCCTGGCCGTGGTCTTCTGGTTCATCGTACTGCCGGCACTGGAAGAACGCGGTTATTCACGGGAAGAATTGGAACAGAAAGCCGGCAACCTCCGGGAAAAAGTAAGCAATACTGCCAATGCCGCCGGTGCCAAATTGAAGGAAATAACCTCCAAGACCGGAGAGGCCGCCGTCAAAGCCGGAGAGAAAATTGAAGATACCGGAGAAAAAATAGAAAAAAACACGGATGACGCCCTGGAAGTCATCGATTTGTGAGCCTTATGCAAAATACATCCACTGGAAAATTATACATCGTGTCCACGCCGATCGGCAACCTTGAAGACATCACGCTGCGTGCGTTGAGAATCTTGAAGGAAGCGGACATCATCGCCGCCGAGGACACCCGCCACAGTCGAACGCTGCTTGCCCATTACGAAATATCAACCCGGCTGGTCAGCTACCACGCGTTCAACGAACATCAGCGGACCGCGGAACTGATCGGCCAGATTCTCGACGGCGCCAAGGTCGCGGTCATTTCCGATGCCGGGACGCCGGGGATCGCCGATCCCGGGTTCCTGCTGGTCCGCGAAGGCTGGAAGAACGGGATCGTACCGGAAATCATCCCGGGCGTGTCAGCGCTGACATTTGCCGCGGTGGCTTCCGGACTGCCGATCGACCGGTTCGCTTTCTACGGTTTCCTGCCGGTCAAGTCCGGTCGCCGCGGAACCGTGCTGGCAAAAGTGGTCAACGAAGACAAGACCGTGGTTATTTACGAATCGCCCCATCGGCTGGGCAAACTGATCAAGGAACTGGCCGAACGGCTTGACGGCAGCACCCCGGTTGCCATCGTCCGTGAGGCAACCAAGCTCCATGAGGAGATCATCCGCGGCGGCATAGCCGAGGTGGCGGAGGCAGTCGCCGAGCGCAGTTGGAAAGGCGAATGCGTAGTCGTGGTTTCGCCTCACGAAACAATCGGCGACCATGCGACGGAACAGGAGCCGGACCAGGACTAACGGAAACGGGATTCTCTATTCGAAAGACAATTTTTCGATTTTCCCGAAATCGTCTGTAACGCTTTAAACACTTATAACGACAATATATTTGTCCATGTTTCGAACTATTAAAATGCGTTTTTTTTACATCGAATTCGATTGAAAAAAACCGAAGACCGGGTATATTTAAAAAAATAACGACGGTGCATGAAATTTTCAATTCTGGAGATATTGATGAATAACAGGAAATCAGTTTTCAAGGTTTTGCCTTCCGTATTGGCATTTCTCGTTCTGTGCGGAGGCTGTTATCGCTACACGCCCCCGGCTCCTGACTTCGAGGCCGATGTATTCTCGTCGCGTCCCAAAAGTGAACAGGACAACCTGCTGAAAGGCATCAAAATTCTGACCTTGAATATGGCGCAGGAAATTGCCGTCAAAAACAACCCGAACTATATTTCGGTCTACCACGCGGTGAACGCCGCCCGGATGCGCTATTACCAGGCGCTGAACGCATACCTGCCGGAATTCACCGCCGGGTTCAACATGAACTTCCAGGGCAGCGAAAACTACAACCGCCACAACACAAACACCATTCGCAGCAGGGGCTTCACCACTCAAACCGGGCTGAACGCCACCTGGCTGATCTTTGACGGCTTCATCCGTACCATGGATGTCATGAGCGCCCGGGAATCCTGGCAGGCACAGCGCAATCAGGAAGAGGACACCCGCCGTATCCTGATGCGTTCGGTGGCCTACGCTTTCAACGATATCCTGCTGGCCCGCGGCCAGCGCGCCATCGCCCAGGCCGACATGGAGTTCCAGTTGAAAAACCTGGAACAGACCCAGTTGAAACTGGAATTCGGCGCAGTTCCGCTGTCCGACGTATTGAACTTCAAAATTCTGGTGAACAACGCCATCGGCGACCAGTTGGCAGCCGAATATTCGTATAATGTCGCAGTTTATTCATTGGCGGTCCTGATGGGCTACCCCGACGGCAAACTGCCGCCGAATATCGACTTCCCCCCGATCAACGCCGACACCAATGAGCATGTCAGCACGGTCGAAGTTTACCTCGATATCGCATTGAACAACCGCCCGGACCTCGAATATTACCGCGAACAGGTCAAAATCAATCAGTATTCCCTTTACGCGGCATATGGAGCTTATTCGCCCACTGTCAACGCCAATGCCGGAGTCGGATTCGGCACCTCCGCCGGACGCAGTGACTCCGAAGTCGGGGTCGGTGTGACCTCCGGAGGATCAAGCAATTCCTATGCGAATACTCCGAGCTGGAGCGCCGGAGTCACTGTGGAGTGGGTACTTCCGCTCGAATGGCGCCGGGCCGCCCGGGTTCAGGAAGCCCAGGCCAATATCGCCCAGGCAAAATTCAACGTGGCCAGCACCTGGCTGAACGTGGTGGAAGAAGTCCGCGCCGCATATGACAATTACATCCAGAACGTCCGCCTGGCCCGGTTGTACGTTACCACGCTGGAACTGGTGACCAAACAGCGCGAACTCGTCGAAGAAGAATATAACGCCGGTAACACCGAACTTACCCGCTTGAACGAAGCCCAGCTTAAATATGTGCAGGCCGAAAATACCATGATCAATTCTCTGGTCAGTGTTCAGAAAGCCATCGCCCAGCTGCGCGCCGCCACCAATACCAGCCCGATCGGCGACCGTGTCGAGCAGGCCGTGGACCGCGAGGGCCCAAGGCCGTAAATCAGGAAAATACAATAAAATGGAAAATAGAGTACGCTTCGCGCCGTCCCCGACCGGACAGGTGCATATCGGCAATATCCGCACCGCAATTTTCAACTGGCTGTTCGCCCGTCACACCAAGGGCAAATTTCTCGTCCGAATCGAAGATACCGACATCGAACGCTCTACCAGCGAAGCCATCGAGACCCTCCTCGAATGCATGCGCTGGCTGGGCTTGGACCACGACGAGCAGATCATCTACCAAACCCAGATGCGCAATTCCCACCTGACGGCAGTCGAAAAAATGATTGCCGACGGGTTCGCCTATCGTTCCGGCAATGGCCCGATATTTTTCCGCATCCCCTGGGATTGCAGTGATTTCGATGCCGTCCGCAGCGTCGGCGAAGCGTCTTTTGAGTTGCATCCCGAGGGTAAACTGTCGGTGACTCCGCAAGGAATTACCTTCTTCACCATCGGCAAGGGCGGTAAGGCGGTGGAGAACATCGCCTGTCTGGCCGGTTTCCGTCAGATGAAAGCGTTTGACGCGAACGACGGGGTGGTTTTCGAACTCGAAGATGCGATCGACTCCGTCATCAGCGAGGAGAAATCCTACGAATTCTCCGGCGTTGTCCGGATCACATTCGAACGGCGCGAAATTTTCTTCCGGGATCTGATCAAAGGCGAGCTGAGTAAACCGCTCGACGGCATGAAGGATCTGATCATCGTCCGCAGTGACGGCACCCCGGTCTTTCATATCGCCAACGTCTGCGACGACATCACCCAGCAGATTACCCATATCATTCGCGGCGACGACCACGTGGAGAACACCTACCGCCATATCATGCTGTTCCACGCCCTCGGCTGCAAGGCGCCCGAATACGGCCACATGCCAATGATCGTCAATGCCGCCGGCAAGCCGTTCTCCAAACGTGACGGCGACGCTTTCGTCGGAGATTTCCGCGAAAAGGGTTTCCTGTCCGAAGCGCTGTTCAACTATCTGGCGCTGCTCGGCTGGTCCCCCGGCGACGACCGCGAAAAAATGACGAAACAGGAAATGATCGAAGCCTTCACACTCGAACGCGTCAAAAGCTCTCCGGCCCAGTTCGACGCCAACAAATTGACCAACATGAACGGCCTTTACATCGCGGAAATGCCTTTCGCCGACTTCCTGACGGAAGTGCGTCGATTCGCCGATACGGCCTGGCCCGAAGGCAAGCTGGCGGAAGTCGCCGCGCTGATGCAGAGCCGCACCAAACAGTTCAATCAGGTTTCCTCCTGGAATTATTTTTTCTCCGACACGCTGGATTACGACATGAAAAACCTGGGCAAACAATTCAAGAAGCCTGAAATCTGCAAGGGTGTCCGCTATGCCGCCGAAAAATTGCAGCAGGGCGATTTCACACCGGAAACCATCCACGCCGTCATCGAAGAAACCGAGACAACCTGTGAAATTCCCCAAGGCAAACTGTTCCAGCCGATACGGCTGGCGGTCAGCGGGGTGGCAGGCGGGGCCGAACTCGACACCACCATGATGTTGATCGGGCGCGAACAATGCCTGAAAAACATTCAGCACACACTGAATTTCGTCGCGACGGAATTCCAGGGGAGTTGACGATGTTCAGAAAGAAGAAGATTTATACCGTCTATACCGCGGGCGCTCCGATCCTGAAGAAAAAGGCGCGCCGAGTCGAAAAAATCACACCCGAAATCGTCGCCATCGGCGAGGAAATGATCGGTGCGATGGCGGCTTTTGACGGAATCGGACTGGCGGGGCCGCAATACGGCTCCGGCCTGCGGATCGTCGCGTTTAACGTACCGATGCACGAAGAGGAAGGATTTCATTCTCCCGGCGAAGCGGAATTATTGCCGCTGATGCCGATGATAGCGATAAACCCGGAAATCGTCGAAAGCGGCGAGGATCTGATTGAAGCCGAAGAAGGATGCCTGAGCGTCCCGGAAATCTGGGGCAACGTCGTGCGTCCCGCCACCGTCAGATTCAGGACACAGCTCCTTGACGGATCCACGGTGGAGTACGAGTGCGGCGGACTGCTGGCCCGGTGCATCCAGCATGAACTTGATCACCTGGAAGGAATCCTGTTCGTGGACCGGATGTCCCCCGAGGAATTCGCCGAAATCAAACCTGCCCTACAGAGACTCGAATCCGGCGGGGTCGCCAGGGAATACAAACGGAAGGTCAAATTTTGAAACTGGGTTTTATCCATATCCTGATCGAAACCTGTAAAGGCACCGCGATTTATTATCATGTGCTCCGGCAGTCGGTGCCAAGGGCCTTTCTGCATTTCCTGGTGTTGTGCATCCTCTCTACGGGAGCGATATGGCTGTACAGTTTGCCCTCCTTCAACCGGCAGATCAATACGGTTTACGAAAAGATCAACGCCAGTTGCGGCCCCGTAACCCTGACCGAAAACGGCTTGCTGCCGACAAAAGACCCAAAAACCAACCGGATGATTTTTTCCATGCCAAGGCTGGAACTCACTTACATCGGCGACGTCAAAAGCGAAATTCCAAAGATCGACATCGGCCTGACGGAAGCCGGAATCATCTGGATGCCGAAAGTCATCCTGCAATGGAACCGGCGTGAAGACAACAGCTATCTTCTGTATTCGGTGACCAACGGCATTTCCGTGAAATTCCAGGTGTGCGAAAAAGACCAGCTTGTGAAATGCCTGAAAGAAGCGAACCTGGATGCCGGGAAGGATCAGGTGGATACCAACAGCCTTTACCTGAATATGCTTCGGAATCCGTTATTTACCAAAATATCGGTTGCGATCGGCAGCTTCATCGGATTTTTCATTCTCCTTTTCCTGCAGTACCTGTTTTTCATCCTGATGGTGTCGCTGATTTTTTCGGCGCTGGGCTCGCGCCGGTTGCAGGGCAAGCTCTTTTTCCGTGACTATTTTGTGCTGAACTGCTATATTGCATTTCCCTGTATCCTGATATCAGCGCTCTGGCTGGCGGTACAACCGCCGTTCCTGAATTTCCAGTGGATATCGATACTGTCGTTTTCAATTTATTTCATGATCGTGATGAGCCGGATCGAGCGTTGGCTGGCGCCGCCGCCCCCGGAAAACGAACCAGGAGAGTAATTATGGACCAAGAAAATTTCTGGCGTACACCCGTGTGGTATCCGGCCTTGTCCGAGCACACATTCATAACCAGTTTCGTCAAGCTGAAACCGGCGGAAATCGAGGCCCTGGCCCAGGGCGAAACCAAGGGCGAGGCCGTGCGGGAGGTCATCGAACGCATGCGGCGTCCGATGGACGCGATCCTGGGGAATCGTTTTGTGTTCGCCGATACGGCGGCTCCCACCGATACCGAGCGTTTTGCGGGCAAACGCGGCGCGGTCCACTCGCCCGAAAGCGCCTGGCGCTTCCTGGCCGAAAGTTACAAAATCCGCGAAGCCGCCGCTTCCGGCAACGTTGAATACATCTGTATCCGCCCATTCCGGCGCATGAATAAGACCCGTGAATTCCGGTTGTTCATCCGTGACGGCGAACTTTCGGCAATGAGTCAATACTGGCTGATTCGTCACTTCCGCCGCATGGAAGGAGTGAAGGAAGAATACTGGAACAAGGTACAGGCGTTCGTCCAGAGCATTCAATGGGCACTGCCGGCCCAGACTCTGGTCATGGACATCTACTGCACTTCCGACGGCAATATCCTGATCGTGGACCTGAACAAATGGGGCGAATGTGATCCGAAACTGCTTCATAGCTGGGACCGCGACTGGTCGAAACCGGCGGGAATCCTGATGATGCCCCCTCCGACCATGATCACCGGCAACGTCAACGTATCATTCTGAAAAACGCCGGTTCTGGTTTATAAAACCGGAACCGCCGACGGCTTAAGAACATATTCCAATTGGCAGTCAAATGGTTCTTCGGCGACAAGATCAGCCATGGTTTCTTCTGCATTCGTACAGCCCATCGCACGATAAAAGGACTGGGTTTCCTCTGATGAATGCGCGGAGATGTAGAGTTTTTGCGCATTCATTTCCCGGGCAGTCTCGACAATCGCCCGGAACAGAATTTGCCCGATTCCCCGGCCGCGATATTCCGCCGAAACATGTATGCTGGAAAGCTGCAAATATTGTTTCCGGCTGCCGCGTCTCATGCTTTCTATGGAGGCGAATCCAATCAGTCGCTCGTCGTCCCAGGCGCTCCAGACTGTTCCCCCGGAGTCAATCGTATGCCGCAGGCATTTCACCAAAAATGAATAGTTTTCCGGCGACCACTCCTCCATAAAGGCAATATCTTTCAATACCCTTGCGTTATTTTCAGACCGCCAACATTTCGTAACCTTCTGATAGCGGTTAAAATGGGCAAATAGTGCAATATTCAATTCTCCGGCAGTGACCTTTCGACAAGAAACGGTACTTTGTCTCGGATAACTCCACTGGGTCGCGGATATCTGTTTGAATCCGCATTTTTCCAACACCCGGTGAGACGGCGTATTGTCCGGGTTTGATTCAGCGAGAATACGTTTGATGTTCGGTTGTTTGAACGCCCAGTGGCAAACGCAGCGCAATGCTTCCGTCATATAGCCTTGATGCTGAAATTCCGGATAGATGCCATATCCTGTTTCAACCGAACCGGATTCATCCGGTATATTCATAAAACACAAACTGCCGATGGAAATATTTGCCGACGCCAGAATAATCTGCCAATTGGTGATCCACGGGTAAAAATTTGGAGTAGCCCGAGCGAGATCATAAAGATAAGCCATTGCCTCCCGGGTATGCACATCCAATTCCTGCCGGGATGGATTCAGGCCAAGTTCATGTTCCATGGAGGGCGTACCGTCAAGAAGCAGTTTTAACTGATTCAGATCAAGGGGAATTATTTTCAACCGTTCCGATTCAAGTATCATATTTAGATCACATCCCCAATATTCTTTCTTATTTTCATTCCGACAATATACCATCTGTCCACTAGAAAAACAAAGTTCTTACTCACAAACAGCGAAAAGACCAAATAGGAATGGGAACGGTTCCTTTCCGGTTTGGGCTATAAATAAACGCAAAAACAGCCAGTTTTTTGGGCAAACACAAAAATAAGAGTTCTCCGAAACGCTGGTTTTGTTGCCAGAGCCGGAGATAACAGCGGTTTCGTCAAACTCGATAAAAAAAACAATGCGTTTGGACCACATATTCTAAACAAGAGTTTATGGTACAAACCAGAGAAGAGACAAAAACGATCGGGCCTACTGTGGAGAAAACAAATCATATCATGCAAATTAAACAATTTATAACTAATATATTGCACAAATATAAATTTTGTAAAATTTGCTTTCTGAGAAGTACTACTTTACCATAGAAAAAATTTGTAGAATAAAAAAACAAGGTTATTTTATACGAATAGCTTTCCATTTGGGGAAAATATCTTAAAACTGTATAATAATTTGTTAGAGAGAGGAAGAATGACAGATTGCAAAGAATTCCTACACAAAACAGCCTTATTCAACGCCGATTGACGCCACATTTCAGCGAGCTACCATTTATTGTCGGTATTGAAAATACTACCCTGAAAAAAGATATTGAATACAAATTGTGCAAAATAAAGGAACAATATACCGGCATGGCATCATCTGAGGAACAACAGAGACAACAGCATGTCCAACAGGACAAAATCCGACATACGCGGTAAATTGTACTACTGATTTGTAATGTTAAACGTGGAGACTGAGATGGAGAAAAAACCTATTACCATTGCGTTGAGTTATGCAGCATGGTCTTTCATCGACGACAATTTCAAAAACAATTGTTGGGTATCGTGGGACTTTCCCGATTACGTTGTTCGGCTGGAACTCGATCCCACCATCGACGACGGTGTAATTCTGCGTCACGATGGCCGCCGAATGGAAACAAAATTAATCATGGAATACACCTTGCCAGCATCAAGCTTACCAAAGGACATTACTCAGTTGCTGAATTTGTCCTACTCAGAAGCAATTCGCTGTTACGAGAACGCATGCTTCCTCGCATGTATTGCGCTGTGTGGAAGAACAATTGAGACCGCTCTTGGCAGTTTTTATGAGAAGACTGTCGGCGTTCACCCATCGCAGGAGTCTTCCCCTCCAGGGCTTAACGCTATCATCAACAGGTTAAAACGTGATGGCTTTGTATTTCCGGCGGGGTTGAAGGAGCACATGGAGACAATCGCGAAGCATCGCAACATGGCCGTCCACGGCAATCTCGTAATCCCAACAGAAGACGAGACGCGAAGTGTTGTTTACCTTACTCGCAATGTACTCAATAATCTTGCAAAACATTGAAGAAGGGTTCTTCGCCGTTTTATCTAACAAACAAGAGTTTTCCGGAACGATGGTTTTGTTGCTAGAACCGGAAATAATGGCATTTTCATGCGGTCAAGCCGCAATCCGGCAGGGCAGGTGCCAGTAACATAAAAAGACACAAATGGAATTTGATGGATAAGTTATTGATAAGCAAGATTTAAAAGTGGAGCCAATGATCGGAATCGAACCGATGACCTATTCATTACGAGTGAATTGCTCTACCGACTGAGCTACATTGGCAAACCGCATTTAATGTACTTTCTGTTTCCGTTTTTTCAACTTGAGGTTTGCGTTTTTTTGATTTTTTTGCCGGGAACTGATGATAAAATCTTTGTTTTTATTGCTATTCCAGCCAATGCGGGCTATATTCTTCTCGAACCTGCAAGAAAGGAGAAGCGTTATGTCCAATGTGAAAATCGCCATCATCTACCATTCGAAGTATGGTCACACCAAGGCTCAGGCCGAAGCGGTTTACGCCGGAGTTGCCGCCGTCGAAGGCGTCGAAGCACGGTTGCTTACCACCGAGGAAGCCATCGCCGCCATCGACAGTCTCGACAGTTGTCATGCCATGATTTTCGGCTCACCCACCTACATGGGCAACATGTCCGCCGATATGAAAAAATTCATTGAGGCCAGCGTCACCAAGTGGGGGAAGCGCACCTGGCAGGACAAAATTGCCGGTGGATTCACCAATTCCGCGAACTTTTTCGGAGACAAATTCAACGCCCTGGTCGGGCTCATGACCTTTGCCATGCAGCAGGGCATGATCTGGGTCGGCATCAATGATCTGGCCGGTTCCAATGAACGCAACGCCTTGAAAACCGCCCAGGGACCCGGCCCCGACGCCTTGAACCGGGTTTCCGCGTCCATTGGGCCCATCGCCTGTAGTTTCGAGGTGAAAGCACCGGATACGCCGCCGAAGGGCGACATTGAGACTGCGCGGAATTACGGACGGCGTATTGCCGAAATCACCAAACGGTTCAACCGTTGACCGCAAACGGAAAACGTCACAATTCGAATTTCAGGATGTGATCGTTGCAGATGAAGCCGCGTCCGATATCAATGATTTCATCGCGGAAATGATTCCATCCCGCGTTCCGGTACACCTGGAGCGCGCGATGGTTATTGCGGTTCACGTTCAAAAGCAGGTATTGCAGGCCGCGTTCGCGTCCCCAGTCGACAGCGAATTCCAGCATCCGGCGGCCAAGGCCAAGGCCGCGCATCGTTCTGCGTAAATAAAGTTTGTTGAGTTTGCCGTGCCCATCGCCGTAATCGGTCAAGGCCATGTAGCCGACGACCGAACCGTCCAGCCAGACCAGGTGAAAAATTTCGCCAGAGGCGCGGGCTTCCCGCAATGCATCGATGTTGTAGGAGGTTTCCAGCATAAACTGGACCTGTTCCGGGGGTACCATCGAGTTGAAGACTTCCGGCCATATCTCGACGGCGAGATCGCGGATGACCGGAAGTTCCACATCGCAGGTGACTTCAATAATTTCAAGGTTCATTCTTACACCTCACATTCATAAAATGATTTTCCGGCGCCGACGTTGTGGCGGCTCCCGTCCGGCAGGACGATTTCGGCGCTTGATCCCTTTGGGATAACGACTTCAAGCCGGAACGTGCCCGCACCGCGGCTCCAGCGGCTGACAATCCCGCGATGCTCCATCTCCACCGAATCCAATCCCTCCGGCAACGACGGCGCGATCCTGAAATGTTTGAACCCCGGCGCGTCCTCCAGCGGGACCAGTCCGCCGAGATAACGATACATCCAGGCGCTGATATCGCCGAACATGACGTGGTTGCGGGAGCATTCGCCCTTCCAGGTTTCCCACAGCGTGGTGGCTCCCTGTTTGAGCCAATGCCCCCAGCCGGGATATTTGTCCTGAGTCACCATTCGATAAGCCAGGTCGATATAGCCGTACTCGGCGAGGGCGCGCGGAACGTATTTGGCGCCGAGGATGCCGAAATCGGCGAGGCACTCGCGGGCCCGGACTTTATCGGCCAGGCGAGCAGCGACGGCTTCGCACTCGGAGTCTTCGACCAGGCCCTGGTAAAGCGCACAGGCGATGGCGGTAATGCTGTCGTCGGCATAGGAACCGCCGCCATGATAAAACCGGGCGTTGAAAGCCTTGCGGATGGAGTCAGCGAGGGACAGGTATTCCCGGGCATCCTCCGAACAGCCGAGGACGACGGCACATTTCGCCATGACCATGGCATCAGCATAATAGTATCCGGTGGAGGTGACGGAAACCGGCGCCATTTGTTTATGATCATGATGGCACCAGTCGCCGAGTCCGAAATCAAGGATGAAGTTATCGCTCATGATGCCGCAAAAATCGAGGTAGCGTTTCATATGGGCGTAATTTTCGGCAATGGCGGTGCTGTCGCCGTCATACAGGTAAATGTACCACGGAATCATGATAAACGCGCTGTCCCAGGCGGGACCGCTGCCCCAGTTGAACCCCCAGCCTCCGGTCGGCACGATTCCGGGAAGTTGCCCGCTCGGACGCTGGATGTCGCGGAAATTCTCCAGCCATTGGCGATAGGAGGAGGCGGCGTCGAAATTGAGCAGTCCGGTTTCGGCGGCGAGGAGGGCGTCGCCGGTCCAGCCGTTTTTCTCGCGATGGGGGCAATCGGTCGGAATGCCGACAAAATTGCCGATATAGGACCAGCAGGTGCATTTCTGTAAAGTGTTCAGCGTGGTGTCCGAGGATTTGAAATAGCCGAGGGACGCGAACGCGGTATGGACGACCCTCATTTCGAGATCGACAATATCCCCTTCCCCCTCCATCCGGACCTCGACATAGCGGAAACCGTGATAGGTGAAGCGAGGTTTGAACGTTTCGATCCCCACGCCGGAAGCGATGAAGGTATCGGTCTGGAAACGGTTGCCGTTATGAACGGAAACATGCATGGAAATGTGCTTGCGGTCGATGTTTTTCCGCTCGTCGAGCAACTCGGCATAAGTCACGGTGAACTGAGTGCCGGCGGCGGCGCGCACCTGAAGCCGCGCCCAACCCGCCATGTCCTGCCCGGCATCGTAAACGGTAGCGCCGTTGCGGGTCGACCAGAAATCGACCGGCCGGATAGAACGCATGACTTTGCAGGGGGGTTGAAACTGCGGGCTCAGAATACCGCCCGGAGGCGAAACGATGGCGGCCCGTTCCCAAAGGGAGTCGTCAAAGCCGTTTTCGGTCCATCCTTCGGGTTCGAGGCGGGCGTCGCAGGTTTCGCCGTTGCGGAGGCCATCGAACAGGATTGCGCCGGTGGCCGCGCGCCAGGAGGGGTCGCCGACGCAGATCAGACCGTTGTCGTCTTCGAGCTGGAACAGCATTTTGGGATAATCGTTCCAGGGGGCGGCGTCAAAATGCCAGGTACTGTCGTAATTATTGTACCAGCCGTTGCCGAGGATAACCCCGACCGTGTTCTCCCCCTTCTTCAACAGCGGGCCGACCGAATGCGTGACATACCGGACGCGGCGGTCGTACTGCGAGGGGGCGGGATCGAGCACTTGATCGCCGACGCGCTGTCCGTTTACGTAAAGTTCATAAAAGCCGAGGCCGCAGATACGGATGCGGGGATTGCGGACGGACCGCTGAATAAGGAATTCTTTGCGGAGATAAGGAGCGGGCAGTACCGGCGCCTTTCTGCTGCCGCGGCAACGACCCGGGAGACTGATCCATCTGGCGGAACCGTCAAACGGGCAATTTTCCTGTTTCATAAGACTGTACCCTCTAATTTGGTTGCAACTATAAGATAACTCCATCTCTCCGGAAATCAATTCGTAAATAACCGAATTTCCTTCCATCGTCGAGGCGAAATTCGATGTTGGGAAGCGTAGATTTTTATTTTTTTTTGTTGAATCAGTTGGACATTCCTTACTTTTGTGGTATTGTTAACAAAGACATCAAACGGATTTTTTATATTCAATCCGATCATGGTGGTCGGATTGGATCAAAATGAGGAGGATAGACTATGTTGAAAACATCGCAAATTTTCAAGTGCGCGGATGGCAAATTGCTGGTTGAAGTGCTGAACGGAGATGATTGTGATTGTCTGATTTGCTGCGACAAGGATATGGTCGAGCAGAAAGAAAACACTGTAGACGCCGCCAAGGAAAAGCACGTCCCCGTCATTGAAGCCACCGCCAAAGGGATCAAGGTTAAAGTCGGCGCCGTCCCCCATCCGATGGAAGAAAAACACTACATCGAATTGATTGAAGTCATTCACGGCCCCTGCGTCATGCGCAAATACCTGAAGCCGGGCGAAGCTCCGGAAGCCGAATTCCCGATTCCGATGCAGCCGGGACTGGTGGCCCGCGAATACTGCAACCTGCATGGTTTGTGGAAAAAAGAACAATAAAAGCAGGTGAACCATGTTGAACAAAAAAATTGAGGCCGCATTAGGCGACCAGATTAATTACGAGCTTTTTTCGGCATACCTCTACTTCGGCATGGCCGCCGCCATGGAGGATCTCAGCTATCGCGGGATCGCCCACTGGATGCGGACCCAGGCCAATGAAGAGTTGTTCCATGCCGCCAAGCTTTTCGATTATGTCTACTCGCGTGACGGTCGGGTCAAACTCCCGGCGGTCGGGCAAGTAGCCTCGGAATACAAGACGCCGCTGGAAGTTTTTGAAATTGCCTACAAACACGAACAGAGTGTCACCGCCCGTTTCAACAAATGGTACGAACTCTGCCTCGCGGAAAAAGACCATGTCACGGGTTCATTTATCCAGTGGTTCATCAATGAGCAGATCGAGGAGGAAGACAACATCAAAACCATTGTCGACCGCCTGAAACGCATCGTGGACAATCCCGATGCCCTGTACAAGCTGGACAATGAACTTGCCACAAGGATGCTCGCCGCGTATGTCAACTTGATCAATACCAGTGCGCCCGGCGCTTAAAAACCATTAACCCTGAAAGAAACTGTATCATGGACCACTTTCTCAAAGCAGTCAAAATAACCGATAAAGTCTACTGGGTGGGCGTCATCGACTGGAATCTCCGTAATTTTCACGGATATATCACCGAACACGGCTCCACCTACAACGCTTTTCTGGTGCTTGATGAGAAAATCACCCTGATCGACACGGTCAAAGCGCCGTTTTACGATCAGATGATGGCACGGATTCGCTCCGTGATCGACCCGGAGAAGATTGACTATATCGTCTCCAACCACTCCGAAATGGACCACTCCGGCGCTCTGCCGATGGCGATCCGAGACATCAAGCCCGAGAAGCTTTTCGCCTCACCAAACGGCGAGAAAAACCTCAACGCCCAGCTCAAACTCGGCATGGAGGTCACCGTAGTCAAAACCGGAGATTCAGTTTCGATCGGGCAAAACAACCTTTCGTTTGTCCAAACCCAGATGTTGCACTGGCCGGACAGCATGTTCACTTACCTGAGCGACGAAAAAATTCTGTTCTCGCAGGATGCTTTCGGCAGGCACTTTGCCTCCTCGAAGCTCTTCTATGACGAACACGAACAGCCGATCATGGAATGGGAAGGCGAAAAGTATTTCGCCAATATCCTGATGCCGTACTCCAAACAGCTTCTCAAGCTCCTGGCGGACTTCCCGAAGCTGAACCTCGACGTTACGTATATTTTCCCGGACCATGGCCCGCTGCTGCGCCGCCCGGAAGACATCGCCCGGACTTTTGAGCTGAATAAAATGTGGGCCGAGCAGAAGCCGGTCAAACGCGCGGTTGTCCTTTACGACACCATGTGGCACGCCACCCAACGGATGGCGGACAGCATTGCGGACGGTATCAGCAGTACCGGCGTTGAAGTGGACGAAATCGCCATCCAGCAAAGCAGCCGCAGCCAGGTGGCCACCAAGCTGACGGACGCCGGCGCCATCATTGCCGGCAGTCCCACGCTGAACAATAACCTCTTGCCTTCCATGGCAGATGTGCTCACCTACCTGCGCGGATTGCGGCCCATGAACAAGATCGGATTCGCGTTCGCCTCCTATGGCTGGAGCGGTGAATCCCTCAAACAGGTCAATACGTATCTCTCCGAAATGAATGTGGAGCTCACAAATGAAGGATTGAGCTGCAAGTATTCACCCGACATGGACATGCTGGAAAAATGTTTTGAGGCCGGGCGCGAGCTCGGATTGAAGTTGATCGCCAAGGTCGATTCAAACCAATAGAAAAGGAGAACAGAATGAAAAAGTACGAATGCGAATTGTGTGGCTACATTTACGACCCGGCAGCAGGCGACCCGGACAACGGTATCGCCCCCGGAACCTCTTTTGAAGATCTGCCGGATAGCTGGGTTTGCCCGGAATGCGGCGCCGACAAGAGCAACTTCGTCCCGGTCGACTGAGAAAGCCGCCGGAAACGGTAGAAACATTCAAAAACGCACGGAATGAAACATTTCCGTGCGTTTTTTTGTGTTCAGACAAATAGTGAAAGGCGCAACGCCTCCTCTCCCTTATTCGCCCTCTTCTTCCTGCACCACTTCGGTATCAAGGACATCGCCCAGCAATCCCGCGGCCTCACTGGCCGGAAGTTCCTGAACATTGCGCAACTTGCGCTGAATGACCCGGGTACGGACTCCCGCATTGCCGATTTCGTTGGCCGCCTGTTCGAGCTTCTTGCGGGTTTTATCCAGCACATCGCCGAATTTGCCGAACTCGGTCTTGACGGCCCCGAGCACCGCCCACACCTCGCTGGAGCGCCGTTCAATGGCAAGCGTCCGGAATCCCATCTGCAAACTATTCAGGAAAGCCATCAGGTTGGCGGGCCCCACCACCGCGATCTTGTAATCGCGGTTCAGCGATTCGAACAGATTGCCGCGGCGCAGGATTTCGGCGTACAACCCTTCGGTCGGCACGAACATAATCGCAAAATCGGTGGTATACGGCGGGTAGATGTATTTGTCGTGAATTTCGCGGGCGCTTTTGCGGACAGCCGTCTCGAAGGAACGCTGGATGCTTTCCAGGTCGCTGCCCTGGCGGTCATAAGCATCCAGCAGCCGCTGGTAATCCTCCACCGGGAACTTGGAGTCGATGGGCAGGTACAACGGGCGGTCATCGTCATTCCGGCCGGGCATCTTCACGCAGAATTCAATCCGTTCGGACGTGTTCGGGCGCACCGCCACATTAGTCTCGTACTGATCGGGCGAAAGACATTGCTCAAGGATATTGGCGAGCTGGATTTCGCCGAGGTTGCCGCGGGTTTTGACATTGGTCAGCACCTTTTTCAGATCCCCGACCCCATTGGCCAGCGTCTGCATTTCGCCGAGTCCCTTGTGCACCTGGTCGAGCCGTTCACTGATCAGTTTAAACGATTCGTTGAAGCGTTTCTCGACCGATTCGCGCAGTTTTTCATCCACGACCTGACGCATTTCGTCCAACTTCTTGCTGTTGTCGGTCTGCATATTTTTCAGGTTGCAGTCCATGGTTTCGCGGATTTTCTCGAGCTGGGCGCCGATCGTTTCCTGAAAAAGCTGGATTTTGCGGTCATTGCGTTCGGAAAACTGATCCATTTTTTCGCCGAACAGCCCGAACTGCCGTTGCTGGATTTCGCCGAGCAGTTTAAAGGAATTCATCAGCTCCAGGCGGTTGTCGCGCATTGAGGAATTGAGCTCCTCACGGTTGCGGGCGGTTTCGTCGCGCAATGTCTTTTCAATCGTGGATGTGTTGCCCCGAAACATTATTTGCAACACGATCACCGCCGCCAGCAAAACTATAATCACAATCAACAATATGTACATGAACTCCTCCGAATCAATGCGGGTAAGATACATTGATTCGACCCACATTGCAAATGATTTCGCCGGAGGCTTCCGTTTTTGTTCAAAGGGACCAGTCAACAAAAAAGCGCGATGCATTGAAGCCATCGCGCCGCAATCCCCTCCCCCTGTACTTCCAGGTCCCTATACGCATGTAATTGTCCTCTAAACAATTACCTTTCTCAAAGTCGGAATGCTTATAATTTGACACGTCTAAGAAATGTAAACTAATTTAATATACTATGTTGCATTCCGTTAGTCAAGAACCATTCTGAAATTTTTAACTATATTTATATTTGAGGCGAATTCTTTTCAAAACCGAACAACGGTGACGCCGTTTTCGGTTATTGATTCATATGGTTCCCATTCCTTCGGGATGGGGTATTTTTTAAAATTACGCATACCGAAATAGACCCGGCTTCCCTTCGGGGTGTTTTTCAGCAATGAATCGGCGCCGTAGCCCTCAAGCCAGCGCGATGTATACTCGGGGTAATTGCTCAACGCATATTGAAGTTCTCCCGGACGCCCCAGCACATACACATCATTCCGTTTCAGCACCCAATTCGTCGCGGCCAAGGTATTGCGGTCAGCGATGACGATATCTCCAGCCCGCAACGGCATTTTTGCGACGCCCCGGCAAATGCCGATCGCCGTGGCTTTCCCTGCCAGCACATCATCCGGCACCGCCCGCAATCCGAAAAATATCGCCGGGGCGATCCCCAACAGGAAAATACCGATCCGTATTTCAGCCGAACGCTTTCGGTCCACGCACCACCAGACCGCCCCGCCCCAGCCCCCAATCAACGCCAGCGTAATCAGCGGCATCGTCAAACCATTTGAGTACAGCAACGGCAGCTTTCCGAGACTGCCGATCACGGCCAGAAACAGAATCCCGAGCACTGCGGCCGCCGTGAATATGATTCCTACGATCCGGAGCATTCGATCCAGAATTTTATCGGCCAATGCCTGGTATTCGCGCAAGGCCACGATCACCCCGTAAGCCGTCAGGGCGGCCACCGGAGCGAAGCACGGCAGAATGTAAGTTCCGAGCTTGCAACTCGAAGCGGAAAACAGCAAAAATGGAATAACCGCCCAGCAAACCAGATAACGTCCCAGCGGATCCTGCAGCAGACGCAACGACATGATCCGGTATCCGAGGCGACGGACCCGATTCATTTCAGCCGGAAACTCGATCCGGTCGCGGCTGTTCCATCCCAGCCAGGAAATGCACCAGAGCAACCCGGCGGGCATCATCCCCCCAAGCAATACCGGAATAAAATACCAGAACGGCTGCGGGTCACGGTCGTAAGTGGCGCTGGTGAACCGTTTCCAATGTTCTTCCACGATGAAATACCGCCAGAAATCCGGTGCTTCATGATGAATCGCCACACTCCACGGCAGTACCACCAGCAAACATACCGCCAGCGGCAGCCACGGATAGATAAAAAGACGCCGGAGCTGTTTTTCCCAGACCAGAAACGGCACGATCACCACCGCCGGCACCGCAAACGCCAGAAATCCCTTGATCAGAAACGCTATGCCGGCGGCGATTCCGACCACCATCAGGAGGATCGCCGCCCTCGCCCATTGACGATCGGCCCGCCAGGCAAAAAAGAATGCGGCAAGCATTACGGTCAGTGCGGCGTTGAGCTGACTGTCCATTACCGCGAAGGTGCCGATGCCATACACCAGGCCGGAGGTCAGAAAAATCGCCGTTCCAAGCGGTGCCAGATATTTGCTCCCCGCGTTGGAAGCCAGCAACAGGTACAACGCCAGCGCCGCGATTCCGGCGCCGAGCGCCGCCGGCAGCCGCAATGCAAAAGCATTTTCGCCAAGCAGTTCAAACGAAAGCGCGGTGAACTGATAACCCAGCACCGGTTTTTCGAAATACGGCATTCCGTTCAGGCGCGGCACGACCCAGTCGCCGCTGGCGATCATTTCGCGGGGAACTTCGGCGTAACGAAATTCGTCGGGACGGATCATCTGCCGGAAACCGAGCGGAAAAATATAGGCGATCAGATAAAAGGCAACCAACAACAGAAAAGCTTTCCGGTGAAATGTAAGATTTGTCAAATTCATATCGTTTCCCTGATGTCAAAAAATACCAACGCAATCAGCGGTTACTATATCACGACAAACGCCAAAATAAAATTCCATATCGGAAAAAAGCCCGAAATCGAGCCCACCGATTACAAATGTAAACTTTTTTCGGACTTTTTGCGCCAAACCATTTGCTTTCCTCAAAACATGCGGTTATTTTAATATCAGAATGACAACAAACGGGTATGATTTTATGAAAAATAAAAACCAAAAACTACAAGCGAAAAAATCCCGGATCAGAAAAGTTCTGATCCCGCTGGCGATTCTGCTGCCGATCATGACCATACTGATCGTCGCCATTTTCGTAATCAACCGCGAGCCGATGAACGCCAAGGAAATCCTGGACAAACAGGAATGGACCGAAAAAGAATTGACTCGTACCCTGTCGCGCAGTATGCAACTCCAGAGCGACCGCGATTTCCGCCGCGAAGTCACCCAACACCTGAACAAGCAACTCCACAAACTGCCGCCGGAAAAACAATCCGAAATCCGGGTCGCCGCCGTCTCCGACGCCATGAACCAAAGCCTCCAGCAACTCCGTGTCCTGAAACCGGTGGAACGCCAGCGGCTGATGCGCCGGATGCACGAACAGGTCGACCGTCATTATGAACGGGTCAAAAGCATGTCCGACCAGGAACGCCGCAAGATCCGCGAAAAAAGCGAAAGTACCGAAGCCAAAGCCATCATCAATGAAGCCAACCGGATCGTCATTGTCCAGATGACCCCGGAAGAACGCCGGGATTTCAACCCGATCATCGAAAAATGGCTTAAAACCATGCGGGAGCTCTGATAGCATGAGAAAAAAAACACACAGATTTACTTTAATTGAACTCTTGGTCGTGATCGGAATCATCGCCATCCTGGCCGCCCTGATGCTCCCAGCCCTCGAACGGAGCCGGCTCGCCGCCCGCCGCGCCGCCTGCGCCGGAAATCTCCGCCAACTCGGGCTGGCCTTGAACATGTATGCGGAAAGCTACAACTTCTGCCTGCCGGTCTGCCGCCCCCTCTCCTCCTCGTCCAAAATCCCCGGCGTTGACATCGACTATGAATACACCTCCGACGATCCTTCACTGCCGGAAATCCTCGCCCCGTTCCCGCGGATCTACGCCGAGTTCCCCGACCCGG
>CALABZ010000138.1 GCA_937888615.1 uncultured Lentisphaeria bacterium | reverse complement strand
GATCTATACACTGATTCTTTCAAAAAATCGGTCCAAGCTTGGGGAGAAGCGCATTTTGCGATCCTTTGGTATAATATCCCATGTGAAGCCACCAACATACATGTCAACCAATTTATCTATTAAAAACTTACGGCATTTATTATCAATAGATTCAGTAACGCGAAATCGCTTGATCCATTCAGCACAAATATTAAACCATGTTATGGTTCTAAGAGCTGATTTATTAGTTGTTTTTGCCCCTAAACGATTTTTGCGATATACATAAAAGGGCTCTTGAATAACGCCAAAAGATGAAGATTTTAAAATTATTTCAGGAACTAATCGAAAATCTTCAAGATGCTCTCCTGGCTTAAAAAACAAATCATTTTCCAGGATGAATTTTTTTCTAAACACATGGTTCCAAACACTCCAAAAACGATCAACTTCCTGACTAAATAAATACGCAAGGATATGAATAGAGTCTTTATTCTTTATTTTTGCAATATTATATTTCCCGAAAAGTGGAACTTTTATATTATCATCCTCAAAATAGTATAAAATTCTACCTAATAAAACATCAGCATGATTGTTGTCGTCAATAGTTTCAGCAATTAATTTTAAGATGTTTTCTACAAGGAAATCATCTCCATCCATAAAAATAATGTATTCTCCGGCCGCGACACGAATACCTGTGTTCCTCGCGTTTCCGGAGCCGCCATTTTTTTGATGAATAACTTTAATTCTAGAATCATTATCTGCATATTTATTGCAAATATCACCACTGGAATCTGTCGAACCATCATTAACTAAAATTATTTCAAAATTATTAAAATTTTGATTAAGAATAGAATCAATACATTGATTCAAATAATGCTCAACATTATATACTGGGATGATAAAACTTATTTTAGGAATATTTTGCATTTATTTCTTATTTGAATAATTATATAGTTTCTGTAATTTCTCATATGCAGAAGATGGCAAGATTTTTTTTAGGCATATGCAAGAGTAATATATGGACTCTCTTTTAATATACCTAAAAGATAATACATAGAGAGCAATAAAAAAAACTCGACTCGCAAAAAAGAATCGTTTAATAATTCCCATATTTTTATAGATGTCACCTAAAAATAATATATCCAACACAGAATAAATAATTAATCTTGTGTGAGGGAAATATCTTTCTATCGGCAAAAGGCCTAAAAGTTTAATAAAATCTTTATTTGTACCTACTACTCCACCTCGATGAAAGCCTGAGTCAGATTTGTTAATGATTGCAATTTTACCTGTATAAGCAATCCCCGACAAATAAATCAGATCATGACCAAGAGATTTGTATTGATGTATTGAAGTATATGTCCTTTTTCTAATTAGTCCCGAAAAGAGGTAGTAATTTTTTAAGTTTGAGAAAAGATTTATATATCTTTTTTTCGCGGAACTAACTTCTAAAAGTCTTGGGTCATCTACTGGGTATTTGGAAACATTTTTTAATTGATTCCCTCGTAAATCAAACTTTTCACTAATGCATGTCCCGCATGCCATTGAATAGTCAGGATGGGAAGATAAAAATTCGTAGCAGGTTTTTATGTAATCTTTTTCCACATAATCATCTTCTGAATGAATCATAATATATTCGCCCGATGCCTGCTCTATGGCAAATTCCTGATTTGGTAGCGCTCCAAGATTTTTCTCCTGATAAAAGGGCTTAATTCTTTTGTCCTGCTTGGCATATTCGCGAAGTACGCATCTCACTTTTTCGTTAGGAGAACAGTCATCTGAAACTATAATTTCAATATTTTTATAACTTTGCGCTATAACGTGATCCAACGCATTTTTTAATAATGCTGGTCTGTTATAAATGGGCATACATATAGAGATAAGTGGATAATCTCTGTCTAAATTGTGATATTGTTGCATATTTTATCCTATTTTTCTACGCCTCGAAGATAGCCCTTAGGATTGCAAGTGAAAAGCAGTTTGTTTTCAATTTGTTTGTCAACCTCAAATCTATTATTCTCTGATAAAAATTGTTTCGATATGGTCATAGGATTATTACCTGGCCCCCATGGGCGGTGGCGGTGTTCCTGTTCGGGGATAAGATCAACAATTATATCACCACAAATGATATAATGCCCCTTGCCTACAAGTGGAGAATAAAGGTTTAATTCCCGTAAAACGTGCGCATGAGTGTGGGGAGAATCAAGAATGACCAATACTTCCCGATAATCTCCAATAATGGACTTGACTTTTTCCACGGTAGTTTCTTCTATAGATGAAGCGTTTATGAGCTCTATATGATCAGATATTTCGCCATGCGCCATAATACGCTGCTTCAAATCATCAGGCATATAAATATCCAAACCAATTACCTTCTTCCCCCCCAGGCTTTCACCATGGTTGAGAAAAATAACAATCCACCGCCTCAAGCGACTCCTATTTCAATTATATATTTTGGTTTTGTCGCAAAAATAATCTCCGGAATAGCAAACATATCCCGCGGCAGGTTGAGAAGCGGTTCACCCATCCACGTTGTTTGATGTATCCAGCGATGTTTATCCGACCTGGTTAAAAGATCAAGAGCATCTTCCTGTAATTTTTTGTCTGATGCCATTTTAGAAGCAGATTCAATGCGTAGCTTTTCAAATTCCTTCCTTGTAAATAATTTTTTATTTTTTACCATTACTTTTTCCCGCCCTTCTTAAAAGATTAATTGTATCAGAGATTGATTCTTCAATACTGCTCTTAAAGGCAAACCCTTTTTTCTCTATTCGTTTTCGTGACACTTCATAGGATAGTTGATTCATTATTTCTGTATCTACATATTCTATTTTTATGTTTTCAATATCCTTCTTATTAAAATTAATTATATCATTCACGGTTAAGTTAGCTGTGAGAATATTATATACTTGACAATCAAATATATTATTTTTGATTATAAAGCAGAATATATCAATAGCATCACCCAGAGATAAATAGGGGCGTTTCTGATGTAATGCTGTGCGCCATACAGTCAATGGTTGCCCCAATACCGCCTGCCAGCAAAATTTATTTACTGCCGTGTGAAATCTCATCCCGGGCGATATTCCGCATATTCGGCATACGGGCTTTGCGGCATCAGTTCATCTTTGTCGCAAAATTCGTCGACCACATCTTTTTGTGTTCCGTACACGCTGGTGGATGACAAATGAATAAGGGGGGCATTTGCCGCGACGCAGGCATCCGCAATCAACCTGGTGGTATTGAAATTATTAAATTCTACACGTTCTTTCATTTCAAAACTTCCCGCGGCATTAGTTATTGCGGCAAGTTGAAAAACCACATCCGCATCCTTGAGGATTTTTGGCAAATCAAGGCTGAGAACATCACCTTCAATAAAATTATAATTTATTCCCCCGGGAAGATTGAACAGGGAGCAGTAACGCTGCGTCATCATGTTGTCTATAAGAACAAAATCCGCTTCCGGGAAGGAAGCGGGAAGCTCCCTGACAAGTCTAGACCCGATATGACCTAAAGCTCCAGCAATCACAATTTTCATAATTTCACCTTACATAATACGCTAAGCAATTTTTAAAATAAGATTTGGTCTTTGCGAGTCCTTCTTCTAATTCCCACATGGGCTTCCAATTCGTATATTCTTTAAATTGAGCATTGGAAATTACCGCATCGCCGATTTCAATAACTTTTCTATTTTCCGGCCATTCAATAAAATCAACCTTGCCTGAACCAATTACATCCACGGTGACTTTCGCTATATCGGCTACACTCAAATGCTCATTTCCCACTGCAAAAAAGCTCTTTCCTATTGTCTCCTTGTTCATTGCGCCGGCAAGCAGTGCGTCAACCGCATCTTCGACATACATAACATTTCTTTTTTGTTTACCTGATCCAAAAACGCAAATAGTTTTATTTTGCAAAGCAAGCCCCACAAAATAGTTATTAAAAGTAAATTCAGCACTATTAATGCATGCTCTGGGCCCAAAGACATTGGCTAACCTGATTACAGAAGCCTTCAATCCATGCGCTTTGACATATATGAGAACATATTTTTCTGAAACCATTTTGTTTGCTGAATAAATATCAGATGGAAATTCCGGATGTTTTTCGTCAGCCGGCTGGTATTTAAGAGGTCCGAGCTGGGTACTTGTTCCGATATGAATGAAACGGCATTGCAGGTTAAACCTCCTTATCGCTTCCAGGATATTTATCGTCCCTTTTACATTTGCGTCCATATCCGACCACGGTTCACGCATCGAAAAGGGATGTGAGGTCGAAGCGGCGCAATTAAACACATAATCCTTGTCCGCAATATGCTGAGAAAGTAAATCAAAATTGAGAATATCGTATAAAAGGACATCAACTTTATCTTTCACATCCATGATATTATATAGATTTCCGCCTGAATGAGGATCCAGATTATCATAAATGGTAACTTTTGCACCTAATTCTAGACATTTGTGAGCCAAGTTGCTTCCTATGAAGCCGAGTCCCCCGGTAATCAATACTTTCTTGTTTTTCATAAAATTTCCTTTGGGCTATAAGCTAATTCCTGACAGCAGTTACTCTTAACATCGGATCCCGGTCACCTTTCCATCTGAAGCGCGAAATCTCGATATTAACGAAGCCCAAATACTTCAATATTGCTGCAAGTTTTCCTTCCGTATAATTTTTATGAAATTGTCCTTCACCGTTCTGGCTGCCGAAAATCATCGCATTTAAATATCCCCAGCGGTTTTCCGTCGAATAGGAATACTGCCCGAACCAGTGTTCCTTGATGATCGCTTCGGCATCATCTCTGAAAAACTCTTTCCAGTCATCTTTCGCCGCCAGCCACATCCTGGCAATTTCTTCAAAATCAGTTGTCGACAGGTTAAGTACAGCGCCTTTTTTCAAAACCCTTTTGATCTCTACGAAAAAACGGGATTCATCCTTAAACGACAAATGCTCAATAAGCGAATCAGCCCTTATCTCCGAAACGGAATTATCTTCATAAGGAAGATTAAAAATATCGTAATCAAATATTTCCGTTCCTTCCGGGAAGTTCTGAGCGGGATATCTTTTCTGCATTTCTTCCAGACTGTCCGAATCGATGTTTATATATCCGGGCAAAGGTCTCCCGCCGCATCCAATATTAATTCTGAGTGCTTTTTCTTTCATTTTCCAATCCTTTAAGTAATTCTTTTATTCCTTCTTCAAAAGCAAATTCAGGACGCCAGTCGGAGGCTTCCCGGAAAGCGGAAATATCGGCGATGAAATTCCTATATTCTATCGGCGAAATATTTTCCGGAGCAGAAACATGCCTGACGTTCACCGCCGTTCCGATCATTTTTTCCGCTTCCGAAGCTATTTTTTTTACGGCGTCCTCCAGCGTTATTCCTATCCCGGAAGCAATCAGAAATTCTTTCCCGTTCAATGCATCTATATTGGGCCAGCAGCACAGTAGAGCGTTTATCACGTCTTTCTTATATACATAATCCCGGAGATACTTGCCGTCGCCGTAGATGGTCAGTTCTTCCCCCGCCAAAGCTCTGGCAGCCATGATATTTATAACTCCCCTGCCGGAATTTTTACTTCCCTGCCCGTAACCGTAAACATTCGCCAGGCGCAGCACCGTAGCGCGCGCGTAATTATTGGCGCAGTAAGCCTTCAGGTAATTTTCAGCCGCGAGTTTATGGACATCATAAATCGTAATCGGTTTGTCCTTAAGGTCTTCATTTACCGGAACTTCTTCAGTCAAGCCGACTTCCGTTGCCGTCCCGGTAAAAACAATCGCCGGTTTAGCTTCCGTCGTTCGGCACGCTTCAAGCATATTCAACACGGGAAGCACATTTACCTTCCAGTCGGCTTCGGGATCTTCCCAGGCTTTATAAACATTTGTCTGCGCGGCCAAATGAAATATTATATCCACAGATTCGCACAAACGCTCCCAAGTGTCTTTGCGGGAAATATCAGCTTCAACATCAACCAGGACTGCTTGCGAGTCGCTCAGCTGTGGCAAATTTTTCAAATCGCCGCTGAGCCGGTATAGTGTGGCCTCAACGGATTTCAAAGCTTCAACCAGGGCGGAACCAATATAGCCGCCCGCACCGGTAACGGCGATGCTTCTGCCCGCATAACTCGCAAGTATTTTATTTATTCCAGTCATAGTTCACTTCAGAATGCGGAATTCTGATTTCATCCTTCAAATCATAGGTTCCGCTGGTCACATAAATAATATTCATCGGACTTTCAAGGCATTTATAGCCGTGGAGAACCCCGGGAGGGAAAAAATATACTTGGGGATCCCGGTTGTCCCCGCATTCAAACTCAATTAATTTTCTATAAGTTTTCGATTCTTTACGATTATCATACAAAGCAACTCTTATCAAGCCGTTTACAACATAATTCCATTGACTTTGATAAACATGCGCGTGCCAGGCTTTGACCACTCCCTCGTTTACCAGAGAATGGCTTAACTGCCCGAACCCCGGAGTGAAAAAATCATCCGTACAGCGGATCAGTTCCCGGAAGAAACCTCTGTCATCGCAATGCGTCTCCAGTTTTTTTATAATTACACCATCAATCATGATTTCCCCGCATAAAATTTTTTTATCAAACTTATAACTTTTTCAACGCTTTTTTCCGATAACTCAGGATATAATGGTAATGATAAAATTCTATCTTTTGCTAAATCAGTATTTTTTAGTTTTTCACCGCCACGAGAAAGCTCGATAAAAGCTTTTTGTTCATGGACCGGAACCGGATAATGAATGCCGCAGAGAACGCCGTTTGCCTTAAGGTAATCCATCAAAGCATCCCGTTTGGAAGTCCGGACCACGTATAAATGATAAACGTGCCGGGCATAATCCGCTTCCAGCGGCAATATCAAATCTCCGGTGTCTTTCAATCCGGCGGAATATAATTCCGCCAGATACCTGCGGGCATTGTTATCCTTATTCAAAGTTTTTAATTTCACCCGTAGGATCGCCGCCTGAATCTCATCAAGTCGGCTGTTATAGCCGAAAATATCACTCGAATAACGTTCTTTCCAGCCGTACAGCCGCAAAAGTTTAAGTTTGGCATTCAATTCCGCATCACTGGTAACGACCATTCCGCCATCGCCAACCCCGCCGAGATTCTTAGTCGGATAAAAGCTGAAACAGCCCATATCACCGAATGAGCCAACCGGTTTTCCCTGAAATTGCGCTCCGTGGGCCTGACAGCAATCCTCAATAACCCTGAGAGAATGTTTTTTCGCTGTTTCCAGAATACGGTCCAATTCAGCCGGTTGCCCATAGATATGGACAGGGATTACAGCTTTAGTCCTGGCTGTTATATTTTTCTCCAGCAATTTCGGGTAAAGGGTATATGTTTCGCTGTCTATATCAACAAAAACCGGCGTCGCTCCGGCGGCGACGACCGCCGCGACCGTGGCGGTCGCGGTGTGTGAAACGGTTATGACTTCATCGCCCTGTTCAATGCCGATAGCCTTTAAGGCCAGGAAAACCGCGTCGGTTCCGCTGGCAACCCCGACTCCAAAAGCTGAACCGGTAAATTGTGCAAACTCCTGCTCAAAAGAACTTACTTCATTACCGAGAATGTACCAGCCGCCGGACAATACTTTTTGTATTGCCGCGTCTATTTCCTCTTTGTGAGAAATGTACTGTTCGCGGGGATTTGCCGTTAAAATCATTATTTCACCATAATTTCAGGGACATAAACAATCCATTTGCCACCGGAATTCATAAATTGCTGCTCCTTGGCCATGATTTCCTTCTCATGGTTATAGCCGAATAACAATGCGTATTCAGGGTAGTTTTTCTGAAATTCTTCATGAGCCTTAACCGGAATATGCGCGCCCGGGCTGAACTTGCCCTGCTTGATCGGCGTGGTATCACAGATATACTCAATATCTTCAGCGGTTATTCCGCAGTAGTTAATGATCGTGGTGCTCTTTGACGTTGCTGCGTATCCGACGATTTTACTGCCTTTGCCGCGTATTTCTTTGATTAAAGCATTTAACTTTTCTTTGAAATCCTCACAATTCTTTTTGAAAG
This sequence comes from uncultured Lentisphaeria bacterium, assembly GCA_937888615.1. Classification (GTDB taxonomy): domain Bacteria; phylum Verrucomicrobiota; class Lentisphaeria; order Victivallales; family Victivallaceae; genus UBA5239. The sequence goes on along the minus strand of CALABZ010000138.1, from coordinate 775 downwards.
TCAAAAAAGTTTCCACTTTATCAAGGCCTATTTGTTTTTCTTTATTGAAAATAGCATCAACATTTGAGGATACTTTACGTGCTCCTTTATTTGCCAGGACATAGCGCATTGAGCCACCGTGGGTTTCCTGCGGCTCCACATCAATCAGTTCCATGCCGTGCCTGCCGAAGAGACTGCTGATTGAAAGAGCCGAAAACAGGAAAACATGCTCGTCATAGATCTGGTCAAAAGTAGTTTTTTCGATAACTGCCCCCAGATATGGATCCTCAAATACAACGATTCCGTCACTCTTTAATAAAACCTTTATACCTTCAATAATGGAATCCATATAAGGTATATGGCACATTACATTTGCTGCTATAAAGGCATCGGCCCTGCCGTTTTCGGCGACAATCCTCTCGGCACAGTCTCTGTCAAAAAATTCAACGATGGACCTTACACCGTTGGCTCGCGCAACTTCCGCGACATTGGCGGATGGTTCAACTCCGATATGGCTGATTCCCCACTGTGAAAAGTTTTTTAACATGATACCGTCATTACTGCCAATTTCAACAATGAACGGATCTTCCTTTTCAATTACCAGGTCATCCCTGATGTGTTCAGCAAATTCCTTGAAGTGTTCCTCCATGAGCTTTGACGTTCCGGAGAAAAACGCATAGTTCTCATGGAACATTTGTTCTCGCTCCGGCTGATTAATCAACTGGAACATTTTACATGCGGGACAGAACCCGACCTCCATTTCAAAGAAATATTCATCGTCAAACTGTTCTTTTTT
>CALABZ010000137.1 GCA_937888615.1 uncultured Lentisphaeria bacterium | reverse complement strand
TGTATTCGGACCGGGATTGGAAGCCATTCATGAAACCGGTCACGTATATTGGGACCGACATTCCGCAACTGAATCTGATCGAAGATATTCTCGTATTCGATTCCAAACTGCTGATCGTGAGAAATCACTCCGGCAAATGCATCGGCATGCTGACCGTCAATGATGTGTTGATGGAACTGCTGGGCAAAGAGTATGCCGCTACGGACGGACTCCGCAAAGCGGTGTAAAATCACCGTCATTCGGCGCGGGCCTTCCGGCCTCGCGCCAAATGAAATATTTTACTCCTCCAACCTCGCCGTTTTTCGTTCCAAGCGGACGGCAAGCCACTCCAGTACGATGACCAGCAGAAATCCGAATAACGCCAGTACGATGGCAAGCACGAAATTCCGGTCGAACTGCTCCGGAAAGATGTTGTCAAGGCCTTCCGGGTCCTTCCAGGGCCAGACTTTGCGGAGCGAGCCGGCCATGAAACCGATCAGGACGGCGATCGTCAGGTCATGGAACTTTTGAAAAAGCCAGCTCAAGAGGCGGACAAACGAACTGATTCCGACCACAATGCCGGCTATGAATACCCCCAGTATGGTCAGATTGGTCCAAAGGGCGTCCCCGCTTTTCAGATGATGTACCGCTCCCAGGACTGTATCATATTTCCCCATCAGCAGGAGAATGAACGAACCGGATATCCCCGGCAGGATCATGGCGCAGATGGCGATAGCCCCGCAAACCATGATATACCAAAGTCCGTCGGGGGGATTATGGAGCATGGACAGCCCGACGATGATCCAGCCGCCGACGCCTCCCCACACGGCGGCGAGAATACAGCCGGGCGTCCATTTTTTCACCCGCCCGCAAACCGTTAAAATTGAGGCGAGCACCAACCCGAAGAAGAAAGCCCAGATGATCACCGGATGATGATCCAGCATGTATTTGATATGCGAGGAAAGCAGCAGGATCGCCGAAAGCACGCCAGAGCCGAGTGCAAGCAGGAACGCCCAGGGCAGTGTCTTTATGGCTTTTTTCATTTTGAACGTAAAAATCAGCCTCAAGGTCTGCGGCGAAGTCATGGTTTTGATCGATTCCAGCAGTTCCTGATAGATTCCGAGGATAAAGGCCATCGTTCCACCGGAAACACCGGGAACCACATCGGCGGAACCGATGATGAAGCCGGTGAAATAAAGCTTTACATAGGCTGTAAACGATCGGGCAACGGACGTTTTTTTCTTTTCTTTCATATATTTGCAAGACTCCGATTGAAGGATTATGAATGATTGGATTCTTCTTCCCTGTTCAGGGAGGAAAGCAAAGCACGGTGGGTCCTGCCGGCCCGGTATTTCCTCACCGTGCCCAGGACCAGAAAATAAGTCAGTGGCGTACAGATCAACGCCAGCAGGAGCCCCCCGACGAAAAATGCGGCGATCAGTTCCCGTCCGATCTCCGCCAACGCCTGGAAACTCTGTTCCCTGGCAATATTTTTCATGGCTTTCCGAATATTTGCATAGGAAATGTCGCCGCCGATCAACCGGTCGCCGACAAGGCATTGTATGGGATAAATGAAAAAAATAGTGACTTGGTTGGTCAATAATGTGCCGAGCGCGGCACCCACCTTGCTGGATCGCAGAAGGAATGCGGCTGGAATGGAAAAAAACAACTGGAACCCAAACGGAATGGCGCAACCGCAGAACATGCCTATGGCCCAGCCGCGGGCGATATATTCCGGAGAAGCCTTTTCATGTACCATCTTCGAATATAACTTCAGCAATCGTCTTTTTATTCGCATAACTCACCTCGCTTTCTGAATGTTGATACAAGCGGAACGTTCCGCGATATTTGTGATATGCCGAGAGATATCCCGGAATTCCGAAAGCATCTCAACATAGGATATGCCGATCAATGATGAACATTCGCTGTTGCCGAGCCGGCTGATATGGTTCGCTTCGAACTGGGCGGCCAGCAGAATGATCGATTTCTCCAGTTCTCCCGCCCGATCGGCTTCTCCGCGGCTACCCGTCCGCAGAGCCGCAGCGGCGGCGTCTGCCTGTCCGTTCAACAGGGAAAAAAGCTCGTTGAGCTCATGATGAGCGGTACCACTTAACTTTCCTTTGGCGGCTTCAAGGCGCCCGGCCAGTTCCAGTACGCTCTGGGTATGGTCGCCAATTCGCTCTGCATCGTTGACACAGTGAATAATCAACGGCACCACTTCCGCCTGCTGTGGCGTCAGCCCCGCACATGTGAGCCGGGTGAGATATTCGGTTATCTCATATTGGAGGCGGTCCACCTGTTCCTCGTCTTCGCCGAGTTGCCGGAGGTCTGCGGGATCGTTGCATTCCGCCATAAAATGGCCGCGAATTGAACAGTGGATCATATTCCAAGCTTTGCCAAACATGCTTTCCAGCGCCATTCTGGCCTGTTCCAGGGCGATCGACGGCGTACTTAGAAGATGGGGCTCGAGGAACTGGTAGTTCACTTCCCGGGACGGCAGCGGAATCAATTTTTCACAGATTCTCGCCAGCGCCGGAATGAAAGGGACCAGCAACAATGCGGTAAGGCAGTTGAACAGCGTATGCGCGTTGGCGATCCGGCGTGGCAAATCGCCATCGGCGCTGAGCCAGTCCACTACCTGGAAAAAGACCGGAACTTCGGCGCTTCCTGTTTTCAGCCAAAACGTGGAGGTGATCGCCAATACTCCGATCACGTTGAAAAGGGTATGGGCCAACGCCGCTTGTTTGGCGATCCGGTTCGCGGGAATTGCCGCCAACTGGGCGGTCACGGTGGTGCCGATGTTGGAACCGAGTGTCAAGGCCACCGCCGTATACAGGTTGATGATCCCTCCCGCGCCGAGGGCGATGATGATTCCGGTACAGGCCGAACTGCTTTGGATGACGGTGGTGGCAAGCAACCCGATGCCAATTGCGCCGAGAACCGGGCCGAAAGGCATGGAACCGTCGACCGGAGCGCAGTTGAAAGCGCTGAACGTGGCGACGAAATCAGCGTTTGAAGACAGAGCTTTCAATTCGACGCTCATCAGGTTCATGCCAAGGAAAAGAAACCCGAATCCGATGATGGTTTCCGACCAGCCGCGAATCCACGGTTTATTGATGAATCCCGTCAGCAATCCGATGATGATCGCCGGCATAATGATCCATTCGATTTTTAACGCCACCAGTTGGGCCGTAATCGTGGTGCCGATATTGGCGCCGAAGATGATGCCGATCGATTGCATCAGGTTCAACAGTCCGGCGTTGACGAAACCGATCACCATGACCGTACTGGCGCTTGAGGATTGGATCACCGCGGTTACCAATGCCCCCGACAGAATAGCGACGAAACGGTTGGAGGCGAAAAAGCGAAGAACGCTCTGCATGCGTTCCCCCGCCGCTTTGTGTAGTCCGTCGCTCATCATTTTCATGCCGAAAATGAAAATCGCCAAGCCGCCGAACACATTCAGTAAAAGCATAGTCATATGAATGTTCTCCATATCATGATTGAGATAGCATCAAAGCGCACTGTTCCAGCGCCTTGTCGCTACCCATAATCGTAAGGTAATCGTCCTTCTTTAGTTGTGTGTCTCCGCGCGGCACGATGAGACTGTCGTCGCGGCGAATCAGCAGTACCAGGGCGCCGCCGGGCAGTTTCAGGTCGGCCAGCGTCCGTCCCGAATGCGCATCGGGAATTACGAATTCCAGGGATTGCGCGTTGGAATTTCCTGTTTCATCTACGATGAGCGGGTTTCTGACCGTCTTCTTTAACGGAGCCTCCAGTTTCAGGAGCCGCGCCACCGGCATCAGCGTCATCCCCTGTAGCACCACCGACATAAGGACGATGAAAAAGACGATATGAAAAATAAGTTGATCATTCTCAATCTTTGCCATCAGCGGAAATGTGGCCAACATAATCGGCGCTCCCCCGCGCAATCCCACCCACGACACCAGTAGTCGCTCCGGGAAACTGAACTTGCTGCGGATCATGCACAGAAAAACCGCAGCCGGACGGGCAATCAGCATCAGGATACACGCCGCCCCCAGCCCGATCCACTTCGCCTCCCATAACTGGTGGGGGAAAGCCAGCAGTCCCAGCATGGTGAACAGAATCACCTGCATCAGCCAGGCGGTTCCATCGTAATACTTACCGATGCTGTTGTGAAAGAGGAAACGCCGGTTCCCCATGGTTAAACCGGCCACATACACGGCCATGAAGCCGTTTCCGTACAGCAGTTCCGTGGTCGAAAACGTAAAGATTACCACCATGAAAGCCAGCACATAATACAGTCCGTCATAATTGAAGTCGAATTTATTGTAAGCCCATACCACCAGGCGCCCGATGCCGTAACCCCAAAAAATGCCGAGCGACATTTTGGCCGCGAAAGTCGGCAGGATTACCCAGTATCCGGTCCAGGGCATAAGGTACCCGGACGCGTTTTCGGTCGTAATCACGCCAACCATGAAAATCGTCAGAAATGCCGCCATCGGGTCGTTGCTGCCGGATTCGAATTCCAGCAGCGGCTGCAGCTTTCCCTTTAAACTCACGCTTTTCGAGCGCAGGATCGAAAATACCGCCGCCGCATCCGTTGACGAAACGATCGAGCCAAGCAGGAGACACCATGATAGCGAGATTTCCTTTTCAGGCATCAGCCAGTTCAGAAGCCCCCAAGTCATTACTCCCACGAATATGGCAGTCAGCAGGACGCCCACGCTTGCCAGCAGTCCTCCGCAGCCCAACACCTGTTTCACCGATTTCCAGCCGGTGTCAAAACCGCCCGAAAACAGGATGAAAGCCATGGCGAAGGACCCGATGTAATTCGCCGTTACCGCGTTTTCAAACGCCAATCCCCCGATGCCCTCCGAGCCGGCCAGCATCCCAACTCCCAGGAACATGATCAGCGTCGGCATGTTGATCCATGACGACAACTTGCTGGACAACAGGCACACCAGAATCAAAAAAGCCATAGTCGCGAGAGCAATGGACAATTCCATGATTATTCGCCCCCTTCTTTCGACTTGCGCCTCCGCCAGCGGTAAATTTCCCCGGCCCAGAAAATAGAGGACGTCGCACCGATAATGATCAGCCATTCCGCCAGTCCCAGGGGGACAGTACGGAACAATTTTCCGCCGAACTGTGTAATCAGCACCTGCATTCCCACAATACCGACGGTGACCCATGAGAATACCGGGTTAAGCGGTGGATTCAGTATCATCGATTTATTGCTGCCCAATGCCCGGACGTTCAGCAAGTTCCACACCTGCAGCATGACGAATGAGCTGAACAGAACTGTCAGTTCACGGGCACTGAGCCCGCCATTCCGCCAGACACAACCCAAGGCGAAAAACATGGCAATGAAAATCAGCGCCGTTCCGAAAATCGTCCACGCCATCGGTCGGGTGATGATGAACGTGCCTGTTTTGCGCGGCGACTGTTCCATAACCTCCGGCGTCGGTGGCTCGGTGGCGAGCGCCAGCGCGGCGAAAGTGTCCATGATCAGGTTGATCCAAAGCATCTGGATCACCGTAAAAGGCAGGGAAATGCCGACGAACGGCCCGGCCAGCGCGATTCCGGCGGCGGCGGCGTTGATCGTCAGTTGAAACACCAGGAAACGCTGAATGTTCAGGTAAAGCGAACGCCCCCACAACACTGCATGCACGATACTGCGGAACGAATCGTCCAGCAGGATGACATCGGCGGCTTCGCGGGCAATGGCCGTGCCGGTCCGCCCCATGGCGATGCCGACGTCGGCATGATGAAGCGCGGGAGCGTCGTTGGTGCCGTCCCCCGTTACCGCCACGACCTCGCCGCGTGCCTGAAGCGCTTTGACCAGCTTCAGCTTGTCATTGGGGCGGGCCCGGGCGATTACGGCGAGACTGTCGAGAAGTTCGGCGGTTTTTTCCCGGTCAAGGCTCTCAAAGGCCGCGCCTTCCATAACCGTGCCGTCGGCAAGTCCGATTTCACGCCCGATTTCGGAGGCGGTGGCCGCCGTGTCGCCGGTAACGATTTTGACATTGATTCCGGCGCGGCGGCAGGCCCGGACCGCATCCGGCACTTCTGGACGCACCGGGTCGGAAATGGCGGCGAATCCGAGATAGACCAGGTCATCGGTCGAATCAGGATCGCAGGGAACGGCGGAATAGGCGAACGCCAGAGTCCGCCGCCCTTTGTCCTGTTCGTTCCTGAATGCCTCAAGCAGTCCGGACCGTATGGCGGGGGGGAGTTCCTCCACGCTTCCCGTCGTCTGGCGGAAACGGCACTTGGAGAGAATGACTTCCGGGGCGCCTTTCAAATGGCACTGCCCGGATTCCAGCCGGGTGGCCATATATTTAGTCATGGTCGTGAAGTTGCGGCGCGCCGCAACTGTGTTGGACGCGCGGAGTTTGCGATAATCGACACCATTTTCCGACAGATAATGCAGCAGCGCCCCTTCGGTCGGATTGCCGAGGACTTCCTCGCCATTGAGTTCTGCGGTCGAGTTCAGACAGAATGCTTCGGCCATGAGCGTTTCGCAGCCTTTCGGGAAAAATGTTTGCGCCAGGCGCATCCGGTTCATGGTCAATGTTCCGGTTTTATCGGTGCAGATGACCGTGGCGCAGCCGATGGTTTCGCCGGCGTGAAGCCTGCGGATCAGGCAGTTGTATTGCGACATCTTCCGCATGCTGCACGCCAGGCTCAGGGTCACGCTCATCGGCAGGCCTTCCGGCACGGTTACGACGATCAGCGTCACCGCCACCATAAAGGCGGCCAAGACGGTTTCGAGATTCCAGTTCCCCCCGTACCACGCCTGGATCAGCAACAGTCCGAAGAAAACCGTGGACAGGGAAATACCCGCGACTGCAATGATCTTGCTCAGGCGTTGAAGCTGCTTCTGAAGGGGGGTCGTTTCGTCGGTGATTTCAGTGGCGGCACGTGCAGTCTGGCCGATCTCCGTCGCCATGCCGACCGCGGTAACTTCCAGACAGGCGTTGCCGGAAAGCACCGTCGAGCCGCGTAGAACCCGGTCCGGCGGATACGACGCGCCCTCCGCGAGTTCTCCGAATGACGGGTTTTCCGCTTCGACTTTCGAGACTGGTTCGGGTTCTCCAGTGAACTTGGATTGACCCACATGGAATTCCG
>CALABZ010000136.1 GCA_937888615.1 uncultured Lentisphaeria bacterium | reverse complement strand
CGTGCCAGTTGAATGAGTAGCGTTCTTCGCCTTCTTCAAGCACCTTTGTATCACCAAGCAATTGCCGGAGTGTGGTATAATCCACGCCGTCCTCGGTAAACGCTTCGGGAAAAATATTTTTCAACTGTTCCAGATTTTCATTGATCAGGTTGGCGCTTTGTCCGTCTTCAATCGTTATTTTTTCCATATCCATTATATTGCCTTTATTTTATCACATTTTCTTCATTTGTTTCTGCTCTTGAAGAATTCATATAGCTTTTCAGCCATTTATACTTTTGCTGTATTTTAGGTTTGTCACTGATGTTATTTTTAATCGTGTTATCAACCGCAGATAAGATATCTCTCCGCTTGTCTTCTGAATGGTTTTCATATTTAATATAAAAACTATTATCTTCAATTTTTAGCTTTTCGTTTTCCGGCCGATTGATGTTTTTATTCAGCAAGTCAAGAAAGAAAAGGCCATCATTATCTTCTTTGATCAGGGAGTCCAGCTTTAAGTTTTCATTCGCGCCAAAAGGTCCGACATGATTATCTTTAATGCGATCATACAAATTTTCTGATATTATGATTCTTGGATAAATTGCTATCTCATTCTCAAGTTTGTATGCTTCGACCAGACCTGGACCGATAGTAATATTTTTATTGTCACACCAAAACATTTCATCGAGCGTGATTCCACCTCTTAAGCATAAGCCCTTACCCCAAAGCTGATCCTGAATGAAACGAATCAGAAATAGCATTTGAGAAATATCACCGTCTTGTCGCATAAAAAAAACAAGCGAATCAGAGAAGAATCTAATTTTGATATTTAAATCACTTTTCCCTGTCTGCTTGGTTTCAATGCCAGAAATTTTACAATATTCTTCAATTGACTCTATAAGAGTTTTTAATTTCTGTTCATCATTAACACTCTCTGCTACTTTATTTTTTAAACCTAAAATATCCAGAAACGCGACATAACAATTTTCGTATTTTCCTTGTTGAGAATTCTGACTCATTGTATCAAACTCCTGGACTGATATATTTTATCTTCAATATTTTTGATTTGCACATTTATCTCTACCTGTCGCCCCAATTGCTTTTCACCCTTTAATTTCAGTCGCAACCCGACCGCCAGTTTCTCCAGTTCGTCAATTTTCCGAAACAGCTTAACTTGTTCATCAACAGTTAAAGGTGATTCCAGCCGGAAGCGTCCGGTATGAGCAGCTAAAATAAGTGCGATAACACGTTTCTTCAAATCCTGATACAGCAAAAAAAGATTTGTCGCGCCAGAAATGCCTGAAAAACTTTTGGTGAAGTCACGTTCAATGCCATTCTCCGATTCCCGGCCTATCCATTCACTGCTGATAATATCTTCGACTACCCGCTTGTTGTCATCTGCCTGATTGATGCGTTTGTCCGCAACGCTGAATCGGTATTCATCCCCATAAGCGACAATCAGGAAAACCGGATTAGGTATAGAGCGATGTATCATCTCCGTCAATTGATTAAGCTGTCTGGGGATTTTTATTCTCGCTTCAATGACGAGTACTTCATTGTATTGTCGCTCATTGTCTGCATATGACTCGACGGAGCTGTTCATGGCGGATATCTGGTATTGTACCATGACTTCCTTAATATTGTTTTTGACCAGCCGTTTGTCGCCGGCCGAAAGCTGTTCGTTTGCCAAAAAAAGCTTTTGGGGAATTTTCTTCCCGACATGGCATCTGCCCGGAAACGAATTCAGGATTTCCTTTAACATGGTCATGCCTTTTCTCCAGCAATAATCAAATAAGATATGACCTCAAAATCATTAATTCCACCGAAAAACTCTCCAGAAAGCAAACTGGTCTCCGGCTTGAATAATGACGACATTCCGAATTCTTCCGCTTTACCCGTGAGTTCACCTATCGCTTTGGCCAATAGCTCCCTGTAATGAGACATATCGTTGGCGTTGTCCGTTTTGCGGTTAAACCACTCCAATGCCTTTTCGTCGGGGCTGGAGTGCCCCAGGGAAAGCTTTTTGATGATATCCAGGATTTTTTTTGCCTGAGAAAAACTGAGGATAATATGTCCATCATCCGCGACATATATCAGATAATACGGTTCAAGCGCGTAAGACGAATCGGAAACTACTTTTCCACTTATATTTTTCAGACAGAAAATAACTCCCGGTTCCAGCTTGAAATCCATCAGTTCATCTGAACAAACCACCGAAAACGCGCCAATTGAGAAACGTGTCATATCCTCCGGATTATCCTTGAGAAATCCGCTGAGATCCATGCGAAAATCATTCATGGTCAAATCAGTAATGGAGATGCCGCCATTGATATCCTCGATATCCACGACTTCACGGAGCAGACGCTCCAGTTGTCTGCGTCGATATTCCAAATCATTCATTGTCGCAGCATCAGTGTATTCGATAACGTTTTCCTCTCCGGTGGCGGAAATATCCAGCAACACCATTCTGCCGGAAACCCTGGCTTCGAGATTGATATATTCGTCCAGTTCCATGTTTGGCCAGAAGTTCACCAGTTGAATCACTTCATTACGCGAACCAAGGCGATCAATGCGTCCGAACCGTTGAATAATCCTGACCGGGTTCCAGTGAATATCGTAATTGATCAGATAGTCGCAGTCCTGAAGGTTCTGTCCCTCAGAGATACAGTCGGTGGCAATAAGAATATCAATCTCGGCGGTCAAAGTTTGGTCTATTTTTGTCCGCTCTTTGGATAGCGGAGAAAAAGAAGATAATATCGAGGCCAAATCTTTATGAATCCCGGACATGGTTGTCTGATTCCCTCCGGTGCCGGTAACCAGCGCGGAATAAAGCTCCAGCTCCTGTGCCGCCCAGGCGGCAATATTTTCATAAAGATATTTTGCGGTATCGGCAAATGCTGTAAAAATGATAATCTTTCGGTTTCCCGGATTTATCGGATTTTGAACCTTGTTCTTTATATGAGTTCTCAAGTCTGCCAGTTTTGCATCCCGGGAAGCATCTATCTGGCGCGATTCCCGCAAAAGCCCGATCAACAGTTCCTCGTCTTCCTGTAAATCTTGCATCCAGCGTATACGATCAACATCCTGAATTAAAACTTTTACTTTGCGACCAACGACAAAAGGCTCAAATTCTTCGGAATCGGCCTCAATGTCTTCTATATTGAGCTCTTCAAATTCTGAATGGTCATGTGAATCGATTTTGCCTATAATCGAACGTACATTTTCCAACAGGCTTTCCAGTGTTTGCGTAAAGGAATTAATGGAGCTTTCCATCCTTTTCAACAGGTTGACCCGAACCAGATGAATTAAGTTTAACTCGCGGTCAACCTGCCTGAATACCGACCCCCCCTGTACGGTCATATCATATTTGCGACTGTATTCTTCACGTTTATCTTCCAGTACATATTTCAAAGGCGCATAAGCGCCCAGATTTAGACGCCTGATATTTCGGTTTATTTCTCTAAGCGGGGGAAACTTTTCTGAAAGATCAATATCAGATTTTATGTTCCGAGGTTCTTTGCGAAATGGAAAATCGCCGATTTCAGCAATATCGTAATATTTCTCAATGTGCTTGCGTGACCTTGCGATAGTCAGGAGATCAAGCAGTTTGAAGTAGTCGAAATTCAGACTTGCCAGTAAATTTTCCGTGGTACGCTCATCTTCCTGTAGCCGTAGCCATTGATTGAATTTGGTCTGAGCTTTTTTCAGGGTTTGCTCTATGCTGTAAATCCCGTCATTATAAAGAGCGTCGTCTATGCCCTCCGTAATGAATGCAACTTGATTTTTCAGGTCATTCATCCTGCTGTTAACCGGGGTGGCCGATAACATCAGTATTTTTGTCTTAACTCCGGCTCTGATCAAATCATCCATAAGTCTGGCATAACGGGTTATACCTTCTTTTCTCGCTGGATTATTCCTGAAGTTATGGGACTCATCAATGACCACAAGGTCATAATTGCTCCAGTTTATCGTGGCAAGGTTGATTTCACCAGACATTCCCTGGTTTCTGGTCAGGTCTGTATGGTTCAACACGTCATAATTAAATCTGTCATTGGCTAAAATATTGCGCTTGTCGTTAACGGTATATAAAGTCCAATTTTCCCGCAACTTTTTTGGGCATAATACAAGTATTCTGTCGTTTCTCAGTTCATAATACTTGATAACGGCAAGAGCCTCAAAAGTCTTTCCCAGGCCCACGCTGTCGGCGATTATACAGCCATTAAACCGTTCGATTTTATCAATAGCACCAAGAACTCCGTCACGCTGGAACTTGTAGAGCTTATTCCAAATCAGCGTTTCTTTTATCCCCGTTCTTGTTTTGATAATATTTTCCTCTTCGAGCTCCCCCACAAAATCCTTGAAAATATTAAATAGTATGAAAAAATAAATAATTTTGGGAGATTTATCTTCGAATATCTTTTCCAAACTCTTCAATAAATCATCTTTGGCATTGTGCACTTCTTTAGGATCATTCCATATCGAATCAAACCATTCCAGCAGTGCCTTTGTTTCTGATGGTTCACCAGAACAGTAATTCATATGCATGGAACGAGATGGAGAAAACCCCAAACCTTCAGTCGTAAAATTTGAACTCCCATGAATAGCAATAGCATCATTAACTTTAGACACGACATGGTAAAGGTTTTGAGGAATAGGATATTCTGCAATTTTTACATCAACTTTATTGCTAAACCAATTGGCGCATTCACGGGCAACCTTTGATAGATTGAGAGAGTTACGGAACTTTCTGTCAGAAGCGGCACATAATAAGGTAGAGTCATTTATGGATTTATTCAATTCGGTATCGGGGAAGAGAAATCTAGCTCGTTCGATTTTTAAAAGTTCTTTTTTTAGTTCAGCAAATGCCCAAATAGAAAAACAGCCTGAAATCAATGATAAACGGGAACCGTTTTCTATTGATTTTTGAAGTTCCACTCCAACCTTACCATGCTTTTTGTTATCAATAATCATAATATGTCACTGCCAAATAAATTTCTCTTTTTCTTATACGCCACCTTAAATATTTAATAACTCCTTGACCTCCCGTATTCATCGGTTTCCTTTTACGAACCTGAATCCTTACAGAAATCAAATCCACAATTTTGTCACCAAAATAAGCCTGTAAACAATACGTCCAGACAGAATTTTGGCAAAGACAATCAGGACATACTGGTTTAAACAAGATTTAACAATGTAGATTGCAAAACATAAAAAGCAAATTTTTAACAATGAATAGAGTGATTTTGTCTAATATTTTTCCACCTGCAATTTACGTGGCCAAGCGACTAAAAAGTAAACTTATGAAAAATTTTTATGGCAACAATGAAATATCTTATTCTGTATCCATATTACCTTAATGCTTTTTCTATGGATTGAATTACCTTTGTTTTGTTGGAAAGATTATCGATGATCGCGAGGGCCGCTGCTATGCGGTCCTCGGCGGTTTTTTGTTTGTTACTCAGGGCCATGATTGCTTTTTCCTGGGCCTCTTCGCCGATGTGGACATAATAGGCGTCGATAATGGCGCTGTCTGCCCCCAGGATGGACGCGCAGACGGCTCTTGGAATCCCGGACTCGGCGCAATGGCTGGCAAAACCATGCCGAAAACTATGTATGCCGTAGATGGTCATTTTTTTGGCTCGACCGGGAATTTCAATACTGGGTTCCAGACCCACATATTTAATTACATTCAAAAGTTGTTTGTTTACGAGGTTTACCCCCTCATGGGTCCCGTCGGAAGCCGTAATCGCGTAGCGAGCGGCTGTTTTGGGAAGAACATAGTCGTTTTCTTTCCATGTTTCAGCCTTTTTCAGCATGTCGTAAAGCTCCGGGGCAATGGGGAGGGACACGTCTTTACCGGTTTTCTCCTGCGTCACCCATAAACGGCGTCTTTCCATGTTAATTTTCTTCCAGGAAAGGTTCACGCAGTCCTTTTGCCGTTGTCCAGTGTATTTGAGGATATAGAACAGGACTTCGATTTCAGATTTATTGATCAGGCGCAGTTTGGATTCCGGTTTCAAAGCTTCGAACATCTCTTTTTCCTTATCCGGCGGAAATGGGCGGCGATGGTCTTTGATATGCGTTTCTTCCTTTTGATGGCGTTTCAGCTTGGGATTGTCCCACGGAGACGCAACCTCGAGGTATTTGGCGAGGGTCCGGAAGATGTTGGCGATACGGGCCAGTTTCTTGTTGTGGGTATCGACGGATAGCGGTTGCTTTTTCAGGTAATCCGTGTACTCGGCGGCGATATTCCTGTCCATCTTGATGCCGGCAGCGTCAATATCGCGGATTTCGTCCATATATTGGGCTTCCGGATGAGAACTGGCCAGCCAGGTCAGAAATTCATTCAGATATGCCTCGTATATCTTCCAGCATTTGAGATTTTTAGGACGAGCACGATCCGGATGGGCTGAGTAGACTTCCCAGATGCGGTTCAGTTCGAGGCGTTCATGCTGTCGGCTCCAGCCTTTGGCATGATTGACGTGTGCGGCGACGACTTCGGCGCTGGGGGCCTTGAGCAAAGGCAGAATTTCTGTTTCCACCTTGATTTTGGCCTCTTCAATGTGATTCGTCTCCAGATTGACATTTTTCCGCTTTCCGTTGAGTTGATAACGGAAATAGTAATTGCCTTTTGCCTTGGTCTGGTATATAGTACCGGTGGAAAGTTTGACGGATGTCAGATTCGGATTTGTCTTTGTTTTTTTCGTTGCCATGACAGTGTTCTCCGGGTCAATATCGCATATAACCAATATATTGCCAAAAGTCGGGTTTTAAAGTGAGAAATGGCAAAAAGTGGCAAAAATCAGTAAAATTTGAGCTTATTTCGATTCCTACCCCCGCTACCAATTTACTACTGAAACCGGCTTGGAAAATCATCCAAGTCGGTTTTTTCTTCCTCAAAATATCGAATTTAGCCAATATTCCCCCAAGCCGCAAAATCCCCGAAAAATGCCAAAAAACGGCATCTCCACCCCCTCAAATGCCTCTTCTCCGTTTTGGACCATAACTCAGAGCTCCTTTTGAGTTCGGAGGGAG
>CALABZ010000135.1 GCA_937888615.1 uncultured Lentisphaeria bacterium | reverse complement strand
ATCCCGCCAGGGCCAACGAAATCTGGTCCGGCGCGCTCTTCAAATATTACGGCCATGACTGCCGGGGCAACGGCCTGATCGAAGTGTGTTCGGCGGGTTATGACGGGATCGCCATGAATCACGGGATACGGTTGAACCGGGACAACGAGGCGCTAACGCAGGAGGCATACCGGATTTGCTCGTATCTGGCCAAGACGAATACCAAAGGAAATACGCCGAAGCACATTCGCGAATTCGGCGCTTCGATGTTGGGGAGAAACTAATATGCGTTATTTGACACTCGAACAGGAATTCGCTCTGGATGCCATGCTTTCCGGGCGGAATATTTTCTTGACCGGCCGGGGCGGCACCGGCAAATCAAGCATTATCAGAACGTTTCTCGAACGGAGCGGCGGCAATGTCGCCTGTCTGGCCCCTACCGGGATTGCCGCCCGAAACCTGCCGAACGGCGTTACGATCCATAACTTTTTCCGGTTGTCCCCGACCGGTGAGCCGCCGCCCGGAGAAACCCCGTACTTGCAGGAACTTTATCGAACCACCGATACGATTCTGATCGATGAAATTTCAATGGTCAGGAGCGATTTATTCAGCATGATGGAGGCGATCCTCCGCCGGTACGCCATGCCGGGGCGCGAACGGCTTCCCTTTGGCGGCAAACAGATTATCGTGATCGGCGATTTCTTCCAACTGCCGCCTGTGATCGAGGACGACAATATCCGCCGATACCTGGAACGTCAGGCCGGGGGAATTTATGCGTTCAATACCGGGGCCTGGGCTCAAGCCGAATTCGAAAATATCGTTTTGGGACAGGTTCACCGGCAGACGGACCCGGAGTACATCAAGTTCCTGGACGCGGTTCGAAATACCGGCCATGACTTGTCGGAGTACCTGAACATGTGCGCGGCAAATGTTACCGGCGAATATCTTGAATCCGACAGCGTCGGCGTCTGCTGTACCCGCAGTGATGTGGCGGCGATCAACAGCACCGCGATGAACCGTCTGAAGGACGCCGGGGTTATTTTTCCGGGCAGTGTGGGAGGAACTTTTCCAATGAATGACCTGCTCACGGACAAAGAACTTCTGATCAAGCGTGGCGAAAAGATCATGCTGCTGGCAAACCAGCAAAACCCATATTCTGACGGATACGATTATGTCAATGGTGATATCGGCGTGGTTGAAGATTACGCTCCAGCCCTGGAGACCGTTACGGTGCGATTATCCGCAAATCAACGTCTGTTGGAAGTGATTCCAAGTGTCTGGTTCAATTACGAATACGACGTGGAGGAAAACGACCGGACCGGAGAACTCCGACTCACAACCAGAAAAACCGGTCATTTCCGGCAACTGCCGCTGGCTCCGGCGTATGCGATGACCATTCACAAAGCCCAGGGGCAAACCCTGAATCGAATCCACTTGGTTCTGGGGCGGGGTTGTTTTGCGCACGGACAGCTTTATACGGCCTTGTCAAGGGTCCGCAAACGCACCGACCTGACCTTGGACCGTCCGATCCGGTTCCGTGAAGCCATGAACGATCCGCAAGTAACAGACTTCTACCAAAACCTCTGATTCGACCGGCAGCGGCGGCGCCTCAGGTACCGCCGCTGCCGAACCCATTGCAGACCGTATTTTTTTACAGGGGACCGCAATCCTATGTCCAACATAGGAGTCAAAAATGAATGCAAAATCCCAAATTCGTCCCCGTACCGTCAAACTGATCGCTCGTCTATTGTCCCCCCTCAGTGACGAAGGAATTATCAGCGTGCCGGAAGAGCGTGAGATAATTTCCAACCTGAAACACCTGTCCGAACGCGGCGAGTTGATCCCGAATATCATGCCGAAGCTGATCGACCAAACCGAAGCCGCCGAACTATTGGGCATCAGTCTGGCAAACTTCAAAAAGCTGGAACGCGAAGGCGCTTTCAGCCTCAACCGCAGAATGGTCGGCAGTTCCGTTCGCTACCGCAATTTAGACGTCATCAGATATCTGATGACAGAGGAAGATAAAAAAATCTTCTAAAAATTACTTTCAATTAAATAGATGTAGCAATCTCGGTAATTTTCTTTGATGGATATTTGTGCGTAGAGGGGTGAGTATTTCGCTTTTCTGAAATATTTTTCTCTCTTGCAAATTTTTGTAAAGTACTTGTTGATATCCCAAATATTCTTGCAATATCAGGCATTGTTTTGGTGATACGAAGTTCCTTTATCCGTTCTATGGTCTCCGGATCTCTTTTGGCTGCTTTCCAAGGTATTTCCGTTATGGATTTATCTTGCGCTTCAATCCATTTAGGGTATTCCCCCAGATTGACAGTAATTTCAAAAGGAGTTAATTGATCTTTTCCATTACGATTTTTAGGAACAGACACCTTGAGCGCTAGATGATCTTTAGCAAAATCTTCAGTTCTCTCAACACGAATGATTGTTGCAGCATCATTTTCAATTGATACCGTACCTCTCGCTTTCCCATCTCTATTTTCATGATGCAAAAGCAGTATTGTGATATTATGCTTTTTCCTTAATTCATCAATCCAGCCTTGAAGGGTAGGCCATTTTTCAGCCTTGGCGCCTTCTGCATTTGATAATTTATATAAATGGTCTAAAACCAATAACGAAACGGGCATTCCCGGAGTTCCTTTATTCAAAGAACAATTTTGAATTCTTGCTTCTATGTCTTTCCTTCCCGTCTCTTCAAGAAGGTTTAATTTAGACACTTGGTCAATCTGAAAATTGTTTATGTCATCACGATATAATCTTTTGATTACATTTAGCCGCTCTTGTATTATATCTTCATCCATTTCATCATCAGCAATATATAATATTTTTATTTTTTCCCTGATCTGCCAGTTATAAAATAACTTCCCTTTTACAGCCATAGCAGCAGCTAAGAGCATTGCAAAATATGTCTTCCCGTTACCTCGAAAACCGAGTAATACGATGAAAGAATTCTTTTTTATGATTGGCTCGATTAAAAAACGCTCTTCAGAGGCTCTATTGATATGATTCCTGTAATACACATTTAGTTCAGATTGTAATTCAAGGGGGATATCAAGTCCATTTTCAAAAGCGGTATAAAGGGCTTCCCCTGATGTAAATAATTGAAACTTCTTATTTTGAAGATCAGTTTCCTCTTCAAACTCATAATAAATAAATTTCACC
>CALABZ010000134.1 GCA_937888615.1 uncultured Lentisphaeria bacterium | reverse complement strand
CGGGGTAGATCTTGGATACATTCCTGATTGAAACCTTTGCCATGGAAATTCTCCTGCCTGCTGTTCTCTAGATTACCTTTTGGTAATAATAGCATCAAAAGGGAACTTTTTCCAGTCGGTTTCCTCTTTTTTTTCGATGAATTTCTGCAGTGGCGCGGCAGCGAGCTCAACTGGTATTGGCATTTTAAATAATAATCTCCGGTACGGAATTGTTGGTTTCGGCGGGGCAATGTTTCAACAGGAATTTTCGGGCATGGTTCAAATGCTGCTTGACCAGCTTGTAGCAGGCCGCGTCGCGATGTCGCAGACTGTCGATGATTTCCTGGTGGGATACATGGTTTTCGGACGCACCGTTGATTTTCTGGACCAACGGCGCCATATAAGCGTAATTCAGGTAATGAAGGTTATGAAGAATTTGGCTGGCAATTCTCATCTGACCGATATCGACGAATGTGTGATGGAATTCCAGATCGTGACGCAACAGCGCCGGGTAATCCTGATCCCTGAAGGCTTCGATAACCCGGAAATCAATTTTTTCCAGTCTGTCACAATCACGCTCGGTGATATTTTTCAATACGGCATCGGTTATAAGTTTTCCCAGCATTTCCCGGAGAAGATAGGATTCATTGAGGTTCTTCCGGTTGGGCTGAGCCAGAGTTATACCGCATTTCTGGCGTTTGGTGATGATTCCGTAAGTTTGAAGGGCTTGAATGCTCTCCCTTAATCTTGTCCGGCTGACTTTCAGGGTCACGGACAAATCGAACTCTGTCACATACGACTTACCGCGGTGAATCTCCGCGATAATAGCGTCGACTATAGAGTTGATCAATTCCTTGTTCGCCATTACATATCTCCCAATGTGTTCATTATGACAAAACCTTATCCATGGTAATATATACAATTAAATAAAGCAGAAGTCAAGTAGAAATCAGTGGAAAAATTGAATAAATACATGGTTATTTCTCGGTAATTATCCTTGATTTTCGATTTGATAAGTGAGAAAATTGAAGATTGAATCGAAAAAAAATCAAGGTTAAATGACTTTTTTGCATTATAATATAATTAACAAAACCATCCTGAAAACAATGGAGAGGATTCTTATGAAAACAGTGATAAACGAAGCGGCCCGGGAAATTCTGGTCAAGTACAACGTCGATGTAATCGTCGCCGGCGGCGGCCCCGCCGGAATCGGCGCCGCCCTCGGCGCCGCCCGCAACGGCGCGAAAACCCTGCTGGTTGAAGAAATGAATTGTCTGGGCGGTATTGCCACCTCCGGCATGATGTCCCACTGGTGCGGCGGCACGGTTTCGCCGATCACCAGCGAGATCATGGACCGCTGTCAGGCGGCCAGGTGGGAAAATGAAATCGAGCGCCCGGGCTGGGTGATTAATCATGAATTATTAAAGCTGGTCTTTTTCGACATGATGGAGGAAGCGGGCGTGACCGTGCTTCTTCATACCCGCTGTGCCGATGTCGTCAAAGAAGGCGACAAAGTCACCGGAGTCATTCTCGAAAGCAAGTCCGGGCGCGAAGCCGCACTGGCCAAAGTCGTGATCGACGCCACCGGCGACGGCGATGTGGCCGCGCGTTCCGGCGCCGAATACGCCAAGGGACGCGAAGGCGATGGCGGAATGCAGCCGGTGACGCTGATGTTCAAGATCGGCGGCGTGGACTGGGATAACGCGGTTTTCCCCGGTTCTTTCGAGACTCGGGTCGAAACGCCGAAAGGCGAACTTCAGGCGCTGGCGAAGAAATTGCTGCCGCCGCCCGCCGGACACGTCCTGCTGTACAAGGGGACGATCCCGGGGCAGGTGGTCGTTAATATGACGAATCTTACCGGTATCGATGGGACCAGTAACACCGACCTGACCAGAGCTGAAATTACCTGCCACCGTCAGATTCCGGCGATTATCAATTTCCTGCATGAATATGTGCCGGGTTACGAACATTGCTACCACCTGAGCAGTGCTTCGGTGGTTGGGGTCCGCGAAACCCGTCACTTCAAAGGCATGTATACCCTGAACGAACACGACATCGTCGAAGCCAGAGTGTTTGACGACTGGATCGCGACTCAAAACCGCTTCAACTTCGATATTCACAATGTCGAAGGGTCCGGTCTGGACAAGAACGGAGCTCAGCACCACTTCACCTGCAAAGGATCGTATACGATTCCCTACGGCGCGTGTGTCCCGGCGAAGATCGACGGGTTGTTGCTGTCCGGTCGCAATATTTCCGGCACGCACAAGGCGCATTCCAATTTTCGGGTGATGCCGATTTGTACGAATATCGGTTTCGGGGTCGGAGTTGCCGCCGCCGAGGCGGTGCGGGAGAATTGCAGCGTTCGTGATGTGGATATCAAAAAAGTCCAGGCCCGGCTGGAAGCCGCCGGCGTTACACCGTAAAAAACGGAATACCGACTGCGGCATTCGAGGATAACGGTTGCCTTGGGAGATTAGATATTGAAGTGGCGGGCGTAGCGTTCCGGGATCTCGCGCATGTCCTGCAGAATCAGGAAGTCAATGGTACCGAACGCACGGTCATAAGCCGGAGGTCCGCAGATTTTCGCTCCCAGCCGGAGGTAGCCCTTGAACAACGGCGGCAGGGAACGCGAAATCTGTTTTTCATGGTCGTGCAGATGCTGTTGTATTTCAGCGTCCGCCACCGGCGGCAGTTCGAACCCGGAGCGTGGAGCGGCGGAAACCCGGTCGCTGATTTGATTGTTCTGGATAAAGTATTCATACAGGGCCAGTGCCGCGGTTGCGTCGGTTTCCTCCAGGCTTACGCAGCCGAAGAGGTAATTGAATTTCGGAACCGGCGGATGCTGTCTGCGCGCATAGTTCAACAGCTTCAAGCGCTCGTCGCGGTGAAAACGCAGATTGGCGAGCGCTCCCCACAGCATGCTTACGACCGCGCCGCTGCGGAATTCGGCGGCTACGCAGGAGCGCCCGACCTCGCAGACCTCATGGCGGATGCCGTCCAGTCCGCGAATGGTGAATTCATCCTGCGAATAGAAATTTCCGGCGGAACGGGCGCTGTCTCCTGACAGGGTCCGGTAGGTGCCGACGACCTGGCCGCTTGTTTTTTCGATGGCGATCAGGTGGCGGCAGTGGCGGTCGTAGCGGTCACGGTCGATTCCGCCGTGGCAGTCCTCCAGCCGTCCCTGTTCCTGGTGGAACACCCGGTAGCGCAATTTCTGCGCCGCCCGGATTTCCGCCTGGGTGGAGGCGATTTTCAGGACGAATTGGTCGTTTTCGCTCAAGATCGGGTTGACGACCGGCAGGCGGTTCAGCAGCATATGGTTCAACCGCCGGCGCAGGGTTTCTTTTTCCGGACGTTCCATAATCATGACGTTCATTCCAGGGGACTCCTCTGTTCTTTATCCAGTTCCGGATTTTCCGGATTTTTTTATTCTGGTATAAATATATCAGGGGATTGTTAGTGCGGTGTTACCGTGGAATTAGAAAAACGTTAAGATATGAAAAATCTGCGTTCCATGCTAAAGCGCGGCGCAGACCGTGCGCAGAAAAGCACTGCCGGTGGTTTTGGCGAAACGGCGGATCAGTTCGCGGCAGCGGTCCGTGTTGCGGTTTGCCAGTACGTAAAGGGCGTTGCGGCGGAGGAGGGTGACTCCGGCGTAATTCATCGGGGTTTCGCGGATAGTGCGCTCGACGTCTTTGGCGGATGCCGTCAACAGCCATTCCAGGTCGAGTTCGAAGTCAGGAGGAAGTACCGTCCCCGGACAGGCGGAGGTGCAGATGGAACAGCCGAAAATGCGTCCATTCAGCATTTGCCGTTCAGCCGGGGAGAGTTCGCCGCGTTTCTCCATGGTCAGGGTGCTGATGCAGTATCGGGGCTCGGTCAATTCGCCGCAGTTGCCGCAGTGGAGACAATAGTCGGTTTGCGGATAGCGGCGTTCGGGCAGTTCCTCCTCGGTCAGGATGGAGACGAGAAAATTACCGGCGTCGGCGTCGGGCAGCAGCAGGCAGTTGTTGCGTCCGATGCTTCCGATTCCGGCGATGGCGGCAAGGGTTTTTTCGGCCAGCGGTTTGGTGTCGATGACGATTTCGCTCCGGCATGACGATGGCAGGGGCAGGGTGAAACGGTGATAATCGCGGCGCGCGGCATAGCCCGAAACAAGTCCCGTGAGTTCGGGATTTTCGGCCCGGGGCAGCGGCATTTGCGGCATGACGGCGTAGGGGACGGCCAAGATGCGGAGACTGCGGGCCCACGGAAATGCCTGCGAGGGAGAGCGCCGCAGAGCCCAGCTCAGGCGCAGGTATTCGGGCGCCCACGACGGGGGGGCTTCCGGCAGTACGGCCTGGACTTCGCGGTCGAGCGCTTCGTCCAGGCGGAGGACGGCGTCGGCGGCGTATTTCGTATCGGAATTTTCCATTTTCACCTTGAATATGATCACTTTGCGGTATATATTTTACTCTAACTGATGAAGTATGGAGATGCAAACCCATAACCAATAAAAAGGATTCGAAAAATGTCAGCAATTTACGATGTTCATGCAAGGGAAATCATCGATTCACGCGGCAATCCGACCATTGAGGTCGATGTAACCCTGGAAAGCGGAGCTTTCGGTTCCGCGGCGGTTCCGTCCGGCGCCTCCACCGGCGAAAACGAAGCTGTCGAACTGCGCGACGGCGACAAAAAACGCTTCGGCGGCAAGGGCGTGCTGAAAGCCGTCCAGAATGTCAATGAAATCATTTTCCCCGAAATCGAAGGGATGGACGCCCTCGACCAGGTTGGCATCGACAAGGTCATGATCGAGCTTGACGGCACCTCCACCAAGAAGAAACTCGGCGCCAACGCCATCCTCGGCGTTTCCCTGGCCGTGGCCCGCGCCGCCGCCAACTACCTCGATATTCCGCTGTACCGCTACATCGGCGGCGTCAACGCCAAAGTCCTGCCGGTTCCGATGATGAATATCATCAACGGCGGTTCCCATTCCGATGCTCCGATCGCGTTCCAGGAATTTATGATCCGTCCGGTCGGCGCCTGCTGCATTCACGAAGCCGTCCGCATGGGTTCTGAAGTCTTCCATGCGCTGAAAGCCATCATCAAGGCCAAGGGCCTGAGCACCGCGGTCGGCGACGAAGGCGGTTTTGCTCCGTCCTTCCAGGGCGGCACTGAAGAAGCCCTGACCGCGATCATGGATGCCATCAAGGCCGCCGGTTACAAAGCGGGCAAGGACATCACCATCGGTCTGGACTGCGCTTCCTCCGAATTCTACAATGCCGAAAAGAAAGTCTACGACTACACCAAGTTCGAAGGCAAGGGCGGTTCCAAGTTGACTGCTGCAAAGCAGGCTGATTTCCTGGCCGCGCTGATCAAGAAATATCCGATCGACTCCATCGAAGACGGCATGGCCGAAAGCGATTGGGACGGCTGGAAGCTCCTGACCGACAAGATCGGCGACAAGTGCCAGCTCGTTGGCGACGACCTGTTCGTCACCAACGTCAAGTACCTCGAAAAAGGCATCAAGATGGGCGCCGCCAACTCGATCCTGATCAAGGTCAACCAGATCGGCACCCTGACCGAAACCCTGGATGCCATCGAAATGGCTCACAAGGCCGGTTACACCGCCGTTGTTTCGCACCGTTCGGGCGAAACCGAAGACACCACCATTGCCGACATCGCCGTCGCGGTCAACGCCGGCCAGATCAAGACCGGTTCCATGAGCCGTACCGATCGCGTCGCCAAGTACAACCAGCTGATTCGCATCGAGGAAGAACTCGGCGATACCGCGGTTTACGGTGGCTGAAAACTGTAATTCGTTACAGCGATAAAAAATATCGGCGGATATCACCGGCATGGTGGTGTCCGCCTTTTTTTGTTCCATTGCTATGATATCGGATTTAAATAAAACCAGGCTGTTGCTGGTATCTTCACTTCTGCTGCTGGTGGTTTTCGCCGGTGCCGCCTACGCTTTGCGGGTGGAGCCGTACTGGCTTAAGGAAACGCGCCTGCGGACGGAGTCGCCGCGCCTGGGCGCGGGCTTTCCGGGGCTTCGGATCGTTTTCGCTTCCGATATCCATCTGGGGGTCATGTTCAGGGAAGAACGGCTGGAAGGGCTGACCGCGCGTATCAACGCCCTGAAGCCTGACATCATCATCCTGGGCGGGGATCAGATATCCCGTGCCGAGAACATCATCGAACGTTTCTACCGGAATTTTTCCGCACAGGTCAATGCTCCGGTCTATGCCGTGCTCGGCAATCATGACTATCCGGATCACGGCGGCGGGAAATCGCTGCGCGAGATGGCGCACTGCGGCATTCGTTCACTTGACAATGCGGCATACGACCTGACGGTCGGCGGCGCCCGGCTCCGTATTGCCGGGGTGGGTGATTTCTGGATGGGAACGCAGGATCTGCGCCCGGCGTTCGAGCGACTTGACGGTGACACTTTTTTACTGTTGATTTCCCACAATCCTGAATTCGGCGACTACCTCGGCAAATATAAAAAACGGGTCGATTTGATGCTGTCCGGCCATCTGCACGGGCGTCAGATCAATCCATTCGGATTTCCGATGGCGTTGAACCCGGCCCGGATCAAGGGGCATTATTACGGCAAGGTCAATTTAAACAAGCATGCATTTGCTTTCATTTCGTCCGGGGTGGGGACCAGCAACCTGCCGATGCGCTTCATGGCCCGTCCCGAAATCGTTGTGATCGAGCTGGCTGCTCCGCTCCGGTAATTGCGGCGATATGGCTGCGGCTGAACAAATAATGGCGGTTTTCTCCTTTTTTATTTGAAATTCACTCTTTCCCTGATTTATTATACACGTTATTCACAATATTCATGGGGCAAATCATGAAAGTCAGAATACAGTGTGTGGGTTGCGGCGAAAAGTTCAAGTTCATTGCCGAAGCGGGGAGGCGATACGACTTCGTATGCCCCAACTGCAAAACCGGGCAGAGTTTCGAAACGCCCGGAGCGAGAAATTGGCAGACCCAGGAAATCCGCCCGATTCAACCTGCTCCCCCGCGCCCTCCCGCAGTGCCCGAAGAACCTTCCACAACGCAGGAATCGGCGTCGCCGGACCCGTTCCCTGTGAAACCGGATGGGCGAGTCTCTTTGCCGCCCGGTCTTGGAGAGTGTACGCCGCCGCCGAAAATGGAATTTCGCCTGAAAAAAGACGGCAAGGATAAGCTCGGCTCCATCCTGAAGTGGTCGGTCCGGCTGATTCTGGCGGTGATCATTTCATGGGTCAGTTGGCTTGTCTGGAAAAATTTTCTGGATCCCGGCGGCAAAGTCGCCTGGAAAACGGATTTGAAAATCGTCTCTTTCCATCTTCTCTCTAACGAAAAAGGAAAAATCCGTTTTTTTAATGACGGCAAAGTCATGGAGCTTGATTCCGGAACCGGCAAGGTGACGGTGACCGCCGAACTTCCGGACTATGCGAAATATCCCCGCCTGTTGACTGAATGCGGGGGGAATCGCGCTGTATTCGCTGCCGGGGAACAGGGGAAGGTTCATGGAGCGGCGGCCGGGCGTGA
Organism: uncultured Lentisphaeria bacterium; assembly: GCA_937888615.1. GTDB lineage: Bacteria > Verrucomicrobiota > Lentisphaeria > Victivallales > Victivallaceae > UBA5239. The sequence continues at coordinate 15,055 of CALABZ010000134.1, read as the reverse complement.
GATTGCGATGATGGACTTTAGCGGTCGGAAATTGTGGTCGCGCAGTTTTTCGGGCAATGTCCGGGACGCCGTCTGCGGCGATGACATCATGATTGTGCAGACGGTGGAACCGGTTTCCAAAAAACGCGACGAAGCGGAAAACCATGATTACATTTATCGGGTGAACGCCATTCGAATGAGCGACGGCGGCGATGTCTGGACCCGGGGGCCGCAGACCAATGAACGTATATTGAATGATATTCTGGCGGGCGGCAAAATGATGCTCTCCCGGAGTTTCGAGGCGGACAAACCCGAAACGAAAGAGGGCGGTGAAATCGTCCTGACCGTGTCTGGACTGGCCACAGGCAAGGTTGTCTGGGAAGTCCGAACCCGGGACCATCTGGATTGGGGACCGTTTATTCGTGGCGGCGCATTGATTTTTAAGCAGAAAGACAAGCTGACCGCCCTGAATATCAACGATGGCTCGAAGCTGTGGGAATTGGAGGTGCCGGGATTGCCGGACGTCAATGGTGGTTCGCCGCTTGAATCGAACGCGGTGTATTTTGTCTCGGAAAACCGGATCAGTGCGGTTGACCTGAAAACCGGGCGTAAATTGTGGGAAAATCAATACGAGACAGCCCCCGATATCAGTCTGGTTTCCGACAAATTTGTTTTTCTGGGGAGCGTTCGCGAAAAACCGGTGGAATCCCTCGTCTCTGAAATCAAACTGCCGCCCGCCTATGAACAGTTGAAAGAGGAAGAACCGGACTTGTTCGGCAATGCGCTTAATACAAGTATTCCAAAGGTGAGGTATGAGAACGGCATCGTCTGTCTTGAGGCCGTTTCCGGCAAACGGCTGTGGGATGTCCGTAAGATTTTCGGCCAGGTGGCGGCAAGGGGGAACCGGATTGTCGTATTCTGGGATTCGGCGGATACCACCATATTCGGCGGCTTGAACCGCGCGGGCAAAACGGTTGTCCGCCAATATTCGGCCCGGAACGGCAAACTGCTGTTCGATCGCAATGACGATGTGGCGCTTGCACCGCCGTATCTGGTTTGCGGCCGGAAATTTATAACCATGTTTCATGATCGCGCCGCCGGGTCGGGTTCGACTCCGTCCGGTTTCGTGGGCTTCAACCTGAAATAAAATGACTTTACGGGCCGGAAATCATTGGCGGCGGAGTTCCGCAAAGCTGACTGGCTTGAATTTTTTGCGTTCATTCCTGCGCCGGACCGGATCGACGCTCAGGTATTTCCAGCCGGCGAAAGCGAAATCGTGGGGAAGATAGTTTTCCAACCAGTCGTAAGTGAGCTGAAACGTGATCGGATAGCTTTCGAAAATCCACGGGCATTGATCGGTCAGGTAGCGGACCATGCGGCGATATTTTTCGGTGCGTTCCGGGGCGTCGGGCATGTTGATGATTTCTTCGAACATGGCGTCGTAGACTGGATCGCGGTAGTTGGCGCGATTGCTGCCGCCGGCGTTTTTGCTGTAGAAAAGCTGGAGGAAGTTTTCCGCGTCGGGATAATCACCGACCCACGAAAGTCGGAACAACTGCATCTGGCCGCGGCGGAGCTTCTGGAAAAAACGCGGACGATTGTTCAGTTCAGCACGGATTTCAATGCCGATCCGTTTCATATCGCGGGCCATCAATTCGGCGATCTGGCGGTAGGCGGAACTGTTGCCGGGCTGGTCGAAAGCCAGTTCGAGGGGCGCGCCGGTGGCGGGGTCGATCCCGTTCGGATAACCGGCCAGCCGCATTTCTTCGCGGGCGGCTTCCAGATCGCCCCGGTTCCACGGATTACGGAAGTCGGGCTCGAATCCGGCCACGCCGGGCGGGATTGGGCCGTTCGCGGGGATAATCTGTCCGTTGAAGTGTTCGAGGCGGGCCTCCATGTCGTAAGCCAGTGAAATCGCCCGCCGCAGGTGGAGGTTTCGCCCCAGTAACGGATCGGTGAAGTTGAAACCGATGTAGCGGATTTCGAATTCGGGAACCCGCCAGAGCCGGATACCGCGTTTGCCCAGAGCGGGGGAGAGTTTGCGTCCGCCGCCGATTACGGAATCAATGCTGTCCTTGTCCACCGCGCTCATATCCAGCCGTCCCTGCAGGAAAAGCAGCCAGGCGGAGAATGCCTGTTTGACCTGATAACAGACGACGCGGTCGAGCAGCGGGAGTGGTTTGCGGCGATCGGTCGGATTCTTTGCTTCGGGGAAGAATTCCTGACGGTATTCGGGGTTGCGTTCGAGCTCGATACGGAAGTCGCGGATCCAGTTTTTCAGGATGAAAGGTCCGGAGCCGACCGGGTTTGCCATAAAAGCTTCGCCGTAGAATTCCACCGCCCGGCGGGATACGATCGACGCATAGGGGATGGCGAGATTGTAAAGAAAGCGCGGGTTGGGGGCGTTCAGGTGAATTCGAAACGTCGTTTCATTGACGATTTCCAGGCCTTCGATGCAGCGGTCATAGATGGCGTTGTCGCCGGGTTCGAGGGAGGCGGTTTCGTCACGGAAGCGGTCGATTCCCTTGATGCGGTTGCGGAACAGCCAGAAAACCGGGCTGTGGAGCCGGTCGTCGGCGATCCGCAGGAACGAGTAGACCACGTCTTTGGAGGTGATTTTGCGTTTTTCCTTCGGTGCTCCGGCAAAGCAGGGATCGTCACGGAAATAAAGGTCGTCGCGGAGCTTGAAGGTATAAGTGGTCATGGCGGCATTGGCGGACGGCATTTCCCGGAGCATTGAGGGACGGAGCCGGTAGGGGCGTTCGACATAGTCGTACTGGAGGAGGGTGTCGTAGACGCAGGCCACCAGGTTGCGGCTGAACAAGTCTTCGGCCAGGGCGGGGTCGAACGACTTGACCCGTCCGCCCGCGCCGACGTACATGACCCGTTCCGCCGGTGCGGCGGCGTCTTTCCGGTTGCATCCGGGCAGGAACAGCAGTCCGGCCAGTAATAAGATCAGCAGTTTCGGAGCCATTCGAGTGTTTTGCTCATTGCTTGCTCCGGCGCGATCCTGGGCTTGTAACCGAGGTCTTGGGCGGCGGCGCTGGTATTGAAATAATGCGAATAACCGAGGTGACCGGCCAGAAAACGGGTCAGGAACGGCTGGAACGGCAGGTATTTATAGATTTTTTCCGAATATTTGCCGACGCGCCAGGCTTTTTCCAGGCTCCATACGGCGCTGACGCCGGGTTCGCCCAGCTCGTTAAGCAGTTCCGATATCCACTGCCACATGTTGACTTGCATGCCGTCGGTAATGAAATAGGCGCGGCGCAGGCGGTTCTGGCGCTCAAGGTACTCAAGCGCCAGAAGATGAGCGGCGGCGATATTTTCCACATAGGAGAGATCAATCATATTGGAACCGTCGCCCACCTGGTAGAGAATTTTCCTGCGGGCGCGGCGGATGACTTCGGGCAGCAGGTATTTGTCGCCGGGACCCCAGATCAGATGGGGACGCAGGCAGATTGCCGACAGATCGCGGTTAAAGGCCCCGAGGACGTGTTTTTCCGCGATTGATTTTGTGGCGCTGTAATGGCAGAGATAATGAGGAGGGTACGGTTCTTTCTCGTCGATTCCCTCCACATTGTGGTCCGGCACGTAGGCCACGCTGCTTGAGCTCGTATATACCATGCGCCGGATACCATGGTCCTGACAGGCCTGAAGGACATTGATGGTTCCCTCGACATTGATGCTGTAATAATCGTGGTAATTGCCCCAGTAGCCGGCCAGCGCGGCGGTGTGAATGACCGCGGTACAGCCGCGGCACGCGGCTTTTACCTGTTCAAGACTGCGGATATCACCGCGAACAACTTTGATGCCGAGTTCTTCGTATTCGGGAATGGGAGAACGCTGAAAACTTCGGATGTGACATCCCCGGGCCAAAAGCTGTCGGATGATGGCATAACCGAGGCAGCCGCTTCCGCCGAAGACGACGACTCTTTCATTTTCCCATTTCATAGGCGTTCAGACCAGTTTGTTGAAACCAACCATGGCTTTATCCCAGTTGCTTTTTTCCGCGGCATTCGGTTTGAATTCGATAACTTCAAACGAGTTACGGACGATTTTGCGTGCTTCGCCCAGATCGGCGGCATCTCCCAGCGCAATGGCTTGGGAGAGGGCGTTGCCGATGGCTGTGGCCTCGATCGGTCCGGCGATTACCGGTATGCCGAGCGCGTCCGCGGAGGTCTGCATCAGGCGGTGGTCCTGGGTGCCGCCGCCGACGATATTCAGAAATTGGTATTTGACATTCAGGATTTTTTCCAGTTTTTCCAGTTTTTCCCGGAAGCAGAGGGCCAGCGAATCATAAATGCAGCGCAGGACTTCGCCGTCCGAGGCCGGTTCTCCCTGTCCGTGCTCCACGCAATAGCGGCGGATGCGTCCCGGCATGTCGCGGGGACCCAGGAACAAACCGTCGTTTGGGTTCACCAGAAAACGCAGCGGTTGGGCTCCCGCCGCCAGTTTTTCCATATGGGGGAAGCTCATTTCCTTGCCTTCGTCGCGCCAGTTGCGGCGGGCTTCCTGGAACAGCCATGTTCCCATGATATTGGTGAGGAAGCGGATTTTGCCTTCCAGCCCGCCCTCGTTGGTGTAGGGGGCGGCCTCGCTTTCGGCGGTCATCAGCGGTTGATCGATTTCGGCTCCGAGCAGTGCCCAGGTACCGCAACTGATATACGCCCAATTACTGTCCGGCACCGCCGGTACTGCGCCGACCGCCGAGGCGGTGTCGTGGGCGCCGACGCGGATCAGCGGGATGGGACCGCAGCCAAGTTCGTTCTGCAGTTCGCTCCGCAGGGGGGCGGACAGCGTGGACGGCATGACGATTGCGGGGAATATGGATTTGGGCAGGCCAAGCTTTTCGAGCAGTTCGAAATCCCAGTCGCGGGTATTCGGATTGAGCAGATTGGAGGTGGAGGCGATGGTGTATTCGCAGGTGAACTCGCCGTTCAGGTAATGGGTCAGGGCGTCGGGGATGAACAACAGGACGCTGTTTTCGAAGTCCTCCGGGTGCTGTTCCTTGTGCGCCGCCAGTTGATACAGCGTATTGAGGTTCATGAACTGGATGCCGGTACGCTTGTAGATGTCGGACTGCGAAATGGTTTTGAACACCTTTTCGGGAATATCGGCGGTACGGGTGTCGCGGTAGTTATAGGGGAGGCGTACCGGTTGTCCGGTTGCGCGATTGTAGAGGACATAATCGACGCCCCATGTGTCGATGGCGATGCCGGAGATGGCGGGTTCGATGGCCAGGGCTTTTTTCAATCCTTCCTTGATTTCTCCGCACAGCGCGGGGAAGTCCCAGAACAGGGAGCCGTCTTTGTCGATCGGGCCGTTTACGAAACGGTGAACTTCATTCAGGGTCAGCTTGCCGTTTTCCAGACTGCACACGATTGCGCGGCCGCTCGAAGCCCCCAAGTCAAACGCGAGATAATTACGCTTCATGTCAAAATCTCCTGCATAGCGATAGTAAAAATACGATAAATAATGTAAAATCAATTATCAAGATTGCAAGCCGGAAATGGGCCGAGGTGCAAAACTTTTTCGGAAAACCGATTTATTTCCGGAAATAACCCTGGACTCAAACGAATATCGAGAGCGATTTTTCAGGGAATGCTTGCAAATGACTGTTCCCGATGGTATATTATTATTTTTGCAACCTAAACGAAATGAGATGTGCTTTATGGGGTTCAGTTCTCCTTATTTACTGCTGAATTTGGTGATTTTCGTCTTCGGACTGGTGGTGTTGATCAAGGGGAGCGACTGGTTTATCGAAGCGGCGGCGGGGATTGCGCGCAAATATAATGTTTCGGAACTGACGATCGGGCTGACACTGGTCAGTATCGGTACATCGTTGCCGGAATGGGCTTCGAGTTTGTATGCGGCCTTCGCCAACCACCCGGAGTTCATCGTCGGCAATATTGTGGGGAGCATCACCACCAATATCACGCTGATCCTGGGAATCGGCGTCCTGATGTGTGGATGTTTGTGTTTTTCTCCGAAACTTTTGAGTCGCGATGTGCTGATTATGCTGGGGGTGTTCCTGCTGACGGTGGTGCTGATTTTCGCCTACGGGCTGTTCGGCGGCACTTATGAGCTCGGCCGGATCGGGGGGGCGGTTCTGACGGCGATTGCCGTCTGGTACTGCTGGCATTTGCTCCGCGCACCGGACCAGGAGGCCGTGGAGAGCGAACTTGAGGAAGCTCGGAAGCTGGCCGAGGCGACGAGCGGAATGTCCATTGTCAAATGTTTCGGGCTCCTGATTCTGGGGCTGGCGATGGTGATCCTGGGTTCGAAAGCGATGCTGGATACGGTGGTCTGGAGCGCGGCCAAACTCGGAATTCCCACGATTGTGATTTCGATGACGGTGGTGGCGTTTGGCACTTCGGTGCCGGAACTGGCGGTCACGATCACCGGGGTGATGAAAAAATGCCACGATATGGCGCTCGGCAATATCATCGGCAGCAACACGTTCAATATTCTGCTGATTTTCGGGACCTGTTCGCTGGTCCGCCCGATTGGTTTCGGCGGAAGCGAGGGAATGGTGAACCTCGGAATCATGCTGGGGGCGGGCGTGACGCTGCTGGCGTTGATGTATTTCTGCCGTCCGCACCTGAAGCGTGGCGGTGGTTTGCTGCTGGTGGTGCTTTACGCCGCATTCGTGGGATACAACTGCCGGCATTTCTTCGGGCTCTGACTCTTCTGTCGCCCGCATCTTCCTGCAAAGTGGTATATATTGTGTTTTCAGAGGGGGAATCAGCAGGGTTTTGTCCATATGCGGATTTGAATTTCCGCGAATCGATGCTACATTCTTTTTATGGATAATGAACAGAACAACGAACAGATAGCCGACACAACCAACTATACCGCCGACAGCATCAAAACCCTGAGCTCGCTTGAGCATATCAGACTGCGCCCGGGGATGTATATCGGCAGGCTCGGGGACGGTTCGCACCCGGACGACGGCATTTATATCCTCCTGAAAGAAGTCATTGACAACAGTATCGACGAATTCATCATGGGAGTAGGCCGCCGCATCGATATCCGCATGGCCGAAACCGAGGTGAGTGTCCGTGACTATGGACGCGGCATTCCGTTGGAGAAACTGGTCGAGTGCGTTTCGGTGGTCAACACCGGGGGCAAATTCAACGACGATGTTTTCCAGTTCTCGATCGGGATGAACGGGGTCGGAACCAAGGCGGTGAACGCGCTTTCCACCGAATTCAGTGTTTGCTCTTTCCGGAACGGCAAATTCCGCCGGGCCTGGTTCCAATACGGCAATTTCGACCGTGACGAAAAAGGCAAAACCGAAGAACCGAACGGCACCCTGGTGACTTTTACCCCGGATGCAAGCCAGTTCGCCAATTACTCGTTTCGCCAGGAATTCATCGAAAAACGCCTCTGGATGTATGCTTATTTGAACAGTGGGCTGTCGCTGTACCTGAACGGTACGCGGTTTTATTCGAAGCAGGGGCTTCGCGACCTGATTCAGGTGGAAGCCGGTGAGGAGCGCCGCTACGAAATCATTTCGTCCAAGGATAAGGCCCTCGAATTTGCTTTTTGCCATACCGATAACTATTCGGAAAACTACTACTCTTTCGTCAACGGCCAGCATACCAATGACGGCGGTACCCATCTTTCCGCCTTTAAGGAAGGGCTGTTGAAAGCGATTAACGAATATTCCGGCAAGACTTATCAGGCCAGCGACGTCCGCGACGGGATCGTGGCGGCGGTGGCGATCAAGCTCAAGGAGCCGGTTTTTGAATCGCAGACCAAAAACAAACTGGGCAATACCGATATCCGCGCCTGGATCGTCAACGCGGTGAAGGATGCGGTGGAAAAGTATCTGCACATGCAACCCGCCGAGGCCGAACTGCTGATGGCCAAGGTGTCCCAGAACGAAAATCTCCGCAAACAGGTGCAGGCGGTAAAGAAACAGTCCAAGGAACACGCCCGTAAAACCAGTTTGAAGATTCCGAAGCTCAAAGACTGCAAGTTTCATCTTGGCGACCGCGATTCGCGCGGCGAACAATCCATGATTTTCCTGACCGAAGGGGACTCTGCGGCCGGTTCGCTGGTGAGCTGCCGCGACGTTTATACCCAGGCGGTGTTCTCGCTTCGCGGCAAACCGTTGAACACTTTCGGTTTGAGCAAGGACAAAATTTACAAGAACGAGGAGTTGTTCTTCATCACCCAGACCCTGAATATCGACGACGACGTGGAGAACCTGCGGTACAATAAAATCATCATCGCCACCGACGCCGACGTGGACGGACTGCATATCCGCAATTTGCTGATCACCTTTTTTCTGAGTTTTTACGAACAACTTGTGCTTTCCGGGCATCTTTTTGTGCTGGAAACGCCGTTATTCCGGGTGCGCAACAAGCAGGAGACGTTTTACTGTTACTCCGAGGGCGAACGTGACGCGGCGGTCGCCAAACTGAAGGCGCGCGGCGTCGAAATCACCCGCTTCAAAGGGCTTGGCGAAATTTCCCCGAAGGAATTCGGACAGTTCATCGGCAGTGATATCCGCCTGAGCAAAGTGACCGTGGACCACATGCGCGACGTCCCGCAGATGCTCCGGTTCTACATGGGGGACAACACCCCCGAACGCCGCGACTACATTATGAACAATCTTGAAATCATGGACGAAGTCTGATGGCTGACGATATCGACAACAAGGAAGAACTGAACATCGACCCCCCGGAACTCGTCGAAGGCGAGTCCGATGCCGATACCGAATCCCGCAAAGGCACCAACGGCCTGATCCGGCAGATGATGAACCAGAATTATCTGGAATACGCCGCTTATGTGATCAAGGAACGCGCCATTCCCGATGTGGACGACGGCCTGAAACCGGTTCAGCGCCGCATCCTCTGGGCCATGCATACCATGGACGACGGCAAATTTCATAAGGTGGCGAACATCATCGGGCAGACCATGCAGTATCATCCGCACGGCGACGCCTCGATCGGCGACGCGCTGGTGGTGCTGGCCAACAAGGAATATTTCATCGACCGTCAGGGGAACTTCGGCAACATTCTGACCGGCGACGGCGCCGCCGCGTCGCGTTATATCGAAGGTCGGCTTTCCGCGCTGGGCCGCGAGGTGCTGTTCAACGAAGACCTGACTGATTTCGTCGAAACCTACGACGGGCGCAAGAAAGAACCTGTGGTCCTGCCGGTCAAAATTCCCGCGCTCCTGCTTCTCGGTTCCGAAGGGATCGCGGTCGGCATGTCCACCAAGATCATGCCGCACAACTTCTGCGAACTTCTGGAGGCGCAGATCGCCGAACTGAAAGGCGAAGAATACGAGCTTTACCCGGATTTCCAGCAGGGCGGGCTGATGGATGTGTCCGAATACGAGGAAGGCAACGGCAAGATCAAGCTCCGCGCCCGCATCGACATCGACGGCCGCAAGCTGATCATTCGCGAAATTCCGGCCCTGACCACCACCGAAAAACTGATTGCGTCCATCGAAAAGGAAGTCGAAAAGAACCGCCTGAAAATCGCCGCGATCAACGACTACACCGGCGAAAATATCGAAATCGAAATCGTGCCGTCGCGCGGTCAGGACCCTGAAAAGACCATGCAGGCGCTTTACGCCTATACCCATTGCTCAATCACCGAATCGGTCAACATGCTGGTCATCTGTGACAATAAACCGGTGATCATGGACGTGAAGTCCGCCATCCGGCGCAATACCGAAAAACTCCTCGATTACCTGAAGCGTGAACTCGAAAACGAGCTCCACCGCTGCAACGAGGAAGCGCACCGGAAGACCCTCGCCCAGATTTTTATCGAAAACCGCATTTACAAAGACATCGAAGAATGCGAGGCGCTTGAGGAAGTGACCAAAGCCGTTTATGATGGCGTAATGAAATTCCGCGAACAGCTCATGCGCGATGTTTCCGATGAGGACATCACGATGCTGCTGGCGATTCCGATCCGCCGCATCTCACTTTTCGATATTCGCAAGAACGAACAGGAAATCGCCGATATCCACCAGCGTATCAAGGAAATCCGCAAACACCTGAAAGCGCTGTCCGATTACGCGATCGCCTACCTCCAGGCGCTTCTGGACAAATACGGCAAGGACTTCCCGCGCCGCACCGAACTGGTCGGTTCGTTCCGCAAGATCGACCGCCGCGAAGTCGCGCTGAACAACGTCAAAGTCGGTTGGGACCGCAAAAACGGTTATATCGGCACCAACGTCAAAAGCGACGACACCATCCTCTGCAATGAGTTCGACAAGCTCCTGTGCATCGAACGCAAGGGCGATTACAAAATCATCAGCATTCCCGAGAAAATCTATGGCGGCAAACTTTATGAATTCCGCAAATTCGACCCGGAAGTTGAGTTCGGCGTTATTTATCGCGACAATTCCAGCGGCAAGGCCTACGGCAAACGTTGTATCATTGATAAATTCATCACCGACCGCGTTTACCGGATTTGCCCGGAAAACTGCCGTCTTGAACTGATTACCCCCCGCCCCGATGCGATTTACGAACTGACGACGGATTCCCGCCGCAAAGATTCGAAGACGCTTGAAGTGAATTTAAAGGAACTGCCGTTGCGCAGTCCCCGGGCCCGCGGACAGCTCCTCTCCGCCAAACCGGTCCTGAAAGTAATTCACCTTCGTTATTTGACCGAGGAAGAATTGGCGGCTTTCTCTGCGGATATTCCCCCGATTGATGACGACGATTCCGATAACATCGACAATACCGACGACACCAATGGTGACAACGGCGGCGATGATGCCGCTGGTGAGATGGCTCCGGCAGAAATCGCTGTCCAGGAAGAAGTTGAAGAAACTGTCGAACCCGATACCGGGGAGTTGTTGCAACTCGAAGCAGAACCCCCGAAACCTGAAAAAGCCGAGCCGCCGGCGCCGAAACCGAAAGCGACTCGTCGCAAAAAAACGGCGAAAGTCACTGAACCGGCCCCGGCCGAGCCGGAAAAAGAGGAAGAACCGGAACCTCCGGCGGATCCTTCACCGGAGCCCGTTGCGGAACCTCCGGCTGAACCTTCGGCGGTTGAAACAAAACCGGAACCTCCGGCGGAATCCGCCCCGAAGATGGAGCCGGAGCCGGAGAAAAAAGATGATAGCGAAAACTGGGGTATCGTTCAACCTGAATTCGGATTCTGATATCATGAATATTATTGACATGGTGGAAAAATACGCTCCGCTGGTTCATCCGGTGGCAAAAGCCATTCACGAAAACCCCGAATTGGGCTTTGAAGAATACGAGGCGGCCCGGTTGCAGGTCGACTTGTTGCGCGATGCCGGATTTCAGGTAACGGCTCCCTATGGAGGGCTGGATACCGCTTACCGGGCCGAGTACGGCGGCGGCGAACCGGTGTTTGCCGTGATGTGCGAATACGATGCGTTGCCGGAACTCGGTCACGCCTGCGGACATAACCTGATTTGCGCCGCCGGGTTGGCCGCCGGGCTGGCATTGCGTGATTTTCTCGAGTCCGCCGATATTGAGGGAAAAGTCGTCGTGCTCGGTACGCCCGGCGAGGAAACGCTCGGCGGCAAGATCGTGCTGCTGGAACACGGCGTTTTCAAAGACATCGACGCCTGTATCCTGTGCCATCCGGCCTCGGCCAACGCGCTCGACTCCGGCGACCTGGCGGTGTCGCGCTATGATGTGACATTTCGAGGCAGGGCGGCTCATGCCGCCGCCGCTCCGCACCGCGGGATTAACGCCCTGGATGCGATGAACCTGTTTTTCGCGGGGATCGGCTGCTGGCGCCAACAGCTTCCACCGGGCGGCATGGTACACGGGATCATTTCCAAAGGGGGGACCGCCCCCAATATTATTCCCGACCATACGGAAGCGTTCATGTACCTGCGCAGTCATGACAATGCGACCCAGGAAACGTTGGAAAAACGCCTGCTGGATATCGCTCGCGGCGCGGCCTTGATGACCGGCTGTGAATTCGAGGCGGTCCGGCGTCTCAATCCGTATTCGGCGGACCGTTTCAACCTGCCTCTGCGCGGGGCGGTGTTCGAGACGATGGAACGCCTCGGCATGAACCCGGACAAGGAATACCGCAGCAGTATTTCGACGGACTATGCGAATGTTTCGCAGGAAGTGCCCGGAGTCAACTTTTTCTTCAACATCACCGGAGGCGAACCGGTACCCTTGCATTCGACTGAATTCGAAAAGCTGGCCGGAACCGAGAGTGGTTTCGCTTCGGCGATGAATGCGGCGAAAGTGATGGCGGAGATCGGTGTCCGTTTCCTGACCGACGCCTCATTCCGCCGCACCGTCACCCCCGGTAGCAACTGAGAAAACCTTCGCCTCCTCAAAAGCCCATAGTTCACAACTATTCGCCATTGTCAGGACGTTATCGATCTATATTTTCCTTATCCGCAGAAAACACCTATAAAAAACTAAACGGTTATAATTCTAAAGACCATGTTGATTTGGGATCGGGACTGGGTTTCGACACGCTGTACTCTGGATAACCTTAAGTCTGATCATTGGATCATTTCAAAGAAAGATTTTATTTTGACTTCATTCTCCTTACTGCTATAAGGAATTGGTTTAATCAATAAATAATAATTTATTTTTCTTAGCAATAAAACGGTACCTTCATCAAGTTTTTGAGGGTCTTGGCTACTGAATCGCAGTAAGTTTTCCTCTAGTTTTTTCTCCAAGTCTACCTTTAAGTCATCATATTTTTGCTCATTTAATTTTTGTATCATGAAATAAGGTTCAGCATAATCAGAATGACTAAGGTCAAGCATCGTGTTTATTCTATCTACATATACTACATTCCATAATCTATGAACAGCAATCATTGCGATAAAACATACCAAGATGCCATATGTGAAATATCTCCATCTTTCTGATTTTATCATAGGCGTATGCTCCTCAAATTAGTTATTCCTTAATATAAAGCCGTACCATTCATGGCCACCGCATTCCAATAAGAATGATGCAATTAAATTAGGATTCTTTTGGCGGCCGGGGCGAATCGCCATCCGTCGCTTTCACACATCAATTCAGCCTGGAATGCTTCGTCTCCCATTCTGCTTCGCGATATTTTCTTAACTCTAAACGACAATCCAACATCTCTTTGATACTTTAAGGTTTGTAAGCGTAAAAGTCAAACTGAAAAGTCAAAACAGGGTAAATTTCATAGTTTAGTCGCAACGTTCTAATCCACGGTAATATAAGATGAATAGCACGTTTTCTGTCAAGCCGACTTCTTCCAAATGTGCGCAATTTTCAGGACGTTATCACTCCTTCCAATCGGATAAACAAGTGTGCGCAGAATTACGGACACTATCCAACCATTTTCGACCTTTCTTTTTTTATATTATCTATTGATGGTTTGAATAAAATACAGAAAAAATATGCCAGTGTCAAATGTAGTTGGCTTTCATTAAAAATCAGGCTCCGTTGAGTAGTTTATTCCTTCATCACAATTCCCCTTGGCACCTATTCCCTTCATGGCTTTTCTTTTAGCCAAAGTTTTTTAACTGACCATGAGGGATGTGTACTATTGAACTTCTCTTCCATAGTTCGTGCAAACTTTTTAGCAGTTAGCATCTGCTCAAATAAAAAATTTTCATTCAGTTCGTTCTGATAATTTTTAATATTATTGGGGAAAAAATTGCTTATACCACTAATAAAACTATCTGTAATCACATCATATCCGATTAATCTGAAGCGATCTGTTGGATTTGCGTTAATATCAGTCACCATAATTAACGTATAAGAATCATTTGCAATCTTATTTTCTTTGATAAAACAGCATAATTGATCATATTCATCCCAAAATGGTGGATATCTTCCTATCCATGGAGGAGGTTTTAATAGGGAACTATAGCCAAGCTGAATTCTCCTTGATTCTGTAAATCCTGGGGCTAAATGGGTATCAAATATCGATGGCCAAACCATAGGATCAACAGAACGTAATGTTTTTGGAAAAAAATCAACGAAAAGATTTATATGATTTCGTCTTGCATCAAATACTTTCATCTTCTATTTTTGAACTCTTAAAAGAGTTCCCTCCTTCAAATTCATCTTCATCTGCTCTATGTAACTGTTAAATTACATATAATAAACAAATTTATACCGTTTCCATCACAAAAATTTAACCGATGCTATAAACTATACTCAAAAATACTTCAATGAAATCACATCGGAATTCTCAAGTCTCATGCGGACATGAAAAATTATTGGCTCGGTTGCCCACATCCTCCAAAAGCGTGTTTTTCTTCAAAGCATTCACAGGTTTCTGGGTTTTGATGTTGCACTTTATAATGCCAATGAGTCATACTACCAGTAGTTGTCAAGCAATTTCCATGGTCATGGTCAGAATGAACAGTGATACCATACATAGTTCCAACAGGGGGATTACATGGTGGACATATTGGTCGTGGTTTTGATATAGTCTCGGTTTCAACCCGAGGTACTGCGTATGGGACTCCATCTTTTACGCATTTAGAGCAGTGTTCAATGTAATCCTGAAATGTGTCACTGAATATTACGGTAACTAAATAAATGATTAATGTTACTGTAATCGCAAGTATTATCTGTTCTAGAATAATTCCCGCCACCCCCAATGTAATTAAGGTGGTACACGGCTCTGCTCCTCTAATATCAGTATTAGATAAAGGATTATTAAAAGCGAAACTATATAGATTTACTCCTCCGGCTTCTAATATGACATCACGAGTAATCCATTGCATCAAATCACTTTCATAATGCCGATGCCCAAAATAGTATAATCCGGAACTATCTTTTGATTTTGAATTGAATAAAAATAAAACACCTTGATCATCGGTTATTTCTCCAAACGGCGAATAGCTTAATTGTTTTGTAATACTCCCATTTTCTACAGTTCCAATGACATTTCCTATACCATCGTAAAGATATGCAACCTGATTGGTTGCCAATATTGCCCCCACTCCTCCAGTTGTTTTGCATATTGGGGTCTGTCCCTATATTTTTGCTTATTTCGTGCATGATGATGCTCAATAAATGTCATTATCTGCACCTTAAAATCATTTTATAATATAGTAAAATAGATTTTAAGAGAAATGATATTTCCCGACGAGGTAG
>CALABZ010000133.1 GCA_937888615.1 uncultured Lentisphaeria bacterium | reverse complement strand
CGTCCAGTCTTTCAAAACCATCTCGCGGCAGCGGCTCCCCGTGACCATTTACGGCAAAGCCGCCGCATGGCTCCTGCTGGCGTCCGGAATCGGGTTGATGCTGCTCCCCGGAATCATGCAGAAACCCGCGGGCATAAACCTGGTACTGCTGCTTTTTTTCCTGGCCGGCATCTGCTGGTTTTACGGATGGCAGAGCGCGGGATGGATGTTTATGCCGATATTTATTTTTATTTTCGTCATTCCGCTCCGGGAACAACTATTGCTTTTTTTCAGTTATCCGCTGCGGCTAAGTTCGACAGCGATTTCGGTATGGCTGCTGCAATTGTTCGGTGTGGAAGTTTCCAGTTACCTGACCACCATTCAGGTCGGAGGCCAGGATATCGCCATCACCGACGCCTGCAGCGGCATCCAGCAGCTCGAAGCCATGCTGCTGGTGGCTTATCTGCTGGTACAGTCGGGGCACCGGAGGTTTGCCTGGAAAATGGTCCATTATCTGTTTCTGTTACCGGCCATTATTTTTTCGAACGCGATGCGGATTATCCTGATCGTCCTGCTGTATAACGCGGTGGGCGAATCGGTACTGGTCGGGGCTTGGCACATCGGGCTCGGTTATTTCCAACTGGTACTGGCACTGACGCTAATCTACGGAACGGGGCTTTTCCTTCCCGAGTCAGGACCACAACCCGGGAACAACGGAAAAAGCCCATGATTCTGCTTCTGCTGAGATATATCCCGGCCATGCTTTGCGGAATTCCATTCCTGCTGAGCCTCCCCTATATGTGCAACGCCTGGCGCTACTCGCCGCTGGACCGCTGGGACTGGATTTTTCTGTTGCTGTTTTTGGTGAACGGCGGCTTCCAACTCGGCAAAGTCTATTCATTCCGCAAGAATAAGCTTGATCTTTTCGCTCTGACGCCGCTGGGATTGTTTGCCGCCATGATGCTGCTGTGTAAATTCCGTTACGACATCAATGCGCTGGTGATCATGGGGGCGGTGGGATTCTGGTGGAGTTCGTTCTGGTTCCTGTTCGGCTGGCGCAGTGCGTATTGCCTGATCGGTTCATTCCTGATCCTGGCACTGGGCTGTACCAGCACCACTTATTGGATCAGTTACTTCCTGAAAGTCCAGACCTCGACGGCGCTGACCGCCAAATTCATTGCCGCCGGCAGCCTGATCATCTGGGATTCCTTCAACCGGCGCCTGATCGTGCGGCGCGGAACACTGTGTTTTCTCCTGGTGATGGCCGGCGGATTGGTGCTGTTGCTCCAGTCGCGGGATATGAACATCCGCTCCCGGCCGTTTCTGCTGGATTTGCAACTGCATTTTAAAGATTACCTGGGGCGCAGGCAGGATGTAAGCAAAGCAACGCGGCGTTTTTTCGCTCACAGCAAGGTGGAGCAGTATTCTTTCGCCAATGACATCACGTCTTTCGGCGTGCTGGCGGTGGAGTGCGGCGACGACATTCACGAGATCCACCCCGCCAGCCACTGTCTCAGGACGACCGGGGCCACTATACTGGCGGAATATCCGGTGGAATACGATATTCACGGAGCCATGATCACGGTAAATGAAATTCAGGCATTGACGGGAAACGGCACTGAACTCGTCGTGGTCTGGTACAGCAATGAAGACTTCTCCACCAGCAACTTTCTCGGATTCCGCCGGGCGTGGAAACCGAATAAGAAGTGGATGACCTATCAGATTTCAACTCCGGTCACGGAACAGACCCTGACGGTTTCACAAGCCCGGATGGCAGTATTCCTGAACGCAATTCCCTCAAGCTTGAACTTGAAATCGCAGAGAAAACAATAATTTCATTGAAAATCAGCGATACACGTTCCATCATATGTTGCAAAGGCAAACATTTTAGTGTATACTAGCTCCACTTGATAAAAAAGGGGTCGCTATGGTGAAGAAGCTGAAAATTTTTCTATTTTCGGACGCTCTCGGTTACGAGTTGGCTGAAAATTACAATTTCATGCGTGACCGTTTGCCGTACCGTTATCCGGCGCGGACCCAATTCGGGTATTCGTCGGCAGCGGTCCCCACCATTTTAAGCGGAGAACCGCCGACCGTTCACGGACATTTCAGTTTTTTTCAACGGACCGGGAAAAGTCCGTTTTCGTTTTTCAAATACCTGCATCCTTTTTTTCATCCGGCGTTCATTTTCGACAACCACCGAATCCGTCACCGGCTCGGCAAGCTGATCGCGAAATGGAAAAACTTCAACGGATACTTCAATCTCTACCGGGTGCCTTACAAAAGGCTTCCGTATTTCGACTATTGCGAGAAAGTGGATATTTACGCGGCCGGCGGCCTGGCCCCGGCCCAAAACCTCCGGGATATGCTGACGGAGGCCGGAGTGTCCTTTCACATTTCCGATTGGCGCCAAAGCGACGATGAAAACCTGCGGGAAGCGATGGCGCTGATTAAAGAAGAGAAATATACGTTTTATTTCATTTACACCGCCGAAATTGATGCCATGCTTCATTTCCATGTGCATGAACCCGGAGTGGTAGCGGAGATATTCACCACCTATGCCGACAAAGTCGGGAAACTTCTGGACACCGCGCACGAACACGCCGACGATGTGGCGTTTTACCTGATATCCGACCACGGAATGACTCCGCGAAGCGGCACGGTAGACCTGAAATCACTATTGGAATGCCCTCCCTACCGTTTCGGCACAGACTATATCGCCTGTTATGACTCCACCATGTTGCGCCTGTGGGTACTGAACCCCGACGCCCGCAACGAATTAATGGCCAGAGTCGAAAAAGCCCCCGGACACTGGCTCGATAAAGCCGAAAAACAACAATTGAACATCGATTTCGCCGACAACAGCTACGGGGATGAAATTTTCCTGCTCGATCCGGGCATTCAACTGGTGCCGTCGGACATGTCCGGCAAGCCGATCCCCGGCATGCACGGCTATACCCCCGACGACAAGGATTCAACCGCCGCGCTCCTGTCGGAACGCCAACCGCCCTTCGTGCCGGAATCAATTGCGGATTTTTTCCGCCTGATGCGCCGCGAAGCGGAAGACCTGAGGGACTCCGGTGCATGAAAATCAGTGTAATCATCCGTTCCCACAATGATGAAAACATTATTCGCCGGACGCTGGCCGCGTTATGCGCCCAGAAAACCGCCGCTGAACTCGAGTTGCTCAGTTTCGATGACGCTTCGACCGATGGCACAGCATCGATCATCCGCGAATTTCCGCAAGTGCGAATGGTCCCGCATGACGGCAAGCCGTACAATCCCCCACGCACGCTGAACCGGGCGATCGCCGAAGCCACCGGCGAATGGATCATTTTTAACAATTCCGACGCCGTTCCGCTGGGCGACGATTATATCGAAAAACTGACCGCGCCGCTGGCCGATCCCGCAGTCGGAGCCGTTTACGGCAACCAGCTCCCGCGTCCGGATGCGTTCGTGCTGGTGCGCAAGGATAACCTCCGGGCTTTCGGCGACGGCACGGTGGCGGCAAGTTGGGAATACATGTTTTCGCTGGTGTCGTCCGGCTGTCGGCGCAAAACAGCACTCGAATTTCCGTTCGACCCGGCATTCCAGTATTCGGAGGACATCGACTGGTCACTGCGGCTGCGCCGGGCCGGGCTGAAAATCGTTTACGTGCCGGAAGCCCGGGTGGAACACTCCCACAATTACCCGGACGCGCAACTGCGGAAACGTTTTTACAATGAGGGACAGGCCAACGGTCGACTGTACCGAAGCAGGCCTTCATGGGCACGGTTTATTGTCGCGACAGGCATGGAAATGCTTCGTGATATTATATTCATGCTTCGCTCCGGAGAACCCGGACAACTGTCGCGGGGATTGCGTTACCGCTGGTCCCAGCGCGTTTCCGCATACCGGGGCGAAAGCGATTACTACAAGGAGAACAAAGGGGCATGAGAACAGCTCAGGTCATTCGCCGTTTTACCGCCCGGGAATGGGGGGGAACGGAAAATGTGGTTTCAAATATTTCACGGATTCTGAACCAGACCGAAAACCCCGCAGAGATCCTGGCGACAAAGGCGCTGGACCCGGTTCCGGAGGAAGAATTCAACGGCAGTATCGTTCGTCGTTTCGATTACCGTTATCCATACTTTCCGCTGTCGCCCGCCCAGAAGCGGAGCCTCGACAAGAAAGGCGGCAACCCCTGGGTGCCGGAACTCGAAAAATACCTGTCCGCCCATCCAGTCGACCTGATCCACTGTCACAACCTCGGACGGCTGGCCGAATTGTCCGCCCGCTGTGCGGAAAAAGCCGGAATTCCGCTGGTGCTTTCGCTGCATGGCGGATGTTTCGACGTGCCGAAACAAGAAATGGAGGAACTGACGCGCCCCTTGCGCCATACCATCCCCTACGGCGGACTGATCGAACGACTGGCCGGAATGCGGCGTGACGCCCTCGGCATGGCCGCCGCAATTATCTGCGTGGGTGAAAATGAATTCGACGAACTTAAAGCACATTTCCCCGACAAGAAAATCTGTTTCCTCCCCAATGGCGTGACTCCCGAAAACTTCAACCGCAAAGTCGGGTTCGACTGGCGGCGCGAACTGAATCTTGCCCCCGATTCCCGTCTCCTCCTGAATATTTCCCGCATCGATTACCAGAAAAATCAAATGCTGCTGTTGAAACTGCTCGAATTCCTGAAATTGCGCGGCGACGCCGTCCATCTGCTGATGATCGGGCCGCCCACCTCGGACTGGTATTACGAACAGCTACGCCGCGAAATCCGGCGCAACGGACTTGATGAAATGGTCACGATCATTCCCGGCATGCCGCCCGATGATGAACGGCTCCCGGCGGCATATATGCAAGCCGACCGTTTCATTTTGCCCTCCCAGCATGAACCGTTCGGAATCGTAGTGCTGGAAGCCTGGAGCGCCGGACTGCCGGTCATCGCCTCCAATGTCGGCGGACTGGGCAAGCTGGTCGAAGACGGCGTTACCGGCCTCAAATTCACCCCTGGCAGTCTCGATTCGTTGGTGGCGGCTTACGACCGCTCCCCGGACCGCAACAGCACCATCTGCGAGAACGCCGCCCGCGAAATCGAACTCAAATACGACTGGAAAATCATCGCCGCCACCTTGTGCAATTTTTACCGGGAGGTTATCAATGGCTGAAATCCTGTTTGTCGGTGAATACTGCGGATTCGTGGGAGGGGTGGAGCGCTATATGGCCCGGGCCGCGTATCTGCTGTCGCTGCACGGACATCATGTGTCGGGGCTCAGTTTCCACGAGTCGTCCGATGCACGCCTGTTCGCTTCATCATTCAAAAGGATGTTTTCTTTTGAGAAACTCCTGAAGGAACAACCGAAATTCGACATGGTCGTAGTCCACAAGATTCCTTCAACAAAGTACTTACGGGAACTGAAAAAACGCTACAAGGTGGTGATGTTCATTCACGACCATGAGTATTACTGCCCGCGCAAAGCGTATTATCATCCGTTCACCCGCAAAAATTGTTCCCGCGCCTACTCTTATCTGCCTTGCACGTTGTGCTCGTCGCTCAAGCGCTTCCAGGGACTGCATGAGCCGCCGTTCAACTTGGGACTGCCGTTCCGGCGGTTGTGGCGAGAAGTGAAGAATTGCGATAAATTCATCGTCATTTCCTCATTCATGCGTGGTGTCCTGATCCGGCAGGGAATCCCGGAAAAGGCGATTGCCCTGATTCCGCCGGCGATCGGTCATTACGAAATACCGCCGATGGACAAAAGCAAGGACATCCCGCGGCTACTGGTTCTCGGACAATTAGTCAAGGGCAAAGGGGTTGACCAACTATTGAAAGCCCTGCCGCTGGTCCGCGGTGAATGCACGCTGGACATCCTCGGCACCGGCAACGACGAGTCGAATTTAAAACGCCAGGCGGCCCCGCTGGGGGACCGGGTCCACTTCCACAACTGGACTTCCGAGCCCGAGAAATACCTCGCCCGCGCCTATGCGGTGATCCTGCCGTGGCGCTGGCAGGAACCGTTCGGGCTGGTAGGACCAGAGGCGCAGGCGCATAAACTGCCGCTGATTGGCTTCGACGTCGGCGGCATTCGCGAATACCTGATCGACGGTGAAAACGGCATTTTGTTGCCGCCCGGCGACATACCCGGCATGGCCCGGGCCATCGATACCCTGCTCGAAAATCCCGATACCGCCCGCCGTATGGGAGAAAACGGCGAAAAGCTGGTAAGGGAAAGATTCTCAGAAGACCGCTTCATTGCCGGTTGGAACGCATTTATCGGGGAGAATATGCAATGAAGTTTCTCCTGTGCTGCGTCCCCTATGACAAGGGGCATTCCGGCATATCGGTTTATATCAACAATGTAATCGCCGAACTGAAAAAACAGGGTCATGAACTGACCCTGATCGTAGAGGAGCAAGCACAAGGCTTCTTCCCCGGATTCGACAAAATCGTCCTGCCGAAATGCTGCAACCGGGCGACCGTCAGTTCGCTGTACTGTTTTTTCGTCCTGCGGTTTAAGATCAAGGCCAGGGATTACGACCGGCTGGTCATTCTGGCGGCAAACCGGCGCATGATCGCGCATTCGGGACGCCTGGAGACATTCGCGGTGGTCCATGATCTGTCCCAATATCACATCCCGGTCAAATATGACTTATTCCGAATGTGTTACGTCAAAATGATCCTGCCGTCTTTCGCCCGCGCCTACGCTAATGTACTGGTGGGAATCAGCCAAAGTACAGAAAACGATATCGCCCTTTACTGGAAAGTCCATCCCGGACGGATCATGCTCAATTACAACGGCATCGACCGCTCCCATCTGCCGCTGGACGCCAACGACGCCGCGGAAAAGGTCGTTTTCTATGTCTCCCGGATCGAAGTACCGGGCAAAAATCACCGGAACCTGATCCAAGCCTGGGAATTGCTTCCCGATTCCATTACCGATGAATACAAACTGGTCATGGCGGGTTCCGACTGGTCCGGCGCGGAACAGATCCATCAACAGGCGGCGGAATCCCCGAAAAAAGACTCCATCGAGCTGCCGGGATTCATCACCGCCGAACAGCTTTACAATTATTATAAGCACTCTGTGCTGTATGTGTTTCCATCGTTCTTCGAAGGATTTGGCCTGTCGTTGATCGAAGCCATGGCCAGCGGCCTGGTCTGCGCTTGCTCGAACAATTCCTCGCTGGGCGAAATCGCCGGCGACGCCGCCGCACTGTTCGACCCCGCCGACCCGGCGGACATGGCGGAGGTCATCGAACGGACCCTGATCGACCAAAATTTACGCAGTGAGCTCCGGGCGCACGGATTGAAACGCGAAAAGGAGTTCTCATGGGAACGTCACGTGCATAAACTGACTGCGGAATGGTTCGGCTACGGCGAAGTTTTCGGCTGCCGTTTCGCCTCCTGTACCATGAAACAAGCCCTGGAAAAAATTGATGAAATGGCTTCCGGTACGCAGAAACACCCGAACGTCTGCGCGTTCATCAACGCCGACTGCCTGAACCAATATTACACCAACCCCGAGTACGCCGCCCTGCTTGACCGCTGCGATCTGGTCTTGCCCGACGGCGTAGGCGTGGAAATAGCCGCCCGTCTTCTCGGTTGTCCGGTGCGCGAAAACGTCAACGGCACCGACATGCTGCCGCACCTGTGCCGAAGCGGACATTCACTATACCTGCTGGGCGCGGCGCCGGGGGTGGCGGACAAAGCGCGCGCGAATCTGGAACGGGATTTTCCGGACACTCGGATCCTGGGTTGTTCTCACGGATACTTCGCCGACGCAGCGGCCGAGGCAGCGGTTATCGCCGACATCAACCGCGTGAAACCGGACATTCTGCTGGTGGCGCTGGGCGTGCCGCGACAGGAAAAATGGATTTTCGCGCACCGGGACGAACTCTGCTGCAAGGTCGCCATTGGCGTGGGAGGGTTGTTCGATTTCGCTTCCGGCAGAATCCCGCGCGCTCCGCGCTGGATGCTGAAAATGAAGATCGAATGGACTTACCGGTTGTACAACGAACCCCGGCGCCTGTTCAAACGCTATATCATCGGCAACCCGTTGTTCCTGTGGCGGGTATTCCTGAATGGAAACACCCCAAAATACCGGAAAAACGTAATTCCTGAAGCATAATACGATGGGCCCCGACGATATGTACGAATCGGCTACAATCCGAATCGAAAAACTGGTCCGACCACTGAATCGACATAATATCGGTGGCGGCCGAGCCTGGCGCCGTTAAAATGCGCTTTCTCCCGGATTTTCCTGGGCAATTACGAACAGATTTCTGATAAATCGAACAATTTAAGTTGGAAAAATCACTTCGGAAGCAGTAAATTGTACGTGAAGGAAAAGCAATGAATCGAATCGGCGGCGTGCGGACCGGACAATGTCGCGACTGGATAATGACAACAGTTGTTTTTCCCAATTTTATATGCCGAAACATGGGCGGCTCGGTTGTTCGGAAAACGGACGGAATTGAATTCTCGTTAGAGAAAAAAATAGGAATTTTGTATGAAACTCGTGGAATTGCCGCCTGAAATTCGTACCGTGGTCGCCGCCGGAGACCGAAATTATGCGTGGGGCGTTTTCCTGTTGATCGCTTCGATGCGGCGCTGGGAAATGCGCGAAAAAATATTGGTCGGCGCCTACTCCTGGACGCCCGAATGGCTGGAGTTTCTTGAGAAATGGCCGAACTTGAAAATCGTCCGCCTTTCCACCGCCGACCGGCGGTGCGTCTGTGTCACCAAACCGCTGTTGATGCTTCAGGCGGAAACGCCCTACGCGACCTGGATCGATTCCGACGGCATGTTTACCGGCAATTGTTCGCCCTATCTTTACGGCGAGGAAGAGGCACTTTATTCCCGCGCCTACTCGGCGGCGGAATTGGCCACTCACGGCTTCGCCCGGAAACCGGAAACGATCGCCGCCTGGTTGCGTGATGTCGACAGCCTGCCGGAACGGCGCGACATTCCGGATATCTGTACCAGCGTGGTCGGGGTGTCGCTCGAGCGCAACTCCGCCCTGCTCAAACGCTGGATCGAACAGATGGACAAGGTATTGCCGAAAGATGTCGGCATCGTCTCGGTCAAAGATTCCCCCTATTTCCAAACCGACGAATCGGTGCTGAATTCGCTGCTTTCCTGCTGGGAACCGGCCCCGCCGATCACGCAATGCTATCGGCTGGACAACCCCAAAACCGCCTACTTCGCCCATTTCGCCTACAATCCGAAGCCGTGGCAGACGCAGTGGACCCCTTACGCGCTGCGCTGGTACGATCAATTGATCGCGCTGGTTGAATGGTGCGAGGCGCAAAAACTGCTGCCGGAGTTCGCCCCGCTGCCGCCGACGCTCCAACGAAAAAATGAACGGTTTTTCCGTCTCTGCGCCCCCCTCGCCCCGCATTGGCACCGGGTGAAGAAACTGTGGCGCAAACTTGGATTGTAAATTATGGACAAGACACCGTTTTTCTCAATCGTCGTTCCGGCCTGCGATGTAGCGCCCTTTGGGGCGGAAATGATCGATTCACTGCGGCAACAGAGTGACGGCGACTTCGAAGCATTGATCGTCTGCGAAGAAAGTGCCGACGGTACGCTGGAAGTCCTGCGGCGCGCCATCGGCGATGAACCCCGTTTCATCGTGACTGAATTGCCGCGCTCCGGTTCAGCCAGCGCCGGACGAAACTACGGCATCGAGCACGCGCACGGCCAATATCTGCTCTTCCTCGACGGCGACGACCTGCTTAAACCCGAAGCGCTGGAAATTTTCCGGCACGCCATCGCGACTTTCGGGGAGATCGACCTTATCGCCGGGCGGGCCGAAGTGCGCTGGGAGTTGAACTCCCCGGCACGTGGTGCGGAACAACTCGCCCACCCCATCGAATGCGGCAAGGTATTCCCGGCTCCGCTGGCACTGGCCCGAATGATGGAACGCCGCTTCATGCCCGCGGTCTGGTATCAGATTTATCGACGGGAACTGATAAAAAACGATGCCACACTGCGGCAGCCGATTGGCCGCCGCCATCAGGACGAACAATGGACGCCGCGGGTTTTTCTGGCGGCGAAAACCTTTGCGGCGATACCGGAGGTGTTTTACGTCTACCGCAAACGGGCAAACTCCGTCACCACCAAAAGCAATCCGAAATCGATCCGGGACATCACCGACAACCTGCTGGACTTCTTTAAATATTGGCATGCCCGCCCAATTCCGCCGGAAGCGCGGGCGGCAGTGGCTGACTGGTATATCGATTTGTTCTTCCGCTACTTCAGCCGGAATTCCGCCCGTCAATTTTCATACGAACTCCGTCGGCAGGAGTTCCGGCGGCTGGTCGGCGCGCCGGAGAATTTCCGCACCTACCGGGAAATGGCTAGGCTCTCCCGCTTTTCCCGCCGGATTTTGATCCCGCTGATCGGGCTGGCCCGCCGGCCCGGCGGCTTTGTCGTGAGTGAAAAGCTTTTTCAATGGTTCTATTGGCCGCTCGTCCATACCATTTGGGGAGCGCTAAAAACCCGGTTGCGCCATGGCTGAAAATCTAGTCAAAAATACGCTGACCAACTATCTGGTCGTGGCGGTCCGCTTCATCCAGGGCATTCTGGTGACCCGATGGAGCATCATCTACCTCGGCACGGAAAATTACGGACTGTGGGCGGTATTGTGGACGGTCTTCGCCTATTCACTGCTGGTTGACTTCGGATTGGGCGCGTCCGCGCAGAAATACACCGGGATGCGGATATTCCGGAGCGATATTGACCGTTACAACCGGGTAATTTCGGCGGTGCTGGCTTTTTACATAGCGATGGCGGTGCTGATTCTGCTGGTCAGTTTTGCGCTGTCATTCTGCGTCGGTACCTTGTTCAATGTCAGTTCGCCGGAGAAAATCGCTTATTGTCACTCGGCCTTTCTGATTTTCGCCGTCGGCAGTGCGCTGACTTTTCCCACCACCGTGTTTCCGGAGATTGCCATCGGATTGCAGAAACTTTACCTCCGCAACTATGTGAATACCGTGTCGAAGATCATCGAGCTTTTCGCTACGCTGCTGCTTTTTAAACTCGGCGGACAGGTGAGAAGCCTGACCGTGCTGGTGTTGGGGCTGAGTTTCCTTTCCAATATTGTCATCGGCATTGTGGTCTGCCGGGAGATCCCTGGATTTCACCTCACGCTCCGCATCGGGTTGCCGATTTACCGGGAGATTGTCAAGTTCAGCGGTTTTGTCTATATCGTTTCCATCGCCCGGCTGATTATGAATCGCAGCAGCCGGTTGATCATCAGTTTCTTTCTGGGCCTTCCCGCCGCCGGGATATTTCATCAGGCCAGCCGGCTGGGCGATTTCTGCTACATGGGGGCAGCGCAATATCAGGAAAATGTCCGCCCGGTAACGGCGAAACTTCATGGTGAATGCAAGACGGCGGAGTTGGCCGAATTCATCCTCCGGTCGCTGAAAATTAATTTGGGCATGGGGATTTTCTTCATGTTGCCCAGCTTCATTTTTGCCGCCGAATGGTTCCGTTTTCTCTTTCACGTGGGCAACCCGGAGGTGTTCTTTTTGGCCAAATTGTTCCTGGTAAGCGTCTTTCTTTCGATCACGCTGCGGCAGGGAATGCAGGGGTATCTCATCATGGCGGATCACCACCGGCTGTTGTCCTACGCCACGATCGTGGAGGCGATATTGATGGTGGGGCTGAACTGCTGGCTGATCCGGCCATTCGGCCTGGCGGTGATTTTGATTAACAGTATGACGTTGCAGACCTTCATCACGCTGACAGTGCTGTTGCCGGTGACGTTGAAGAGCTTGCATCTGCCGTTGCGCCGGGTATTGTTTCATGCCTGGTTGCCGATGATCGCGGCGGCGCTGCCCGGAACGGCGGCGGCGGTGGAATTCAAACAATATTTTGAGGGGAAGCTATCGGATTTCTGGCTGGCTTTTTGCGGTTCGTCGATTTGTTGCGGGCTGTTTTTGGTGACGGTTTGGCTTTTCACGCTGAATGGGGCGGAGCGCGCCGAGTTGCGCACCAAAGTGATCGCACGGCTCCCGGCGCGTTTTCGTCCGAACAGAGGGAATGTTTCGGACAGGCCCCCAGGCCGATGATTGTCCGATGAATTGGTTGAACCATACCCCGATTCGCGGCCGAATTTTCGTGAAATTCGCTTCATAACGGCGGTTTTTGAATAAAATATAAATTTATTTATTAGATTTTTGGGTTGAGTGGCATTGAAATAACCATGCGGGAAATTATATTAGACCTGATATCAATTCAACTGGAGCAGCGACTGAGGAAAGATGAATAATATTCGAGTATTGGCAGTTGATGACGCAGTGGCGAACCTGATGATCTTGAAAGGGGTTCTGAAAGGGAACGAATTCAAGGTGGTT
This sequence comes from uncultured Lentisphaeria bacterium, assembly GCA_937888615.1. Lineage (GTDB taxonomy): Bacteria > Verrucomicrobiota > Lentisphaeria > Victivallales > Victivallaceae > UBA5239. Next base: position 71,052 of record CALABZ010000133.1, on the reverse strand, counting down.
ACCTCCACCAATGCATTGGAGGCGCTCCAGTTGTTCAAGCAGGAATTTTTCGATGTGGTGCTGCTTGACGTCATCATGCCCGGAATCGACGGTTTCGAACTGCGCAAACTGATCCGCGAAGTCGATATGGAGCGTCCGATCATCTTCCTGACCTCCATGATCGAAGACGGCAGCATGAAAATGCTCAACCAAATCGTCTGGGACAGCAACACCTTTTACCTGAACAAAGTGACCGACAAAAATACGCTGATCCGCAAAATCAAGGAAGTCGTGGCCAATCACCGCATCCGCAACGTGGAACGGCAGCGGAGCAATAAACTCGAAGATGAACTGAAACTGGCCGGAGAACTGCAGCGGATCCTGCTGCCGGAATGGTGCGAGATCGACAAACATATCATGGTTTCTTCGATCTATAAGCCGGCCATGCATGTTTCGGGCGACATTTTCGAGATCATCCAGATCGGCGAGGCCAAATACCTGCTTTTCATCGGCGACATCGCCGGACACGGGGTGTCGGCCGCGCTTTACATGGCCACCATTCAATCCTGGTTGAAGGTCAGCGTGCAGAAAAACAACAAATCCCCCCACGAATTGCTCAATAAACTGAACCGTTTTTTCTGCAAGGAACTGCAAAGTTCAACCTATATGACCGCACTGGCGGCAATCATCGATTTTGAAACCAACCATATTTCGCTCCAATCCGCCGGACATCCGCCGATGATCATCGGTTCCCCCTCCCAGAAAACCATGTATACCAGCGACGCCAGCCGCGGCGGCCTGCCGATCGGGTGGTTCAAGGATACGGAATACCTGGAAAGCGATAACTTCGAATATAATTTCCCGGACGATGCAATTTTTATCACCATGACCGATGGCGTTTACGATATCGAGAATGAACATCAGGAAGTACTGGCCGAAAGCGATTACCGGGAAATGGTCGAAACCCTCCTCGCCGACACCGACGGCCTGATCTTCCCGTACCGGATGTGCGACATGATGGAAAAAATGGGGTACTACATCGCCCCGGATGATTATACGTTCGTCGCCGTAACCAAAAACACCCACGACCCGAACCGCAAACAACACCTGATCTCCGCAAAACTCTCCGCCATTGCCGAGGTGGCAGAGGATTTCGCCTCCATTACCACCGACCTGAAGCTGGGCGCGGAAATCGACCTGCTTGTCCATGAATACCTGAACAATGTCATCATTCACGGTAAAAACCGCCCCGACAAAAGAGAAAGGGTGATCTATATCAGCGTTGAGAAAAAAGGCGAACGGCTGGAGATCCGGGGGCTGGAACAGGGCGCCCCGTGGAATATCCAGGAAGCTGTCAACGAAACCATCAACGAAAACGACAATGACAGCGATAACGGCGCCAATAATTATGCAACTTCCGGCAGGGGCACTCATATCCTGCAATCCATAACCGATTATATTTCTTACAATTCATTCTGTGGCTTAAACGAAACCAGATTCGTATTGAAGGGAGAGACGGGATAAAATGAAAAAGGATATTATTGAGCATCTGAAGAACATTCTCGACCTGCAGGAAGAAGAATGTGGAGAGTACCTGGAAGCGTTCATTCAGTCCCTTGATGAATGTTGTACCCGGCTTGAACCATTGCAGAACACCAAACTGGACTATGCGCAAATCCGCCTCATTACCCATACTTTGATCGGATTCGCAGAAAACATGGGGGCAACCGACCTCCTGACCCTGGCCAAACAACTCAACACCGCCGCCAAAGACCCCGACGAAGAAGCCTGCCGCCAGGAAATCAATAACATCCTGAAGCTCCGGCAAAACTATCATGACGAACGCTGAAACGTTCACCCGGACACAAAACCGGGCCGTTGAAGAAATCATCTCCGACGCGATAAACGGAATCGCCGCCGATATCGCCGCCCTCCCGGATACCGCCGCCGGAATCCGGGCCGTCATTCTCGGCGGCGGCTACGGTCGCGGCGAAGGGGGCGCCACCCCCGGGGGGAAACCCTATAACGACCTCGATTTTTTTGTGATCGCCGATTCCCCGCAAGCCGCGGATCTTTTTCATCTGCTCTCCCGGAAATGGGGAGACACCCTCGGCATCGACGTCGATTTCCACCTGGTCGCCGACCGGAACGAACTCTACGCCAATGCCGAAACCCTGATGATGCAGGAGTTGTTCGCCGGCTACCGGGTAATCTACGGCGATCCGGACATTTTCGCCGATGCGCCGGTCATACCGCTGGAGCGCCTCCCATGGCGCGAAGGCACCAGACTCCTGCTCAATCGCGGCACCGGGCTCCTGCTGGCCCGCAGGAAACTTGCCGATGCCGCCGATCCGGAATTTATCCGCCGCAATCTATACAAAGCGGCTCTCGGCTGCGGCGACGCGCTGCTGATCGCCAACCACCATTACCGCAAGCACGGTCAGGAACGTGCGGAAGAAGTCCGCCGGCTTTATCCGGATTCCCCCCTCGCCTCCCTCTACGAAGAGGCCCTGCAATACAAATACACTCCAACGCCCGAATCACCCGAATCATTTGACACCCTGAATTCGCGCTGGCTTGAAATGCGCCGGATTTACCTGGAATCAACCGTACAATTCGCTGAAATCATCTGCGGACGGACCTTTCCGGACCCATTCGCCGCGGCCCGCGGAATCGCATACGCCGGAAGCGAATCGCCCGGCAACGTTTTGAAGAATTTCCTTCTCTCGCTCCGTTACCTGTGGCGAAATCCGTCAGTACTGCGTCCCCTGCGGGAGCACCCGCGCGTGAAAATCCCGGCGCTGCTGGTGAAATGCCTGGAGGCCGAACCCGGCGACAGCGAAGCCGTTTTCCTGAAACTCTGGACGCGGTTTAACTGATTTCCCTACGGCAGGAAAATGTAGCCGGGGATTTTGCGGATATCGTTCTGCGGTTTGAGCTTTTTCCAATCCGGCGGCGGCTTCCAGCCGGGGGTCAGCAACGCGCCGTAAGCGGCGGCGGCCGGGGCCATGGTTTCCCAGACGGTAAATTCGTTCTGGTTGACGGCATACCCTCCCAGGTTGGCGAAACGCCGCCAGATCGGAATGACCTTCTGAACCACCTCGAAACATTCCGCCCGCGTCAGGGTCTTGCCACCGCTCAGAGAATTGGGCAGCATGGTGATGTCGCAACCGCCGTATTTATGGTCGGAACGCGGGGGGTTCACGTAACCGAACAACTTATCCGTCACCGCATAATTATTGGTGCCGGTAAACGTGTAGGTGGTCAGTCCGGGAATGGGATCGACCCATTTGTCCCGCCACGCATACATGGGCAGCGACAACAGCCGGACCGGATAAACTTTGCCCAGTCCGGTGGTCATGCTGCGTCCCATCGGATTCGTCCCCAGCATCCAATCAAAGCAGAGCAAGGCACTGTCACGGTATTTCTTCTCGCCGGTAATCCGCCATGCCATGATGACGAAACTCCCTTTCTTGAACGGAAGCGCCTGCCCCCATGCCAGATGCATGAAAAAACGATGGTCAGGCGGCCAACTGATATTCCGGTAAGCAAGTTGCCGCTGGGCGTCCACCAGAAAATCAGCTTTTTTCAGAATCATCTGACGATGCCACTGGCTGAACAGAAAAAATGTTTCATGGTCTTCTTCCAGTTCACTCAGAAAATATCCGCTCTTTTCATCCTTGGCCGTATTGATGATGGCCTTGACATCAAGTGAATCGATGTATGCCCGCAAGTCCGGGTTGCGATTGTAAAGGAAAAGGTTGATCGCCGCTTTGAAAACGTCTTTCTGAACAAGTTCTTCCGGTTCTTTGTAGAACAACTTCCCCATCTTCGGGATGGAGAAACTGGTCGATACCGTATTGGCTGGATTCATGGCGTAATTCCAGGCCTTGGCCGCGGAAATATAAAAGAGCTCGGCCAGGTCCTCACGTCCGCACTTCCGGTAAGCCCGGGCGAGTTTGGCGGCATAAGCACTGTACTGGATGGTACTTTCGCGGGTAGGAAGCGCCAGATAATACCCCTGTTCATCGGTTACGGGATCGGGATTCTGGGGATGGCTGGTCGCTTCGAGCCAACAGCCGACTCCGCCGTTTTCGTTCTGGGCGCGCCGCCAGACGTCGACTCCCCAGGCGGCTTCATCCACGATATCCGGGATGCCGTTGCCGGATTCGGGCAGGTCGAGCTGGTTGTCGGAAAAATTCTCAGGGAAAAGCAGATAGGCCGAAAGCAATGCGTCGACCACCTCGAAATGATAAGTCCTGCGGTCGAAATCCCCCGCATCCCACCATCCCCCGTAAACATCGGGAAGTTTCTCTTTGGTGGAGGTGGCTTTGACGACGTCGAAATGCCTGACGTCAACCTTCTTCCCATTTTCATCGGTGATCAGGCTCGCCTTGCCTTTATAATGGCGGTCATTGGGCATGAAACCGCCCCGATACGAAAAAGGATGGTCGATACCCATGCTCCACTGTGTGTATTTCGGCTCCTTGGCAATGCCGGAACGCTGGTGGAAAAGCCCGCGCATCTGTACATAAAACGCCCGCCCGATGCCGTTCTCACCGATCAGAAACTCCCAGGAACGCCCGACTCCGGGAATGTGAATGAAATAGCGCCCCGGCGTTGAAAAGCTTGAAATATCCATCTGCATGACCATTTCGCCGTTCAACGGAACGGGACCGTTCGGACGGTTAATGAACTGCTCCTGCATCCGGGGTTCAATCTTGCCGGTAAAGACGATCCGACCGTCATCCGCGGAGCAGATATGGAAGTCCCTGCCATTGAACTGCGAGGGGTCCATGGGGCCGAGCTCGCCGCCAAGCCATTGACCGAGGTAGGCATATTTCTGTCCGGCATCGGGAACATAGCCTTCCTGATTGACCTTGATGGAACGGCTGATGGTTTTCATATCGTCGTAAACCAGTTCGGCGGTTTCACCGAAAGCGCTGGTGATCTTCAGCTTGTCCCCATTCTTCAACGGTTGCGCCAACTGCATATAGGCGAAAAATACAAGTTCCGGGCTGTGAACAACTTCCGTCCCCGGACCATTGATATGGGGAACACGCTTGCAGCCGACGGCGTTCACCCAATAGCCATGTTTGAGCCGGGTAACTTCCCGACCGTTTACCGTGACGGTAAAGTGGGCCGGATTCTGAAAAGCGTCCCGAAGTTTCGGGAAAAAAGCGGCCATGACTTCCGCCGCGGAGAAAAGATTAAAAAAACGGTAAGACCATGCTTTCAGTTTTTTCTGATTGAAATATTTTTCCGCCAACCCCATCCGGGAATGGAATATTCCGGTGAATTCCTTGTCGAAGAAGTCGGAATAACTGCCCGCCACCGCCAGGTATTCGGCCGTGAACGGAAAAATGATCAGCTCGCCCTGCGGAAACGCCGCCGGTTCCCGGTCCCTCGGCGTGCCGGTAATCTCCGAGAGCTGGGCGAAAACCGTGAATGATGTCGTCAGAAAAAGCAATATTGCGGCAAACATTTTCATCGCGCGTTCCATCCTTTTTTCCTGTTTTCATCTCTACAGAAAATAGCACCGAAGCCAACGACTTTCAATGCGGATTCCGCAAATATAGGATCACCCCCTTGAATATTCGGCCGGAAAAAGTCTGATTCAACACGGCTTCAAGCATACTTGAATGCTTTAGCCGCAATAATTTAAAGGAATTGTACAGTCTGGGCGAAAAATACGTGATTCAAGTTGGATTTTTTATAAATCCGGTAGTATATTAGTTCTCAGAATAAATTGAAGGATATATTGTATGTGGGTTCAGAAACTTATACCTTTTTTCACTGCCGGCGCGATCCTTCTGGGAGGAAGCGGATGTTCTTATACCAACCGGGGGCCAAAGCTGATCTCCCTGACGATATTGCCGGCGGACGCCTATGTCATCATCAACGGCATTGAATACCACTGCCTGTCGCCTCAGTTCGTCGAAGTGAATCCGAACCGGACGCTGCTGATCACCGCTTACAAGCCCGGTTACAAGGAAGCATTTTACGCGGTCAACAATCAATTGAGCACGGTGGGAACCATCGATGCCCTGGGCTCGATTTTCCTGTTCCCATTCCTGGGACTTTTCTCCAGCGGCGCCTGGGAACTGAAGGAAACCAATATCAAGATCCAACTGGAACCGCTTGTCGATCCTGAAGCCATCACGCTCCAGCAGCAGGAAACGATCGAATCCAAGCGGCGTGCCGAGGTCAAGTTCCGCGAAAAAGCCATCGAACAGGGCATTCCCCCCTCACCGACCGAGGATGAAAAACTCAAGCAGGAACTGAAAGAACAGCAGGAAAAACGCGCCGCCGAGGCCGCCAAAGCAGTGGACGCCGATAACGCCAAGGAAAAAGCCATTGAAAAACTTCCTGAACCGAGAGCATCCGAAAAAGCACCGGTCGAGGAAATTTCGGTAAGACCCACCAGCACTTTTGTCGGCACCTCCCCTTACGGCCAGAAATGGACGAAAAATACTCCGGAAGCCAACCCGCCGGCCACTACGGAAAAAGCCCCGGCGGAAAAGGCCACTCCGGCTGCTGTTGAAAAATCCCCGGTCGCCCCTGCCGAAAAAGCAGCTGCGAAAAAAGTTCTTCCAGTAAAGACCACCGCGGAAAAGAAAACTACTGTCGAAAAAGCACCGGTCGCTCCCCCCGTCGAGGTAAAACCTCCGGTGCTTGACATATCGACCCCCAAGGCTCCGGCTGCGGCTCCGAAAGTGACCCCCCCGGCTTCCCCCGCCGTTCCGGTCAAATCCCCAAATGCCAAAGACAGTACACTTGAAACACAACCGGCTGGAAACTGAAATTTTTCGTGGTCCCGGGGAATGAAATGTTATATAAACTCAAGCAATTCATCAAAGGCCTGATCTGGGAAAAATATCTCCCATGCTATGTTCTGAACCGCAATCCCATGATTGTCTTCGCCTACGACAGGGATTTCACTTCCCGCAAATCTGAATTTCTCCGGGAGTTCGCCGGGCACAGCTCCATCCACCTGTTTCTGATGCTGGGGTGGCAGCACGAAACAGCCAAAATGGCCGAACCTTTTGCTAAAGAGCTGACCGAGGCCATGCAGGAACTTTCCGCCCTGTCGATCACCGTACTGGCCAATTCCCCCGAAGAGGTCGAGAGCCTGACCCGGCTCGGCATCCGCACAATCCTGTGCCAGCAGAATGCATTTATCGACGAACGGAAATACCCGATTATCAAAAAAGAAAAAATTTATGACGCTATTTACATCGCCCGTATAACCCCTTTCAAGCGGCACTATCTGGCGGAAAAAGTCTCCTCGCTCCGCCTGATCGGCGATTTTTACGAATCGGAGCGCCCTTATGTCGATAAAACGCTCGCCGACCTGAAACATGCGGCCTATACCAGACAGGTGAAATCCTCCAGAATTCCAGATGAAATCAGCAAGGCGAAATGCGGGCTGTGCCTCTCCTGCGAGGAAGGCGCCATGTTTGTCAGCGCCGAATATCTGCTGTGCGGCATCCCGATCGTCGAAACCGCCAACCTCGGCGGACGTAATACGATTTATCCGCCGTTCGCCTATAAGGAAGTGCCGGATACACCGGAGGCCGTGGCCGAAGCTGTGGGCGAATACGCAAAATCAAGGCCGGAACCGCAAGCAATTCGTCAGGCCGTAATCGAAAATATGCAGAAATACCGGGAAATACTTCGTTCGGAGCTCAACGAAATCCTGAAGGAACACGGCAAACCGCCATTTCAAGGACGTTTTCCCCATAAGCTGGGCTTACGCATTACCCGCATGCCCTGGGTCAGTTGGAAGTACGGGCTGAAAGCCCGCTCGAAAAAGGCATCCGCCTGAGGTCGTTTCAACGGCCTCTCGGCCCCGGCAGGGCGTCCAATGCCTGTTTCAACAGAAATCGCGCCCCATCCAGGTCGGCCAGCAGTTTTTCACGCCGGGGACGCGCCTGTTCGTTGAATCCTTCCAGATCGAGATAATAGTTCACCATTTCCGACAACGCGGCGAAGTCGATATGTTCCGTGGACCCGGTACAAGGCAGTCCGAATTCATCCAGAAAAAACGGAATTTTGCTTCCCCGGGCAATACCGATACACGGGACCAGGCAATTCAGCGCCAGAATGATCAAGTGCAAACGACTGCTGAGAACCAGCGAACAACGCCCGACAAGCGCCTGAACTTCTTCCGGTTCGCCAAAATTCGTCAGCATGACCCGTTCGGGATGTTCGAGGTTTGAAATCAACTCCCGCATCAGAACATAATCGGTTTTCAGGTTCATCGGGATCATAACGGTCAGGAGATCCGGGCGAGCGGCGTGAAGACGGTCCAGCCATTCGCAGAACTCCCGCTGCTGACGAATCGGATTCTGTTCGGAAATGCAGACGGCAAGCCGTTTCGCGGCATTGTTGAAACGCCCGGCGCATTCGGCGCTCCACGGCAATTTCTCAAAATCCACACCATCCTGAAGCACAGCGGAATCAGCCCCGGCAACCGCTTCGGGGAACGGAGCGCAGCGGCGCAGTTCCCGCAGCGAGCGCCAGTCCCGGAGCACAACCAGACGGCATTCGCCGAGATTACGGGCAATTTCCCGCCGGACGGCAAGGACCATCCGTTCCTCCCAGGCCCGTTTCAGGTCATAACCGGTCATTTTCCGGACCAGACCGCACAGGGTCCGTTTTTTGCCGCGAAGCTGAAAAAAACTGGGGTTGAAGACATCATTCATGCCCACGCTCCAGACCATGGTTTGGACGCCGTGGCTCCGGGCGATCCGCAACAGGGTACATCCCATCCGGGGATAATCCGAAAGCCCGGTGGCGCCGGCCCATACGAAAAGGTCGATATCTTTCAGAACCCGATGAAAATGCTCGGCCGGAAACATCCTTTCAAACCCGTAAAGCGGCACAGTTTCGACGCCGAACTTCCGGGCCGTTCCCTCGCGGTCGCGGGTGGACCCCACCAGTTCGGCGTCCGGTCTGGCCTGGCGGAAAATTCGAATCACGCAGGCCAGAATGGCTTCGTCGCCGATATTATTACAGCCCAACGGGATGCCTCCAAGGAGAATTTTCATGATTCGCGTCCCCGTTTCGATAATGCCGCGATGGATTTCCGCTCGGTCCAAACCACGGCGACCACGGCGAAAATCAGCATCAGTTCATAAAAATTGGCGTACTGTTTCAACGACCATTCGATCAGGGATTGGGTGTAATTGGCGATCATTCCGCCGGTACAGCCGATGGCAATGCCGACACAAATTTTCCCCCGCAGGTAAAAACATAGTCGAAATCCCAAGTACAAATAGAACAGGAACCACATCAGCAGCGCCGCCAGCCCTCCCCAACCGAATTCCGCCGCCACCAGCAGGTAAACGGATTCCACAATACCGCCATAAGGGGAGGAATCCTCCCATATTTTGGTATTTTCCCACTGTTCCCTGGCATATTCACGGAAAGGGCCCGAGTATTCGCAGTAGTTGTTGGCCCCAATGCCGAAAATGAAGTCATTGGCAATACGGGTGGACGCCCTGTTCAGGTTCACACGAGTGACTTTGGAAGCGACCGGCGCATTTCTGAACCGGTTGATGATCCGCGGCAGGGCATAAGATGCCATGCCCGTCACGACAAGAATTCCGGCAACAGCCAGGACAATTTTTTTGGTTGTCATCCGGCTCATGACGACCGACAGGCTTCCGACGACCGCCAGCCCCCAGAAATAGGCAAGCAGCCCGCCGCGCGAGAAAGTAAAGAAAATCAGGAGCGTGGACCAGAGAAGCCCGCAGCAGAGAAGAGCAGTCTGGAATGAACTGGTTTTTTCATTCAGCAACACCCCCAGCAGCAGAGCGCCGAACAACGAAACATACAGGGAAAGGGAATTCTGGTGCGGCAACGTGCTCATAACCTGATAGATGCCGAGAAAATATTTCTGGAGCACCCCATATCCGAACAGAATACCCAGCGTGGCGCAGACCGTGTAGACCAATACCCACAGGTCACGGGTGTTTTTGAGGTAGTTATAGGCCGATACAAAGAAAAAATACATCCAGATCATTTTGGCAATCTCAAACCCCCATTGCAGGACATGGACGGCATTGTGCACCGAAATGACCGCGAACAGAAAATAAAGCATATAGAAAAACGTGCCGGGCGGTTTGAATGTGACCTTGCAATTGCGGTCGAGCATCATGCTGAAAAGGACGATCATGGACAGGATGTCGCTCATCGACAACGCGATACCCCTGGCCGTACCGGTCCAGTCCGGGATCGGCGCGATATGGATCAGCCAGCTCCAACTGGTGAAATAGACCATCAGGCAGAAGCAGATCATGCGGATAAGCGGATTGGACTTGGCGATAATCGCCCCGCTGGGGATTACACCCAGAAAAACGATCAGGAAGATTAATGTTTTCAGCAGATCGGACAAAGCGGTTCCCTACCGGGCATAATTGATGTACCCGCTCGGATTGCCGAACGGACCGGCCATCATGTTAAGCGACTGCAGGCTCGGCATGACTTTACGCACGATGATGTTCCATTCGGAGAGACCGTCCGGGGGAATATAGACGATATCATTGGCCCTGAGCGCGAAGTCCATCGCTTTGCCCTCCAGAATTTTATCCAGGTTTACGACATAAATCACCGGATTTTTCATCCCGCCCCGAATGATATTGACATAAGCGCTGTGCGTTTCGCGCAGCCCACCCCCGAAAGTCAACGCATTCAGCAGCGTCATGCCATCCTTGAACCCGACATAGGTCTGGCGGTTGATTTCGCCGAGCAGGGCAATGGAACTGTTCATGACCGAAGGAATGTAGATGTAATCACCATTTCGGATCGGAATGTTGTGCAGTGCGTTCCCCTCGACGAAAGCTTTGCGGAAATCGACCGGCAGCAGCTTCCCGTTGCGCGAAATATAGGCGTTGTCAAGGTCGGCCATTTCGATGGTGTCGCCGTTGAACAGTCCCTGTTGAAGCCCTTTGGCCATGGCAATCGCTTCGATCAGGTGGGTCTGTCCGATGGCGATCGGGTAACAACCGGGCTGGTTGACACGCCCCGTAATCGTGAAGTTGTATCCATTTATCCAGTAAGGGATTAACGAAATCAATGGGGAGCGGATGTACTTGGAGAAGCGTTCCCGGATCAGCTCCGTCGCTTCCACCAGGGAGAGGCCTCCGATTTTAATCGGACCGACCAGCGGCAGGCTCACATAACCGTCCGGCGTCACGACCAGTTTGTGGACTTCCAGTTCCAGATATTCATAAACGGAAAAACTGAACTGGTCCCCGGGAGTGATCCGATACGGCGTTTCGTCCGGTTCATGCAGTTTCCGCAATTCCGCTTCAAGTTCTTCCTGTTTCACCGGCTGCGGCGGCTTGACAGTATAAATATTGGGAACCGTGAACGGACCGAACGGCGTATAAGTACAACCGCACACCAGGCAGACAAGCACCGCCGCCAGCAAAGGAATGTGTATTTTCATCATCATAATGACCTGCGATAAAATTTAATTGAAATATCAAAAAGTAAGCCGAAAACATTTTCCACACCCGACGTACGGAATTGCCTGAGCATTCGGAATACTTTCGTCTTGGATGTCTTCTCATAGCGCATCGGGATGATCGTAAAATTGGCTGTTTTGGTAATTTCAACAAACAGTTGCCGGTGCAACTCAAAATCGAAAAGTTCCCAGAACACAATGTCGCATTGCAGGGCGGACAGCAGTTTTTCGACGTCTTTGGCGCCGGGCGGCGAGATAAACGACAAATCATCCAGTTTGAAATACAGCGTTTTTTTCTTATTCGGCTTCGGGCACTCTTGGGACAATTGATAAAGGTAGTCGTTGATCAGGTAGGGAATGATCGTGGTGTCTTCATTGTCCGGGGCGCTCCGGATCACGGTGTAGCTCCAATCCTTGCGGATGGCGATGGATTCGTAAAGATCATCGAAAAGCTCGGTATTGATATCGGCACTGTAATAAGGGGCTATGACCGCAAATGCCGGCTTGCGGGAATGTTCACCTTGAAGAATATCGTCCACATGAGTCACTGTGAGCTGAAGCGCACCATAAAAATCGGCACGATATTTATGCTCAAGCACCGGAAGGGTGGCAAGCGGCGGAAGATGAAGCGCCTTGACCATGTCGGTTTCGGAACGGGTAGTCAGGTTCAGCAGTTCCCGAATCAGGACAATCGTGGTGGCCAGGAAAATGCCGAACAGGAATCCAAGCACCCCGAACAGACTCAGTCTGCGGGGCAGCGGACCGTTCGGAGCACGCGCCGGCTCCTGGATTGAAATGTCGGAAAAGGAACGTTCCAGAAACAATTCCAATTCTTTGATGAGAACGTTTTCGACATCCAGCATGTTCTTTTTCTGGCGCAATTCGCTTTCCAATGCCCGCAAATCGGGACCGAGACGAGTGAGAAGTTCTCTCCTTGTACGGAACTCCACGAGTCTTTCCGTAAATTCCTTTATCTCGCTCTGGCTGGAGACGATTTCGGAGCTCAGCTTGTTGATGTCGCGCTTGATCTGGATATATTCCGGGTTGAGACCGGTGACCACCTTTGACGGCGTCTCGTCAACGCCTTCACGAGCCCGATATTCAGCTTCCAGTTTTGCCACCAGACTGCGCTGGTTGATGATTCGCGGGTTCTCTTCGGTATACCGTTCCAGCATCTCCGAAAGTTTCTGCCTGGCCTGAATCAACTGCTGATCGTTTTTGGCGTTGCTTTCGCTGTAGGTAATAATGGATTCCGGAACATCCGGCAGCCGGATTTCCAATTCGTTAAGCCGTTCCTTGAAAGCGGCGATCTGGGTGTTGGCCTGGGAAATCCGGTCCTCGGTCAACATAATCCGTTGATTGTTGTTGGCCTCTTCCCGGTCAATACTGTTCAGCTCGCATTCTTTGTACATGCTTTTCAGCCGCTGCTGAATGGCGGAAATCTCCTTTTCAAGTCCGGCCTGGTTGCGGATACGGTTCTCATACATCCGTTCCAGGTTTGAACGGATCAATTTCTTATAGTCTTCGATAAAGGCTTCCGCCATGGTGTTGGCGATTTTGGCGGACATTTCGGGATCATTGTCAATGGCGGAAATAATGAAATAATTGGAATTCCGCGCGGTCAGCGCCACCGAAATCCTGCTGAACAAGCTCCGATAGGAATACGGCAGATTCAGGCGCAGGACCGTCTGTTCCAAAACCGACCGCCCGTCCATCATGTTCAAAATAACCTGGCGCTGGATATTGGAATAACCCGGAGGCAGGCCGCTGTTCCGAAGATCGGTGAGCTCCTGGCGGATCAGGCCGCAACTGCTGGAGTAGAGTTTGGGCGCCGTCAGATAACGAAACAGGAAAAAGGCTATGCAGAAAAGCAGCGGCAGCACCGCATAGAAAATCCATCCTTTGTATATCGCGACAAACCAACAGCGGATATCGCGCTGGAGCAGGTTGGTCAGGAGAATCAGTTCACTTCGTTCCTGATGATTCTCAATTTCTGTTTTGCTTTCATCGGGAAGTTCCTGAGGCATTCTATTTTTATTCCATTGCATAATCAGTACCTCAAGGGTTGTTTGTCGATGTCCTGCTTCAACAGGTTGTGCATTAAAATGCCTTTCAGAATTTTGAAATTACTCCAGAAACTCGCGTGGTACATGTAGTATTGCTCGTCAATGGCGCGCTGGTCGGGATTGTGACCATGCTCCAGATATTCGGAATAACAAAATATCCCCGGGGCGTAATCGGGAAACTGCTTCAGCAATTCGGCGTTTTCCTCGGTCGCCTCAAGGATATAGCTGCCAACCAGACGCAGTGTCTTGTTCAGGACCAGCGGCAGCAGGTGATAGCGGTCGAGGCTCAGTTTCAGGAAATAACGACAGGCCCATCCTTCCGGCGGAGTGATGTACAACCGCAGTTTCAGCTTCCGCCGGTGCTGCTGATCCATGAAACAGTCCAGCTCCACCGCCTTGATTTTCAGGAACGGACGGAGAATCGCAAACGGCACCGCATAGATAAGCAGCATGAGAAACGCGATGACACGCTGGGTAATCGGACATTTCCAGATGCCGTTTTTAACGGTTTCGGTCATCAGCAATTCATCGATGATATCGATTTTAATTTCATTGATCGGGTCGATCAGATAGTTGCGGTAGCAGATTTTATTGATGATTTCCAGATTGCACCCGACATAGGAGTTGTCGAATACAATGGCGTCGTGAATGACTACGTCGCTGTCAACCAGCGAATGATCCCCGATAATTACCCCGGGACCAATTCGGGCCCTGTTCCCCAATTGAACCAGATTGCCGAAAATCACCGGCGTGGCAATCTCCGCATCCTTCGGAATCTGGACATTGCGGCCAACAATAAACGCCTGGGAGTCGCTGTAGCCCGGCAGGTTGTAATTCGAACGGAGTTCGTAGACCATCCGCATATTCCAGTCGAAATAATCCTTCAGCCCCGAGATCCGGGACTCCCGGATCTCAATCCCGCCCCGCGAAATATCGCGGTTCTCCGGCGGAATCGAACCGAGGCGATTTTTTCCCAACACCACATAACCGCCGGTCTCCCGGTCCAGACAGCCGAACACCTCGTCTTCACCGACCGCCAGCTTGAACGGTTCGTTCTTGTCGTATTCGACGAAACGAAACCCCTGGAAGTAAAAAATGTCGTTCTCGCCGCAAAACGTCTTGTTCTGGGCGATGATGTCCCGGAATGCCGTCCCATCGGACACATGCGAATAGCTGATTCTCACCCCATATCGGGTTCCCTCTTCGAAATAACCCACGCATTCGGGCTCATCGACATTGAAAATCAGGCGGATGTCGTGGATGCCGGCGAGGATGCAGAAGTCAATGATGAATTCCAGCAGCGGCTTATTCCCGACCGGAAGCATATAGGGGGAATAACCGGGAAAAAAGCTGCGCACCCATTCCATTCCTTGTTCTTTGCAGTATATGATCGCTTTCATCGGTCAATAAGCTCCCCGCCCGGTCAGAACGGCCGGAATTGTTTTTATGAGAATCAGAAGATCTTTCCAAATGCTGTGGCTCTTGATATATTCCTTGTCGAGCTGTACCTGTTTGTTGAACGGGATATCACTCCTGCCCGATATCTGCCACAGACAGGTAATGCCCGGCAGGATCTGAAGACGCTTGCGATCGTCAAGAGAATACTGGTCCACTTCTTTCGGCATCGGCGGGCGGGGACCAACCAGACTCATATCGCCAAGCAGCACATTGATCAACTGCGGCAGTTCATCGACGCTGTACTTGCGGATAAAACGGCCGCAATGCGTGATTCGGGGATCGTTCTTCATTTTAAAGATCACCCCGTCGGCGGATTCATTCTGCGACTCAAGCTCTTCCAAACGGGCGTCGGCATCGGTATACATGGAGCGGAACTTATAGAAATTGAAGTGTTTGCCGTTCAGCCCCACCCGTACCTGCCGGTAAATCAGCGGTCCCGGCGAGTCCAGTTTCAGCCAGATCGCCGTCACGATAAACACCGGCAAAAGGCACAGCAACAGAAGCACGCTTCCGATAACATCCAGAGCGCGCTTAAAAACATAGGTACTTCTGATGGTAAAATTCCATATCTTGATCTTGAGGGTCGCGTGGGACACTTCCATGCCATGCCGGCGCCCCATTAGAAACTCAATAAGTTCAAGATCTTCCTTTGAAGTCCGGGACTTTTTATCGGTGGTTTCGCCCATGTATAAAATCCAGAATTCCAATATCGTTATTGTTTTGCCGCCTTTATCGCTTCGTCCAGATCATCATAAATATCGAAAATGCGGTATGCTTTGGTGATGTCGAAAATGAGGCGTGATTTCTGGTTCAGGCGGGCCAGTTTCAACACTCCGTCAAATTCCGAACAGCTTTTCAGGCAGAATACGATCGCCCCCAGGCCGGTGGAGTCCAGATTTTCCATTTCGGCAAGGTCAAAAACAAAATTACGCTGTTTGGTGAATAAATCAAGGAATTTCGAGCGCAGCTCCTCCACGTTTTCCGCAGACAGGCGTCCCCTGATTGCAATGACTGAAACGCCGTCCTTGTTATAACAATCCAATTCCATATATGATCACTCCTCTAGAGAATCTATTACACCAGTTTAAGCTTTAGCCTGAAGCTGCCACCCTTGTTCCTTCAACTGAATAATATACACCAACTTTATTAAAAATCCAAATAACTAAATAAGTTTTTTGCAAACATAGGGAATTCCCTTCCCCGGTATTTTGGGGAAAAGTATAAAACCCAAGTTATATTTTTCAACCTGCCGTTCCCGTTCCACTCCTCGGAACATCCCTCCGGAAACGCCCGAAAACGTATTATTATGCCGGCTGTTCGTCCCTCTTTTTGCACATCACGGCGTGGATGGTCTTGGACAGGGTTTCCACAGTGATCGGTTTCAGGATCGTGCCGTCGACCAGACTGTTGGAGTTCTGGATGATTTCCGTATCCGCGGTAATCGCAATCACCGGAATGTTTCGGGTCGCGGGATCGTCTTTGATGATCCGGGTCAGGGCCGTGCCGCTCATGCCGGGCATCCATAAGTCGGTCAGGATCATATCGAACCGCTTGTCTTTTTCCAGAATCTCAAGCGCCCCCTTGCCGGAGTTGGTCGGTACCGCTTCGATATTGAGCTTGCGCAGCATCGCCTGCAGGAGCTTCAAGTTCAATTGCACGTCATCCACTATCAACGCCCGATAGCCGGTTTCGGGTTTCACAAAGACCGGATGCTCGGGTTGAATATCTTCGGAAAGGCTTTCTTCTTCGAATTTGATATTTTTCAGCCGCACCGTAAACGTACTGCCTTTCCCCGCCTCGGTGTCCAGCTTGATGTCCCCGCCCATCTGGTTGACCATGCGCTGTGTAATAGCCAGTCCCAGACCGGAACCTTCGTACACATGGTGCCCGCGGGTAAATCCCTCCTGTACGAACGGATCGAAAATCTTTTCCGCATTCTCCGGCAGAATCCCGATCCCGGTGTCGCTGACGTCAATCCTCAGCGTACCGGTATTGCCGTCTTTGTCCGGCTCGAAACTGCCGAGAATGGTGACACCGCCGTTCGAGGTGAATTTGACCGCGTTGCCGACCAGGTTCAGGATGATTTGCCGCAACCGCAGATTGTCGATATAAAGCGGATACTGAATACCCGAACAGTCCATTTTCAGGAAGATGTTTTTCTCCTGCGCCTTCAGCTTGAATACGGATACGATGCCGTGAACAAGCTGTGAAACATCGGTCTTGACCGTGCTCATACTCATCTGACCGGCCTCAAGCCGCGACAGATCGAGCACATCGTTGATCAGGTTCAGCAGAGCGTTGCCGGCGAAATTGATCGAGCGCAGATATTCGAGCTGTTCGTCGTGCCCGATATCGTCATGCTGAAGCAGTTCGCTGAAGCCGATCACCGCGTTCAGCGGCGTACGCAGTTCATGGCTGACCGTGGCCAGGAAGAAACTCTTGGCGCGATCGGCGGCCTGCGCCAGTTCCATTGCCCGCTGGAGTTCCTGCTTCTGGCGGGTAATCTCGGTGATATCGACCGCCGATATCAGGAAATATTTCAATTTTTCATGCCGGTCAAACAGCGGCACCACGGTGATTACCTGTTTGCGCCCGTTAATATCCTGCTCGGTGGTGGTGACTCCGGTGGTATCTTTCGATGCCGATTCAAGCCACCATTGCGGCGGTTCCTTGTGCTTGTAAATAACCTCGTAATATTTCATGCCGGCGATCCGGTTCAGAGGTACGCCGTATTCACGCGCGGTACTCGGGTTGGCGGTGACGATGTTATGGTCATGGTCAAGGATGGTCAACGGGATCGTGACATTGTCCACGATCTGGCGCTGAAGCGAGACGCTGTCTTCAATCTGGTCGGCCTGCCGCCGCCGTTCGCAGGCGATCAGGAAAAGGTTCACCGCGCTGTGAAGCGTATGGATGTCGCCGCCGGAGAACGTCTTGGACTTGTTCACGAAATCAAGCCCGAGGAAACCGGCCAGCTTGTTATCCATCCAGATCCCCGAAATAATCAGCGACCGGATTCCCTGCTGCTTGAGGGAATGCACCTGGTCTTCGAATCCCGGCGGCGGGTTGCTCATGTCGGTGATGATGATATCGCTCTGGGCGAGAAGCGTGTCGTGCCATTTGTCGTGCCGGGAAATACTGCCGTCGGTCAGACTGTCCAGCCCGCGGTCCACGCCCTCGCGCCGCCATTCGTAATTGTTGGAGAATCCGGGATGACTGTCGGCCTGATACAGGAAGACATAGGAACGGTCCGCCCCGGCGTAAACGCCGATGGTCCGCAGGATTTCTTCGATCATCAGCGCGAAATTATTCTCGATGCTGATCCGGCTGAGCAGTTGGTTGATAATGCGTTCACTTTCGACGTGGCTGTTCAGGGCGGCGATGGCGTTTTTCTGTTTCTGTTCCAGTTCGTATTGCCGCGAAATGTCAACGCCCATGCCCAGCAGCAGCCGTGAACCGTCGGACTGGGTAACGACGTTTTTGACCGTGCGGACGATATATTCCTTGCCGGTCGCATTGCGGATGCGTTCGACGGTGTCGAGCCCGCCGTCCATGTCCAGAATCTCCTGTCCGGCAAGTGGAGAACGAGCCGGAGACAAGTCGTCGCCCCGGTAGATATCCTGGTCGCGGGCGCCGATAATCTGTTTTTTGGAAAGCCCCAGCATGTCTTCGAACTTGCTGTTGCAGACCATGTAGCGAAGTTCATTATCCATGTTTTTCACGAAAACGTAACCGGGCAGGTTGTTCATGATGGTTTCGAGCATGACCATATTGTCCCGGTAACGAAACTCGCTCTGGCGGGCGTAGGTGACGTCGTGGATAACGCCGCAATATTCGGGGAGGTCGCTGATTTCATTCACCGATTTTTCCACCCGCATTTCGAAGTAACGCCTTTCACCGCCCAGGTCAACCGAATACGACATATTGACCACCGGCACGTCGTCGCTGAAAACCTTTTGCCATTCCCGCTTGAAGTTTGCCACATCAGCCGGCACCAGCCAGTTTTCGGGCGGGATCATGATATTGTTTTCATACGGCCAGAGATTTTCATCTTCCAGAATATAAAGAAGTTTGCCGG
This sequence comes from uncultured Lentisphaeria bacterium, assembly GCA_937888615.1. Taxonomy (GTDB): domain Bacteria; phylum Verrucomicrobiota; class Lentisphaeria; order Victivallales; family Victivallaceae; genus UBA5239. Next base: position 51,995 of record CALABZ010000133.1, on the reverse strand, counting down.
ATTTACTGCACCTGAAATAAGTGAATTTGCCGATACGGGCGGCATTGCGCATGAAAATCTCGTTGGTACGGAGCCGATCCAGCTTTTCGTATTCGTCGGTGACGTCGCGGAATACCAGGACGCCGCCGTTAAGCTTGCCGTCCGAATCGCGGATTGGGGCGGCACTGTCCGAAATATGACGCCGCGTACCGTCCTTGGCGATCAGGTCGGTATGGCTGGCCAGGTTAACCACCGAACCGGTCAACAGGGCCTTGCGCAGCGCGGACGGCATCCTGCTGTTGTCTAGGTAGTTGACCACCTTGTAAACCTGGTCGATCGGCAGCCCCTCCGCCTCTTCCTGGGTATAACCGGTAAGCTTGGCGGCCACGGGGTTGATCAGCGTAATATTACCTTCGTTGTCGGTGGTGATCAATCCGTCGCTGATGGACTCAAGGGCCAGCCGGAAGCGTTCGGCCAGACGGAACGTTTCCAGATGCACCATGTGAAGATCGGTAATGTCGCTGGAAATCCACATGACCGCCGGCTGACGAAATGGATTCGAAGGGGGCAATGCCAGAAATTTGGCGTGCCGCAGGCGATCGTGAAGCTTATAGTCCATTTCGATTTTGCGCCCGGTGGCGAATACCTGCTGAACCGCGTTGATGAAAGGCTGCCGAATGTCGTTCGGAAACTCGTTCATGGTCCGGAACAGCAGTGTCATATCCTCTTCCTTCGGATAGTCCGGCACGTAATAATACAACACATCCAGCGATTGATTCACCACAAAAACCCGCATCGGCAGGTTTTCGATCATCGTATTGACCTTGTTCTGCACCGCACTTTTGAAGAGAATATTCAGACAAAGGAACAACAGCACGAACAGCAGGAAAATGGAGAGAAAAATCAGATTCACCAAATGTTTTTGAAGAAATCCGGGCGGCGAATTCAGCAGTTCCAGCTCATGGTACCTTCCGTCCGCCTGAAATTTAATGCGTCGCGGCACATCCGACATTTTGATTCCGGCACTGATCAACGCCGGATAATTGAGCATATAAACGGATTCCGCAGTGACGGCGGCAATATCTCTGGCCCGTTCGCCGTTCAGGAGTCGAACGGCAAGTCCTCCGGCTGCCTCGCCCTGCTTGACCCCCGAAGCCATGACTCCCCCGACACTGCCCAATTCCATGAAACATTCCAGTTTCCCGATGATCAGTCCGGGAAAATAATCTTTGATCCGCGGCAGGACCGTGTAGCAGTCCTCCGTGTCCTCCTGTTTGGAGGAACGCCACGAGGCGAACAACACGACGGAGTCCTTCGGCAGCGACTCAATCACACCGAGCATTTCATCAGTCGTATAACGGCCGCCGCTGATATATTGAAGCTTCTCGACCTTTTCCTCCGGGATGCCATTGCGGAGCAATTTGGAGCGGAACCGCGGTTCGCTGGTCTGATCGGTGATGACCACCATCCGCTCCGCGTTCGGACGCAGGGCCAGCGTCAGACGGATATTATCAACCAGATTGTCCGGCATCTTCACTCCGGTCATATTCAGACTTGAGGGAATTTCCTCTCCCAACGCTCCCGCATAAGCCGAAACCAGCAGCGGAGTATTCGGCGGCGCCTTGAGTTTGCCAGTGATGAAAAGATCCGCCGCCGGATTGTCCGATACCACGATCAAATCATAAGGCGTAGTGCTGATTTTGGACTGCAGCGCCTCGATATCAACCTGCCGCGGGTGCATGCCGGGTTGAAAACGGACGGCCAGTTCATATTCCTCATACCTTGCTTTAACCCCATGGCTTTTCAGATAATTCTTCAGGCCGGCGCGAATGTTCGAGGACCACAGGTCGGTAAAAGAATGGGTATTGATGAAAAATATGCGCTTGAATGAAGGCGCCGGCTGGGATTCCTGGGCATAAGCCGGGATGGAAATACCGATTAACAAGGCTGTCAGCCCGACTAATTTCCTGAAGACTCCCATTACAGCGCTTTCCTTAAATTCGACCGGAAAAACGGAAACTCATGATTTCCGGTTTACTTTATCAAACCCGATAAAATTGATACGACTTCTCCAATATACATCCCGTCAAAGATTTTTACAAGTCATTTATGCAGTAAGACTAGATCGGGAAAACAAAATAACGGAAAAATAATGATTCAAGCGGCATTCCGGCCATGCCGCTTCCCTTTCTCGAAAACCCCGCTCCTTTCCCATATCCCTCGAGATTTGAAAATCCGAACTGTTTTTTTGATTTTTTATTTGCGAAAAAGAAGAAAATCGACTATATTAAAAGGTTTTTGGCAAAATTACCGGCGGATGGACCGGAAATTAGAAACCCCGAGGAAAAACCATGAAGGATTTAAAGACGACGTACGGAAACATGGGAGAAATGAGCGCTTCCGAAACGCTGGCTATTTCAGCGAAAGCGAAAGAGCTGAAAGCAAAAGGCATCGACGTTTGCGTGATGTCCGCCGGAGAACCCGATTTCGATACACCGCAGATAATTAAACAGGCTTGCGCCGACGCTCTTATGGCCGGCAAGACGACCTACACGCCGTCCGACGGCATCATGGAGCTCCGCACCGCCATTGCGAAAAAATTCGCCGAAGAAAACGGCATTCAAACCACGCCGCAACAGGTCATTGTATCGCCCGGCGCCAAATTTTCCGACTTCATCGCCGTCGCGGCGCTCTGCGGCCCCGGCGACGAAGTGATCATCCCCGCTCCCTACTGGGTCAGCTACCCCCAGATGGTCAAGGCCGCCGGCGCCAAATGCGTTTTCGTCCCGACCCGCGTGGAAAATAACTACGAAGTAGACCCGGCCGACCTCGAAGCCGCCGTCACCGACAAAACCCGGCTGATGATCCTCTGCACACCGTCGAACCCGACCGGCGCGGTCTACCGTCGTGAAGCCCTGGAAAAAATCGCCGAAATCGCGGTCCGCCGCAATTTCATGATCCTTTCCGACGAAATTTACGAAAAACTGGTCTTCGACGCCGACAAACCCCATATCAGCATCGCCTCGCTGAACCCGCGGATCGCCGACCTTACCGTCACCGTCAACGGTTTCAGCAAAGCCTATGCCATGACCGGATGGCGTCTCGGCTACCTGACCGCTCCGCTGTGGCTCGCCAAAAAAATCGGCGCACTGCAGAGCCATTTGACTTCGAACGCCACCTCTTTTGCCCAGTACGGCGCGCTGAAAGCCCTCGAAGCCGGCGCGGAAGAATGCGAAAAGATGCGCAAGGTTTTCGCCGAGCGCCGCGAACTGATCTGCAGTCTGCTCGACAAAGTCCCGGGCACGAAAACCTTCCGCCCCTCCGGCGCGTTTTACGTCATGATCGACATTTCCTCGTTCGGTGTGCCGAGCGTTGAATTCTGCAACCGCCTGATCGAAGAAGCGAATGTCGCCGCGGTTCCCGGACTTGGTTTCGGCGCCGAAGGCACTATCCGGATATCCTACGCCTGTTCCGACGACACCATTCGCAAGGCCATCTCCAGGTTGGCGGAATTCTGCGCAAAGCTGTCCAACGATAAATAAGCACGCCCAACGGAGCACGATGAAAAAGATCCGCTACGCCTTTTTCGGAGCAATAATCCTGCTGGCGCTGACATCCTGCCGGACCGCCCAGCCGGTGATCCCGGAAAAGACGCGCCGCGAGCTGTCGACGCTCCTCCCCGAACTCCAGCGCCGCAACCCGGAATGGTTGCGGCGGCGGATGGAGCTCCTGCCGTCGTCCCCGGGCAAGGTTCGCCTGCTCCTCGGCGGTTCCGGGCTCCGCGACCTCTCGCCGCTGAAATCTTATGATTATGAAGAGCTGATCCTTGACCGAACCGGCAATACGGATCTGCAGTTCGCCCGGGAACTTGATCCGCAATCCCTGATGGTTTTCAGCGACCGGGAAATCAGCCTCCAGGGCATCGGCGAGTGGAAAAACCTGCGTGAACTTTCCGTCAAATACCTGGCGGTGAAACGCAACTTGCCGGAGCTTTCGCTCAAACCGTTGGTCGGATTGCGCCTCCACAGCCTTCGGGTGGAAAATGCCCGTCTCACCGGCCTTTTCATCCCGCCCGGCGTAGAAAAGCTCTTCTTCGAAAACTGTATCGGACTTTCCAGCCTGTCGTTCCTGAAAGGACAGCACGCCTTGAGCCTGCTGGAATTCGTTAATTGCCCGGACCTGCGCCTTGAGGAACTGCCGGAACTGCCGGTGACGGAACTGTCGCTGGCGTTTTCGCCGCTTTTCCGGCCGGAGGCCCTGCATCGTCTCCGCAAACTCAAGACCCTGACCGTAACCGCCCCCGACGGTATCGGCTTCCTGCGTGACATGAAGAATCTCGAAACCCTTTCGGTGAGCGGCAATGCCCGCGAACTGGATATTTCGGTCCTCGCCACGCTGCCGCTCCGCCACCTGGAGCTTTCCGCGGTCAAGATCCCCGACCTGAAGCCGCTGGGCAAATGTTCCCGCCTTGAAGTCCTGAACCTGACCATGAACGGCATCGGCGACCTTACCCCGCTTCGGGGCCTGCCGCTCCAGGCATTGTTCGTGGCCGGCAACAATATTGAGAGCCTCGAACCGCTGGCCGGCTGCAAAGACCTCGATATGCTTTACCTGACCCAATGCCCGGTGGTGTCGCTGATCCCGCTGATCGAACTTCCACTGAAAACCCTGAAAATCGAACGCTGCCTGGTGTATGATCTGGCCCCTCTTGCCGGAATGTCCCTCCGTACATTCTGGTTGATCAACTGCCCGGTCAGCGATATTTCCGCACTGCGCGGCACCGGAATCCGGGATTTGATGCTGAACGATTGCCCGATCTCAAGCCTCGACCCGCTGACAGGCATGTCCGGACTCGAAAAAGTATATCTGCAGAAACTGCCGGCACTCCGGAATCCGCTGCCGGAAGGAATCCGCGGAAAAGTCTTTACCAAAGAGGATCAGCCGAATGCAGGAATTTAAGATTCTGGAAAAAGTCATCCCGCTCCTGTCCCAGAGCGGCAATATTGCAATCGGTCCCGGCGATGACTGCGCCGCCATTGAGTTCAGTGACGGCGATTACCTGTTGGCCGGAACCGACCAGATGGTCTGCGGTCTCCATTATTTCCCGGATGTCGACCCCGAACGGATCGGAGCCAAACTGCTGAAACGCAACCTGAGCGACATCGCCTCAATGGGCGGCTCGCCAATCTGTGCGTTGCTTTCTCTGGCCACCACCAACAGCAAATTGAAATGGTTCGAGCGATTTTTTCAGGGACTGGAACAGGAGGCGCGTTCCTGGGGCGTGTCGGTCTGCGGCGGCGATTTGTCCGGTCTTCCCGCCGGAAACCTTCGCGAAACCATGTCGCTGACCATTCTCGGGCGGGTCGCCCGGGATAAAATATGCCTGCGCCGCAATGCCCGGAGCGGCGATTTTCTGTACGCCACCGGATGTTTCGGCAATTCCCTGACTTCCGAACACCATCTTGAATTCATTCCGCGTCTGCCCGAAGGGCAATTTCTGGCCGAAACCGGCGTCCGCGCCATGATCGACGTCAGCGACGGACTGCTGGTCGATGCCTCGCGGATGGCCGTCGCTTCACAGGTGGCCCTGCGGCTGGACCCGGACCTGATTCCCCTGCGTCCCGGCGCGGATATTTCCGGCGCACTTGGCGACGGCGAGGATTACGAACTGCTCTTCGCCGTACCCCCGAACCTGGCCGAAACAGTTGAGCAAAACTGGAAATTCACCACCCGCCTGACCCGGATCGGCATTTTCGAAGAAGGCGCCGGGGTTATCGGCCGCGACGGCGGCAATCTCCTTAAAGACAGGAACACAGGATATGAGCACCAGTTTGCATAGGGAATTCATCAGCAATTCCGAGGCGGACACCGAAAAATTCGCCGCGGAATTGGCCGCCTCGCTACCGCGCGGCACCGTTCTGGCATTAAGCGGCGACCTGGGCGCCGGGAAAACGGTTTTTTCGCGCGGCTTCGCCCGCGGCCTCGGCATCCTTGAACCGGTGTCAAGTCCAACCTACACGATCATCCAGGAGTATCCCTGCCCGGCGGGCGGCTGGTTTTTCCATATGGACCTGTACCGGATCAACGACGCGCGTTCGGCGCTGGATTTCGGCATCGACGAATACCTCGGAGCCCCCGACGCCTGGTGCATTATCGAATGGGCCGAGCGGATCACCGGCATTCTGCCCCCGGACACGCTCCATCTGGAGATCAGCATTCTATCCGACAGTTCCCGACGCCTTACTCTCTCCTGAGAACGGCAATCACTCAAAAGTCCGGCTCAGCAATAATTATTTTTTCCGATACGCCCGCACCAGCAACGCCACCGCCTGATAGGCCATATAACAAATGAAAAAGCCGACGATCATTTTCTGCATCAGCGGCGCGGTGGGACGTGAAGGCAGCATTTTGATATGGCGCAGATAGTTCAGCCATAGCCATATCCCCATGACAAAAGTCCCGGATATGCACCAGATAATGCTTTCGGCCCGCCGCCCGAACGCACTGTCGGACTGAAACAGCGTCATCACCGCGCCGACGCCGATCGCGCCCGAAACATAGGTAGCCCAGTTATGCATATCCGGGCTAAGGTCATAAGGGATCAGCCCGATTGCGGCCAGGGCGATGCCGCTGACAATCCCGGCGCAGACCGTCAACCATCGCGGAAAAGCTTTTCCGAACTCCAGACCACGCTGGATAAAATAAACCGCGGTACCTACGCCGGCAGCGACCAGAGCGGAACCGAAAAGAAGACAGGAGGTCCAGTTGGAGGCGCCGCCGTCATGGCGGGTCAACCCCAGTGCGCTCAGAAATTGTGTGTTCCATGAGTAGGGCTCCGGGTAGAAAATCATGGCCAGTCCGAAAAACAGGATTACAATCACCTCCACCGAAAGCATCGTCCAACCTAAAACCCTGTATCTTTTCATCGTTTCTCCTTTACTATTGACTGTTTGTGCCAAATTTTATCATTAAACTATCTCTATGTCGCTGATTTTCAGGCGTTTCCCTTATACAGGAAGAGCGCTGTTCGCTTCGGCGCGCCTATCGTCATATCAGGATAAATACCCGTCACTTTGTCGTCATAATGCCTTTGCCTGCTCAAAATCACCCGTCACATGCTTTTTCATATTTTGGGCACCGCCCATTAATTACATTTGTAATCATTTAATATAAACGGGAGGGCAAATAAATGCAATGGGCTGTTTCGCAAAAAAAGCGGAAATTCCGTTTTCGTCCGCGACAGGGAAACTGTCCCTGCAATCGTGAAAATCTCGCCTTCCGGGTTCATTTTTCCTTGGTTTTCTCCTTGTAAAATCGCCTGCTTGCGCTATGTTTATGGTTATGATTGAGTTTTATGGAATATAAGGAATTTCAATGTTGAAAATCAATAAATCGAAACTCCTCTACTATTACGCAAAATTCGTCAAGGAAAAAGGTTCGCCCGGGTCTGTCGCCGGCGGCTGGGCGCTTGGAGTGCTGATCGGTTTTGCGATTCCGTTCGGGCTGCAGTTGTTTGTATCAATACCGCTGTCGTTTGTGTTGAGGTGCTCGCGGATCGGCGCGGTGGCGGGAACGTTTGTGACCAACCACGTGACGATATTGTTCATTTATCCGCTGCAGACGTGGATCGGCAGTTACATCATCGGCAAGCCGATAAACTATGCCAGCGTGAAAGACATGATCGCCCAGTTTACCGAGGAGCCGAGTTTTGAAGTGCTGAGCAAGCTCGGCGGCGGTATTGTGGCCTCGTTTTTCCTGGGTGGATTTTTTTTGGCGCTGGTATCGGCTCCGGTCGCGTACTTCGTGGTTAAGCTGCTGGTGATCAAGAGCCGGAATCGGAAAGAATTGCGGAAGCGCCGGCGAATGGAAAAATTGTTGAAAGAAGCTGAAAAATCGGTCGAAAGCGACTTATAATATAAGGGAAAATGGAAAATGACATTAACTAGGTACGGTTTCAGGGAGTGGTTCGGAGGAGGAATTATCGCGTTGGTCCTGATCGGAGCCGGAGTATTCCTTTGTCGATACGAAGCTGTTCAATGGCTGGGCTGGGGGCTGATTGGAATCGCGGCGCTCGCCTGGTGTTGTCTGGCGGCGTTTTTCCGCAACCCCCATCGCCATATTCCCACCGATGAGGATATCATGGTTTCCCCGGCGGACGGGGTGATCAAGGATATCGAAGTCCTGGAAGATTGCGAATTTTCCGAATTCAAAGACCAGCGGGTGGTGAGGATCGGAATTTTCCTTTCGGTATTGAACGTCCATGTGAACCGCGCCCCGTGCGCGATGACCGTCAGTTCCAAACATTACCGGGAAGGCCGCTACCTTGACGCCCGTTCGCCCCAGTGCTCAAAGGAAAACGAAGCCATGACCATCGTCGGCAGCGGCACCGTCGGCAAACAGGTATTTCCGGTGGCGGTTCGGCAGATTTCCGGAGCCATCGCCCGACGGATCGTCTGCCCGGTGGAGCCCGGCCGGCAAATGATCAAGGGCGAACTTTACGGCATGATCAAATTCGGTTCGCGCACCGAGCTTTATTTCCCGGAAAACGTCGGGATGAAAATCTGTGTGAATATCGGCGAAGCGGTATCCGCCGGCAGTACCATTCTCTGTCGGTTGCGGGATGACAACAAAGCGGTGTAACATGCGGATTTCAAAAAAGAATTTCAAGGAAGTCGTCACCCGGAACCGGTGGCTGAAGTATGTCCCCAATACCCTGACGCTGTGCAATTCACTGTGCGGTTTCGCCGCCATTCTCTACACGATCCGCGCCTTTCACAATTCCGAATACGACAACCGGGCGCTGTTGATCAGCGCCTGGATCATCCTGTTCGCCATGATCTTCGATGCGCTGGACGGGTTCGCCGCGCGCATTTTCAACGCGGCCAGCATGCACGGCATGCAGATGGATTCGCTGTCCGACATGGTGACGTTCGGGGTGGCTCCGGCGGCGATTATCGCGGTAATGGCGCATTCGATCAACGACGCCACCGGCAGGTTCGACATCTATGTATACGCCATGAGCTGCATCTACATGGGCGGAGCGGCCCTGCGGCTGGCCACCTACAACGTCCACGCGCTGACCCACAAAAAGAGCGGCGAACAGTTTTCCGGACTGCCGTCGCCGGGTGCGGCGGCGGGGGTCTGCAGTGTGCTGCTGGTATTCAACGGAACCGGGTTGTACGACCGTTTTTCGGTGGAACTGGCGCTCTATCTGCCGATTTACGCAGCATTGCTGGGGTTTCTGATGGTCAGCAACATTCCGTATCTGCATGTCGGCAAATGGATTTTCGCGGCCAGGCGCAACGGTCGCAATTTTGTGATTCTGGTCATTCTGCTGGTGATCATCGGGGTTTTCAAAATCAATGCCCTGGCGATCCTTATCAATATCTATATCTTTTCCGCCCCTGTCATTGCATTCGTCAAATGGCTGGTACGTCCGAAAACCAACCGTATGGAGCAGGCGGCGAATTAACTGGAGATTCGTATGAAGTATTTGATCACCGGAGGGGCGGGATTCATTGGAGGGCACCTGACCGAGTCGCTGTTGGCGGACGGGCATCAGGTCAAAGTCATCGACAATCTGGCCACCGGTTCGGCCGCCAACCTTGCCGGTGTCATCGACAATCCCGCATTGCGTTTCGTCAAGGCGGATGTTCTGGAATACGCCGGGCTTGACCGCGATATCGCCGATTCCGACATCATCATCCACCTGGCCGCGGCGGTGGGCGTGGAACTGGTCGTACACGATCCCGTCCATACCATCATCACCAACGTACACGGCACCGAACGGGTGCTGAACAGCGCTGCACTGCACGGCAAACGCACGCTGATCGCCTCCACCAGCGAGGTATACGGCAAATCCAAAGAACCCGAATTCACCGAAACGGACGACCTGCTGATCGGCTCCCCGTACCATTCCCGCTGGTCCTACGCGTGCAGTAAACTGCTGGATGAATTTTATCTGATGGCACATCACCGCGCCTCCGGCTTTCCGGGAACCGTGATGCGGTTCTTCAATATCGTCGGGCCCCGGCAGACTGGCCGTTACGGCATGGTGATTCCCCGAATGGTATCGGCGGCATTGTCCGACAAACCGATTCCGGTATATGGGGACGGAACCCAGTCACGTTGTTTCTGCCATGTATTCGACACGGTCCGGGCGATCCGTTCCCTGGCCGAATGCAAGGATTCCATCGGGCGTGTGTTCAACATCGGCAGCCGGGATGTCATTACCATCAAGGAACTTGCCGAAAAAATCATCAAACAGCTCGGCAGCAATTCCGCCATTGAGATGATCCCCTATGACAAAGCCTGCGAAAAAGGGTTCGAAGACATGTTGCGCCGCCGTCCCTCCACGGACGCAATTAACGAGCTGACCGGTTGGCGCCCGACGCTCTCCCTGGACCGGATCATCGACGATGTCAGCCATCAAATGAAACTTGAAACTCAGCAATGAATGATTCCCCGCCATTTTTCGACGCCATGATGGAGTGCCTGAAACACGAACAGGCCAAATCACCGCGTGCCTCGGTGGCGCCGGAGGTTCTCGACCAATTTTACAATGAGGCCGCCAAAGCCTCCGCTCCGCCTGCTCCTCCACAGCCCGCGGCGCCGGAAATTCCTTCCGCACCGGAAAAACCGATAGAAAAATCCCCGGCGTTCGCTCCCATTCCGAAACCGGTATTCCAGCGCCACCAGCAGATTACGCCCTGCCCACTCAACGAATTATCGTTGGATGAACTCCGGCTGATGACGCTGACCTGCCGAAACTGCGAACTGCATCAGCGCCGGAACAATGTCGTATTCGGTGAAGGAAACCCGCAGGCAAAGTTGATGTTTATCGGCGAGGGACCCGGCATGGACGAAGACGAACAGGGCAGACCGTTCGTCGGCGCCGCCGGCCAACTCCTGACCAAGATGATCAACGCCATGCAGTTCAGCCGGGAGGAAGTCTATATCGCCAATATCGTCAAATGCCGCCCACCGAACAACCGGGTGCCGCTGCCCGACGAAGCCAACGCCTGTCTCCCCTACCTGGAGCGCCAGATCGAAGTGATCCAGCCCGAGGTCATCGTCCTGTTGGGGGCGACTCCCCTGCAATACATCCTGGGACTGACCGGAATCATGCGCCGCCGCGGCCAATGGGGCGAATACAAAGGGATCAAAGTCATGCCGGCTTATCATCCGGCTTTTCTGCTGCGCCGTCCGGAGGCCAAGCGCGATGTCTGGAGCGACTTGCAGGAAGTCATGAAACTTTTCGGCAAAACCTACCGCCGTTGAGTTTCGTTACGCCATGATGGCGCGACTGCCGCCGGCACTCCCCGAAAGCTCGGTCAACGCCCATACCAACGCATCCATGCGGTCCGGACTGTAAGCGGTCGTCGACGGATTGTAATTGCACATCTGGTCTTCCAGCTCGGGAAAAATCCCGACGTGATGCACCCGTCCGAGTTCATAAAGAGCCGCGATCGGTTCGGCACGAACGAGTTTGCCGCGGGTGGCGATAATGCTTCGACAGCTTATGGCCGGGTTGACGTTGCGCAGATTGGCGATAATCAGATCGCCGCCGTTATTGACTTCCGCCACTACGCGATCGGCACGAAAATAACGGTATTGATCATCGACCGCCGCCGCCCATTGCGCGGGAGTCCCCTGCAAAGAAGCATCGCCCAGTACATAATAATGGTTGTCGGTCCCCAGTCCGGCGGCGACAATGCCGGTTTCGTCCGAATCCGGGCGCGACGTAACCGCCGGATCCACCCCGATGACGATCCGGGTCAACAACGGCGGATTCACCACCCGGAACGGCTCGATCATGGCACGCTGCCAGAGCGCCCCCGCCATGTCGTCAAGCCAGGAACCGTCAAGGAAGCGTTGGCGCTGGCGCTCCGGCAATCCGGCCAGGGTTTCCTCGATGTAGCTTTCCGGCAGGTTGGCGGAGTTTCCCTGCGGGTTCATCTGCATGCAGGCGTAACGTTCCGGGAACTTCAATGGCGTTTTGCCCTGCGGCTCGATTTTTTCGACAAACAGTTGATAGCTCCAATGCGATTTCCCGCTTGGATTGCAGTCGAAAAACGCCTTGTTCGGCACCGCCGTGCGCTGGGCCAAGCGGCTCATCGCGGTCGTCACCGCATGGTAACTGATCTCCGAACATTCATTGAAATAAACCGTGGCGTATTCCTTGCCCAGAATTTTATCCACCCGGTCGTGATCGTCCAAGCCCCCCAGCCAGATTTCGGAACCGTTCGGCAGCCGGACGAACCAGTCGCTGCGGTTGAGTTCGTAACGCAGGCGCGGAAACGCCAGTTTCATCACTTTCGGAAGCGTGTCGTAACCGACCGACTGTTTAACCGCGTTGAAACGGTAACGCAGGATCACATGGCGGCTCTCCGACGCCTGCAAGGCCCGACAGATGATCGCATAGATCAGGATAAAGGTCTTGCCGGAACGCGAACCGCCGAACAACAGGATGTTGGCGGCGCGGCTTTTTAACAGTTTGACGGCGTTTTGCTGGTCGGCGGTCCGGGTGAACGACGAATTCAGCTTGTGCATCGGTAGCACTCCAGTTCGCCGGTGATATTGCGACAGCTTCGGACCGTTTTCAGGTAGTGCGTTTCGTCGTGGTAAAGGATAATCGCGCCGGGACACGGTTCACAACGGGTCTTGACCAGAAATGTCCGGTTCAGCGTGACTTTGGACTTCGGCTCGATCTGTGCGGAGGTGCTTTCCGTCACCATCGCCTGACCGACGTAGTCCTGATAGGTCATGACGCCGTCGACCACGGCGTCGGGAATACGGATCGTAATTTTTTCATTGAACTTATCATCCAGCATGATCGATTTCCTCCAGGATTTTGCGGCGGGCCGCCGGAGAAATCCGGTTGATCTTTTCCAGCAGTCCCACGGCACTGCGGGCGATCTCCTTGCTGAACTCGCCGCTGTGGCTGATCTGTTCCAGACCGAGCAGGGCTTCGACGGAACTTTTCAGTTCGGTGACGGCGAAATCGCGGTTGTAGACGACCTCCGGCACCTCCACACTCCGGTCCCAGCAGTGCATCAGTTCCCACGCCATCTGTTCGGCCTGTTCAAGGATGTCGGCGCGGGAGACCAGGAACTGCTTGACATTCTGGTGGTCCCAGGCCTTGGATTCGGCAGTCTGTTCGGTGGCGCTGTCTTTCTGTACCGCCAGCCCGATCACATCGAATAGTTCTTTTTTCAGGTTCAGATTTTCAGTGCGGATCGCCTGAGTTTCAATGCCGGACGGGGAAATGTAGCGGCTGATGCCCTTTTCCTCGTTACTCTCCCAGATCGCGGCGGAACGGGCGAGAATATGGCTGAACTTGCCGCCGCCGGGTTCCGAGGAGGAGTCGGGGGTGTTGGCACGGGCGCTGCGGGCGAAACTTTCGGAAATGACGAGGAGGCCGAACATCTGCTTGACCGCGTTCATCTGCGCCTCGGACTCATTATTCAAAATGGCATCGGAAATACGGACGGCGTCTTCGAACCAATGATTGGCGTCCATGCCGAAGCCGTCGGATTCAATGCCCCGGATCAACGGTACACGGTCGAGCTTGTGGGCAGCGCTGTCCTTCAGGAAAACCATGCCGGTTTCGTTCTCGCGTTCGAAGAGGAACCAGCCGTCCCTGGTCCAGAGGCGGCGGCGGCTGAAACGGACAGGAGGAAGGAAAGGATTGGGGGAATAAGTCCCGTTTTCAGCCACCACCGCCCAGGCCAACGCTCCGTCTTCGCCGTAGCTCCAATCGACGACGGCCAGCGGCGAAAGCGCCAGGGCATAGGGCCTGATGCGTTCGCGTTTCTGACGCTCGGGGTCTATTTCGCCGGAAAATTCCGGCATGTCCACCAGAAGCCACGCCTCCCCATACACGTTCAGCATGGTTGAAAACTGGCGCATGACTTCATTGGTGCGCAGGCCGCTGCGCGAGAAATCCTCTTCGAGTTCCGGAGCGGCGTTGCGGCGGCGGGGTTCCTCGGACAAAACGTATTGGGTGATCAACCGGGCGATTTTGCGCGGATAGTTGAAATAATAAGCACGCCTGCGGCGTTCGACAAACTCCACATCCACCTCGGAAATATGCTTGATCAGCGCCAGGTCGATATAGTCCGAACCGCCCGAGTAGGCGTCCCGGGAACGCTCCCAGGTTTCTTTGTGCAGAGAATAAAAGGGATTTTCCCGTTTCCATAAATAGCTGTAGTCACTCATAACATTTACCTCTTGATTGAACTTCATCTTAAGAGGGAAATGTCAACCCTTCGCCCGGAAACCCTTGATTTCAGGCAAGATCAGTGCTTGACGATCCGGTAGATCATAATGGCCCCGCCTATCTGGTAAATCAGGTTCGGCAGCCATAGGAGATATTGAGGCATCAACGCCGGATGGGACGTGAGCGATTCACAAAGAATAATCGAAAGGAAGAAGAACCCGCCCAACACCACACTCAGAAAAATACCGACCGACGTTTCGCGCCGCGAAGTCCTGATCGCCAGCGGCAATCCCAACAGAATAAAGGCGATCGGCGACAGGGCGAACGCAATGCGCTGGTTCATTTCCACTTCCAGACTGGTGGTGTCACGCCCGAGCTTGCGGTCGATATGGATTCTGGCGAGGAGATCGCGCATCGTCATATATTTGGGCTTAATGCCGATACGAAATTTGTTGAACTCCTGCCCGTAGTTAAAAGAAAACGACACTTTTTCACTGTACGCCCGGGTTTCGGGCTTGGACTTGCGGTCGCGGATCATGCAGTCAAAAAGTTCCACCGTCAAAATCTGCCGCTCATGGTCCACCAGAAACCGGCCATTGGCGGCGGTAATGTCCTGCTCGTACTCACGGCTTTTGTCATCCATCGTAAAAATCTGGATATTCTTGACCCGGTCGCCTTCCACCTTGTCATCAATATAAATCAAATTATTCTCGAACTGCACCTGACGGCCCGGTTCGAATATGGCAATGGGATTTTCCACCACCGCGCCGGAAATCATCATTCGCGATTCGCCCAACAGCTTCGGTCCCACATTCACCTGCAAATACAGGCATACCAGCGTCATCAGAAACGCCACCACCAGTACCGGCGAAACAATCTGCAGGATCGATATGCCGCAGGCCCGCATGGCGGTAATCTCACTGTCCGCCGAAAGCCGTCCAAATACCAGACTCACCGCCACCAGAATCGCCCACGGCACCGTGAACGTCAACACCACCGGCATCGTATACAACGCAAATTGAAAAAAATGCTTGAGCGGAATCCCCTGCGCGATGTGGTCAATGATATCAACCATCCGCGCCCCCAGCATGGCAAAGGTCAAAAGACCGATCGCCATTGCAAACGTCAGCAGAAACGCCCGGGTTACATATTTATTAAGTGTCTTCATCTAAATCAGAAATCTCCATTAAACTCGGTAAAATACACGCTTAAAACACTTTTATCAACCAAAACCATGAAAAAACCCCGCTTTTCCATTTTCTAATTGAATGTAAAGGGATTTCGCCCGATGAGCGACCAGCGTTCCGCCGCTGGACCGCGTGCGGGCAACGGCCCGCCGCGAAGTTCTTTTTGTCCGGGGAGAAACCCGGACAGATCCGGGTTTTTCCCTGCGACCCTGTTTCCCGATTTTTGCCGACAGGGTGACGTCTTGGCCTGCGAAATAATACATTTCCCTCTATAGTCCAGTCGCAGCGGGTCGTACCCGCCGCTGATCGCTCGCAGAGCGAAATCCCTCTACTTTCCTATGCCGGCCAAGGCTTTTAATTCTTCACGGGAAACCGGGCGGGCGCTGAACCGCAGGCGTTGATAACGGTAAATGAACTCTTCGGCCTGTATCAATTCTTCCGGGGTCAGTCGGCCGGAACGGCGTAACAGTTCAAGCAGTTCGGAAGAAGTGCGGCCCGGTTCCGGGGGCAGGGCGAGTTTTTTCTCCCAGGCGGCGACGCGTTTGCGATAAAGTTTGCCGAGGGCGATGATTTCGCGGGGCAACTCGCGTCCGGCGCCGAAACGGCGTTTCCGGCGGCGCCTGCGCCAATACCAGATACCCAGTGCGGCAAGAAGTGGAATTCCGACCGGGTTGACCAAGGTGCTCCGCAGGATCGTCCATATGAAATCCAAGGCATTCAGAATAGCGTCCGCGAAAAGTCCGCGCCGCAAGCTGGCCAGCAATTGCTGCCATCCCTGATTGATACGGTCACGCCAATCGCTGAAGGTATTCCATTCGCCGCGGGGGCCGCCGATTTCGCTGGCGGGGGTCGGTTCGAGGAGAATCCAGCGCTGGTTCTGGCGGTCAAACGCCTCCAGCCAGGCGTGGGCGTTACCAAGGCGCGCCACATAGTACTTGCCCGACGGATGCGGTTCTTCGCAGATAAAACCGGTGACGTAACGGGCCGGAATGCCCTGTTCGCGCAGCAGCAGGGCCATCGAAGCGGCGTAGAGCTCGCAATGCCCCTTGCGGACATTTTTCAGGAAATGAACGACAGGGTCAGCCCCCGGATCGCCCTCCCAGCTCAGGCTGTACTGAAAATTCCGGTGATACCACTCCAGCAGGAGGCGGAAGCGCTCGGCATCGGCCCGCGCGGCTTTCAGGCCGGAGATCGAAGCGAGAATTTCGCGAAGCGCCGGTCGAATGCCGGGAGGAACCTGCCGATAATACGACGGCAGTTTCGTTACCGGCTTCGGATAAGCTTCATTAACGCCGCCGGAGGCAAACACCGTATAGCCGCCGTCTTTCTGCCATTCGTCCAATTTGATGATGCCGCTTTCGGAGATCGAGGCGCGGGTGGCGATCGCATCCAGCTTTTCAATGGTGCCGGGGACCAGCAGCACGTCGGAAATGAATTTGCCGTCCTGATAGACCTGGCATTGGTAGAAATATTGCGACCGTTCCGGGGTAATGAAAAAACTTTTGAACGTCAACATGCCCTCGTAAGCCTTTTCGACCACAGCGGCGGGAGTCTCCTTTTCGGCGGCTTCTTTCCAAACGCCGTCCGCGTATTCATCGTAAACACGCCCCCGCATGTAACCGGGCGCGCTGTCGGCGATGACTCGCATGATAATCTGCTGTTGGTTGGCCAGGACTTCCGGGCTCATGACCCGGTACAGGTTGGTTTCCTTGTCGAATACCACGGTTTTGCCGCGTTGCATCCAGCCCTGACGCGAACCCATGCGGATCAGCATGTTTTCCCAACGCCTCAACTCGCCCTCGAAATGGCGGTACACCCTGAAACTCCCGTAGATGGACAGCGGAAGGATGATCCAGAGGATTCCGAGCACGATCCGCCGGGTCGTCAGGGTTCTGGCCGAAACCCGCACCGCCGGGGCCGAATGGCGGAACGCCGCCAGGACAATCCCCAATTCAATAAACATGACCCAGACGTAAATATTGTAGAAATGCTGGTTGATGAATGTGTCGATCAACGGAATCCGCGCATTTGCAACGTTGAGGTTGAAGACATCGGCCGAAGCAATCAGCGAAAACAACGCCACCGCGGCCGTCCCTCCGACCATCGCCCTGCCGGTATTGAAAAAGGTCAGCGCCACCGCCAGATAAAACGCCCCCACCGTATAGAATTGCGGCTGAATGACCATGGTGATATATCCGAAACGATCCTGATTGAACGGAAAAACCAGATCCAGCAGGACCACCGTCACCGCAATCACCACCAGCGTGTAAATGATCGTCCGGTCCGTCCATACCAGCGGTTTCGGGCGCATGAGCGACAGGATGTAGCCGAAAGTCACAATTACCAGCACGTGCGGCAGATCCGTCACCGCAGTGAACAGCAGCAGCGCGGGGGCGAGGATCAGCATGCACCAGAAGATTTGCGTAAAGGATTTTTTCATCATAAGTCGTGTATGTTCCCCGATTCGATGTCCTCGGTACTCAGGCGGAGCAGGTGGTCCGGCGCTTCCGGCGGCGCGTTGATGATCATGACTTTGGTGTTGACGCCCGCTTCCCGAAAGCGCTCCGCCATCCGGGCCCGCCCCTCGTCCCAGCCCAACAGTACCAGCAACGCGCTGCCGATCCCCGAAATCTCATCCATCACCGCGTCGGAAAGCTCATTGACCGCCGGATCGGGGTTCGGCTGAACTTCGGCCAGAATGTCGAGAATGTTATCGAAGCACGCCAGGTGCCGTCCCGCCTGGAAATGATATACTTTGTCGCCGGCGGCGAAAATATCCACCACGTATTCGCCGCGGGTCAGGTAGTCGGTGATCGCCGCGGCAATGGAAAGGCCGCCCTCAAGCTCCCGGGAATAACGGGATATTTTCAAAGAATACCAATGATGTTTGCGGGGAACGAACGTATCCACCACCAGTGCGATCCGGCTCAAGTATTCATTCTGGAATTCCTTGACGATCAACTGCCCGGAGCGGGCGCTCCCGCGCCAGTAGATATGTCGCGGATCGTCGCCGTCGCGGAATTCCCGGCAACCGTAGAAATCGGCCGATTCCCCCACTTTGGACACCCGCGACGTGCCGTTCTTCTGAAATTTACTGCCGGTGGGTAGGTGCAGGCTGTTCAACGCGGTAAAAGCGGGGTAAACGTGGATCGTCTGCTTGAGCGCTTTGTTCGAACAGCTCCACTTGGAGATCGCCAGCGGGAACAGCGAGTCGGCAATCGGCGAGAACAAATGGTACACGCCCCGTCGTTCCGCCGTCCCTCGGGCGCTGGCGTACACCGTTTCGCCGGGGGCGACGGCATTGACCGAAGCCGTCCGAGTCAGCCGGACGCCGCGCCGCAACATGTAGGCGTCGAGCTCAAGATCCCATGCCGGACGCTTGCGTTTGTTGGTAATCCGGTAATCCACGGTGAAATCGGACCCGGCGCGCAGGCGTTCCGGCACCGTCCGCTCGATTTTCAGTTTGGGACGGAAAATATAACCGACCAGCAGTTCGATCACCATCACCATCACCATCGCGATCGCCGTCACCCGGATCGGGGAGTTCAGCGAAATCGTACTGTATAGAAAAACCAGCGCGGCGGGCAGCAGCAGCAACACCGACTGGAGCGTCAGCGAACGCCACAGAAACCCGGCAACCCAGGCAAACAGCGCCAGCGACGGCATCCGGTAAGCGCCCGGACGGCGCTCCAGGGCGGTCAACTGAAACCACTCCGGGCCGTTCAGGAATTTTTCCATCCGCCGGTTGTAGGATTCGAACAGACGCATGATCAATCCGGGATTTTCGTTTGAGCCAGCAGATCTTCCACCACCAGACGCGCGGTAACGCCCGAATAGCGGGTTTTATTGTCCAGCGTCAGGCGATGGGCCAGCACCGCCACCGCCACTTTTTTCACATCTTCGGGCAAAACGAACTCGCGCCCGACCAGATAGGCCGCCGCCTGGGCGCAGCGCGACAGCAGCAGTAACGCCCGCGGGCTCGCGCCTAATACGATTCGGTTGTCAGCGCGGGTGCGCCGGATCAGTTCCAACATATAGGCGGCCACCGAATCCTCCACTTTCACCTGCTGGACACAATTCTGGATCGCCACCACATCGTCGCCGTTCAGCACCGCCTTCAGCTCCACCGCCGGGTCGCCATTCAAACGGTCGAACAACATTTCGAGCTCGAATTCGCGGTCCGGATAGCCCAAGGTCAACTGCATGGCGAAACGGTCGAGCTGTGCCTCCGGCAACTGGTAAGTACCCTGATATTCGACCGGATTCTCGGTAGCGATGACCAGAAAAGGGCGCTCCAGCGGGGTTGTGCGGCCCTCCACGGACACCTGGCGCTCGCTCATGGCTTCCAGCAATGCGGACTGGGTCCGCGGCGAAGCGCGGTTGATTTCGTCCGCCAGCAGGATATTGGTGAAAACGGGGCCGCTGCGGAAGCGGAACGAGCCGTCTTTCGGATTGTAGATCGAACTGCCGATGATGTCCGCCGGCAGCAGGTCAGGGGTGAACTGAATGCGGGTAAAACGGCTGTCCAGAGAGGCGGCCAGGGCCTTGGCCAGCGTGGTTTTGCCCACGCCGGGCACGTCTTCGAGAAGGATATTGCCGTTCGCCATGATTGCGACGATCAACAGTTCCAGAACTTCATCCTTGCCCCGGATCACCTTGGCCAGGTTTGTTTTCAATTCGCTCAAACGTTCGAAATAATGCTGATTTTCCATGCTCGTTTCCTTTCCCTTGAGTTCACCGGACAAAGTATATATATAATTGGAATTGCAAAATACAACCCCAAATTCCGCATTTCGCTTAAGAAAACCGATGTGCTTCCACTCAATATTGAAAAAGGCGATTAAGGAAATCACCTTTTCACAAATATTCTCCCGAGCCATGGTAAATATTAATCTTAATATTATATGATTCAAAAGAGCCGCCGGGGAACGAAAAAAACAGCCCGCAAACCGTGGTTTCAATATGAAGAAAACGCTTGACAGCCCGATTACGCTTGTAGTAACCCCTCTTTGTATCTACTGATTTTTCAAGTCATTATGACGCTTTTAACTTTTCTATAGATTATTTTTTCGTATATTGTTTCGGAATTCCTTATTAAGTATGTATGAATCTAAGAAAATCACAAGTATTTTATCTTTTTCTCTTTTTTTTTCATCAGAATCATGTATACTAGTCTATGGTTCAGGAGTTCTGGATGTCCAAGTTCCTATACGCAATTTCTCCTCTTCATAATTACTCCTCTAAACTTGGACGGACCCCTGAACCTTTTTTTGTGCCCGCGAATCATCCCTTTCACCAGCCTGTGTAATACGCCTTTTCTCCGCCAGAACTTTTGCGCGGGAAGAAAAACGTCGCCGAAGGTTTGTCGTTTTCCCCGATTCATTGACTTTTCAATAAGACCGTCTCTTCCCTCACCGGAAAGCTTTTTTACGTAAACAGTTTGTTCATGGCTTGACTTTTTAAGTTATTGCTGCTATTTGTTTTATTAATGGGCCTTTAGGAGAAATCAATACACCAAACAACAAACGGAGAGAATGCCATGAAAGAGTTTTTTACTCAACTCTGGTCTCTTGTTGTGGAAAATCACATCCTGAACATTATCTGGGCTCTGTTGATTTTCGTCGTCGGTTTCCTGATTTCGATTCTGGTGTCGAAGAAAATCAGCGGATTCCTGAAAAACAAACTGTCCACCCATAACTTCAAACTGCTGCCGACCGCATCCGCGGAACACTCCGCCAAAATCGCCAACACTACCGGAAAACTAGTGTTTTACCTGCTGTTGATCTTCACGCTGCTATTCTGCCTGACGGCGCTGAACCTCTCGCAGGCGGCGGAACCAATCCGCAATTTTATCAGTGAACTGACACGTTATTCAACCAATATCATCGGCGCCGCGCTGCTGCTGCTGATCGCCTGGATTACGGCAATCATCCTCCGGGCTTTCTGCAACAAGGCTTTTGAGGTGTTCAATATCGATGAAAAGCTGAAATATCCGGTGAAGGAAGGGGAAGAACCGAAGAAAATTTCCGGTACGGTCGGGGAAGTCGTCTATTGGGTGACGTTCCTGCTTTTCATCACGCCGATTCTGCGGACGTTGAAAATCAACGGGATCACCGGTCCGCTGGAGCAGATGCTGACGAGAATATTCGAATATATTCCGAATGTGATCGTGGCGGCGGTGGTGCTGATTGTGGGGCTGTTCATTGCCAAGATCATTCGACGGGCCATCGCCGGAATGCTGTTCCTGGCGCGGCTCGACGATATCGGCGAAAAGGCCGGGACCGACAAAGTGTTCGGGGCCAAGAGCCTTTCGCAATTGATCGGCATGGTGGCCTACGTGCTGGTGGCGATTCCGGTTATCGTGATATCGCTGGAGGCCTTGAACATCGATTCGCTTTCGAATGCCGTCGGCGGGTTCTTCAATAAAATCCTGAACGCCACCGGCGATGTGCTCGGCGCGGGACTGCTGCTGTTTGCGCTGTTCATTGTCGGCGGACTGATCGCGGGGATGGTCAGCAGCCTGCTGGAAGGTTTCGGGTTTGACAAATTCATGTTCAAGCTCGGATTTCTGGGCAAGGACGGGGACAAGGTCGGGGGCAAGGTTTCGGGCGTAGCCGGCAAGCTTTGCTTCATCGCCCTGATGTTCATGGGGGTGATCGCCGCTTGCAACATGCTTGGTTTCGACAATCTGGCACAACTGGTATTCCAGTTCGCGGTATTCGGCGGACAAGTCATCCTGGGGGTGATCGTCCTGATCATCGGCGTGTTCCTGGCGAATCTGGCCGCCGACATGATCCGGAACCGCGGCGTTTATTCGGACGCCATCGCGCTGCTGGTGCGGATTGTCATCCTGGTTTTCACCGGTGCGATTGCGATCCAGCACATGGATATCGGCGGACAGG
The DNA here is from genome assembly GCA_937888615.1 of uncultured Lentisphaeria bacterium. Classification (GTDB taxonomy): domain Bacteria; phylum Verrucomicrobiota; class Lentisphaeria; order Victivallales; family Victivallaceae; genus UBA5239. The sequence goes on along the minus strand of CALABZ010000133.1, from coordinate 29,706 downwards.
TGGTGACCACCGCGTTTGCGCTGCTGCTGGGGGCGGTCTGTGTGGCGATCGCGCTGGCCTTCGGACTGGGCGGACGCGATTTCGCCGCCGGCAAGCTGGAGGAATGGGACAAGAAATTCAAGTCCGGCAAAAAATCCTGATCCGGCAGAAAAATTCCATCGAAACCCGTCGAAGGCTATCCGGCTTGCGGCGGGTTTCGCTATTTTTCCATTAGCCGATGGCGGAAGTCCTTTATTTAATTGCGAAAATCCTCAACACCCATTTGAATTTTGTTCATAGGGGGGGCATATTATCCGGTGATTAGAAATAGTTATTCAAACAAACAACATGGAGATTCCGATCATGAATTGCGGTAACCAAGGTATACCGAAAAAAATGCTGGCCTGGCAAATGTACGGCGCGGGAATGGAAAATTTCGGCGTGAACGATCAACCGGTTGAAATTCCCGTCCCGGAAATCAAGGACGATGAACTGCTGGTAAAAATCGATGCGATCGGGCTTTGTTTTTCGGATGTCAAGTTGATCCGCGCCGGGGAGGAACACCCCCGGGTAATCTCCAAAAACCTGAAAGAAGACCCCGTCATTCCCGGACACGAAGCAGTGATGACCATCGTCAAGGTGGGCTCAAAAATTGATCCGAAGTTCAAAGCCGGCCAGCGCTTCATCATCCAGGCCGATATCTATGTGAAAGGACAGGGATTCGCCTACGGCTACGCCATCAACGGCGGCATGGCCCAGTACAGTGTGATCGACCAGCGCGTCCTGAACGGCGACGAAGGCTGTTACCTGCTGCCGCTGGATGCCGGTACTCCGGCCGCCATCGCCGCGCTGATGGAACCCTGGACCTGCGTCCAGGCCGCTTACATGATCGAATACCGCAACACCCCGAAAAAAGGCGGCAAGGTACTGATCGCCGCCGCCCCCGGCAACAATAAAATTTACGAAGCGGGCGAACTCCTGAAAAAAGCCGCCCCCGCCGAAGTCAAAGCCCTGAACCTGTCCGCCCCCGCCGTGGAAAAACTCACCGCCGAGCTGGGCAAGGCCGTCACCGTCATCAATGCGGTGCCGGAAAACGAACGCTTCGACGATATTTTCATCTGCGACGTCACCAATCATGAACTGGGTGAAAAACTCGGCAAACTCGGCGCCCGCAATGCCATGATCAGCTTCATCGGCAGCTACAACGACGAAAAATGGTCCTTCGACGTCGGCAGTATTCACTATGAAGGCTGGTATTATCAGGGCGCCGAGGGCAGCAATCTTTCCGCCGCCTACGGCCGCAATTTCCGGTCCGCACTGAAACCAGGCGGCACCTGTTGGCTCCCCGGCGGAGCCGGCGCCATGGGACAGATGCACACGCAGATGGCGGTGGAATCCCCCAACGGCCCCTCCCGGATCATCGTCAGCGACATGGACGACGCCCGCATCGAGAACGTCAAGCGCCTGCTGGCCGACACCATTAAGGCCCGCGGCATCGAATTCAAAACCCTGAACCCCGGCAAAATGACGCCGCAGGAATTTGAACAGGCCCTCCATGATTTCGCCCCCGAAGGCTACGATGACATCATCATGCTGGTCCCGGTGGTCCCGGTGCTGAATCAGTCCGCTTCTTTCCTGAAAACCGACGGCCTGATGAACATTTTCGCCGGTATTCCCGCCGGAAAAGAAGGGGAACTCAACGTCAAAGGCATTGCCGCCGGCGGACGCCGTTTCATCGGCTCCAGCGGCAGCAAAACAGCCCACCTTCGCCACACTCTCGAGCTCGCCGAAACCGGCAAACTCAAGCCGGTGACCGCTCTCGCCGCCATCGGCGGCATGCGCGCGCTGAAAGAAGGGCTGGAATCCGTGATCGCCGCCAAATTCCCCGGCAAAACCGTCATCTTCCCGAGCTGTGAAGACATGCCGCTGACGCCGGTTTCCCATATTACCGATCTGGATGACGCCATCGCGGACACCTTGGGCGATGATGGCTTCTACACCGCCGAAACAGAAAAGAAACTGCTGGAAAAATATTGCAACTGCAACAAATAGCCGATGGGAAAGTTTCCGGATATTAAATCGATATTGAAATACAGCCTGATGCTCTGCGCTTGGTGCGGAGCACTCACGGTCTATGGCCAGCTCGGTCTGGTCGGGCCCGACGAGTTCAAGGAAGACTTCAATTTCAAACATAATATCACCGACCTCAGTCAGGCCCGGACCGACGAATGGACCATCGTCGGCAAAAACGTCATGCTCACCGGCAATGTATATGTCCCCTTCGGCCGGTTTGTGGTTTATGCCGACAAGGCCATCATCAATACCGAAACCAAAGACCTGGAAGCCGTCGGCAATATCCGGCTTTACCGCACGGTGACGCGCGAATTCAAGTTGACGATCCGCGAGCTGATCAAACTGCGAAACAAGGCGAATGTCAGCGTCACCATCAAAGGCTACAGTGTCGACCCGCTCGGCAACCAGTTGATCCTGACCGAAGTGCAGGAGCACGGCGACCAGATCACCGCCGAACGGGTCAGCGGCAATCTCAATACCGGAGCCATGGAATTCACCAATGTGAACCTGCGCTACCGCACCTTCGGGGCCCGCGCCCCCTACGCGATCCGCAAACCCACCGGAGAACTCGAAGTCCACGACGCCGAAATTTCCTCCTGCGAATACATGTGCGAGCACAATGAACACTATTCAATTTATTTGTCCAGGGCGATATTTCGCCCTTATCTTCAGGAAAAGTTCGGACTTGAGGGCTATGAGCCGATCCCCCGGGACCACAGTATCCTCGCCTGCAACGCCGTCATGAAAGTTTACGGGGTGCCGATCATGTGGCTGCCGTTTTTCTACAAGCCGAAGGATGAAGCCCCCGGCCTTTTCGGTTCCCAGTTCGGAGCCGACAGCGACTTCGGATATTTCATCAAAATGTACAAGCGTTTTGACCTCTGGGACGACCCGTACGTGACCACCAAGCTTTTCGTCGATTATTACACCCTCCGCGGCGTGGGTTATGGCAACGAAACCGAAATCAGCGCGGAAAACACCTACACCTATTTCAAGGGATATTCCATCTACGACCTGCGCCCCTATAAATCCAGCGACGTGGAAAACGAGCGTCTGGAGATTCCGCATTACCGTTACAATTTCGAAATCAGCAATGTCACCCACCTGACTTCGCGCCTGGACTTCCGTGGCTCATTCAACCTGAGCAGCGACTACTATTTCCGTTATGACTATGACCGGTCCGCGTTCGACGCCAACCCCGAGCCGGCCTCCTACGCCGCCCTCGAATATCAGTTTGACCGTTTCTCCACCTCGCTGTACACCAATTTTCAAGTGAACAGTTTTTACACCACGATGGAGCGGCTGCCGGAGTGGCGTCTTGACATTCCGCGCCAGGAATTGTTCTGGAATATCTATTATCAGGGGGAAACTTCGATTTCAGACCTCCATATGAGATGGCGTGAGTTCGACAAGCCGCGCCCGATCAACCCGCTGACCAACCAGCCGTATGAGGACAGCAAGGATTACAGCGCATTCCGGATGGATTCGCTTCATATGTTCTACTATCCGATCAAATTCTCCTGGTTCCATTTTACCCCCAGGACCGGATTCCGAATGACTTACTATGACAAGAGTTCCGACACGCCGGTGTCGGCGCAGGAACTCGGTTTCAAGAGCTACATCGACCGCGAGGACGTGACCTCCGGCGGCGAAGTGGCCCAATACGACTCGCGCGGCGGAAGCAAGTTCCGTTTCGTTTTCGAAGTCGGTTTCGAGGCCAATACCAAGATTTACCAGGCTTGGCAAAACGTCCGTAACGCCTATTTCCAGTTGGATGGCCTGCGGCACGTAATGGAGCCATATGTCAATTACACATATATTCCCGAGCCCACCGTGGACCGCGATTACCTTTATTATTTTGACGACGTCGACCGCATCACCACCCAGAACTTCGTCCGGCTGGGGTTGCGCCAGCGCCTGCAGACCCGCCGCGGCGACTTCGGCAATGAACAGATTTACAACTGGATGACCCTCGAAACCTACTGGGACTACCACTTCCAGAACCGTGACGGATTCAATAACGTCGGTGACCTCGTCACCCTGTTCAACTTCATGCCGCAGGCGGATACCAACCTTTACTTTCTGATGTCGATCGACGCAGGGAAGAACAGCCCGCACGATACCGAAGCCACGCGCGCCGGTCGACCCGCGGGACGTCCCGGCATCGGCGGCGACCTTTTCAACAAATTGGAAATGGGGGTTCGTTATACGCTTTTCGAGGGGTGCACGGTCAATGTTTCCTACACCTACAACGACCCCTACCGTTCGCGTCCGGCCTATTCGATGGGCAGTACCTTCTATGAAGTGGACGGCGGCAGTACCTTCGACCGTTACTATACCGACCGTACCCAGCAGGTGAATTTCGGCATTACGATGCCGCTGTCGCTGGATCACTCCCTCCGGGGTGCTTTTGACGTGTCTTACGACTTCGAACTGGGCTATATCAAATCCACCCGGCTCCGCCTGGTCAAAACCCTCCACTGCTGGGATCTGGCCCTGGAAGCGGGACAGGAACGCAGCCGCGATAGCGACGGCGACAAGAAAATCGATTATTCCGTCAGTGTCATGTTGTACCTGAACGGCCTGACCGGGCCGTTGAATCAAATGCAGGAATCCGCCACCCGAAGGGTACGCGGCTATTCCGGAATGGGAGGCTAGTTTCTTATGTATATCGTTACCGGCGGGGCCGGTCTGATCGGCAGCGCCTTTGTCTGGCGGCTGAACCGCGAGGGCATCACCGACATCATGGTGGTGGACCATCTCGGATGCAGCGACAAATGGAAAAATCTCCGTGCACTGAAATTCTCCGATTATCTGGAGAAGGATGTGTTTCTGGAGCGTCTCCTGAACCATTCTCTGAATTGCGGCCGGATCGAGGCGATCATCCACCTCGGGGCCTGTTCGTCCACCACCGAGCGTGACGCGACCTATCTGGTTTCCAACAATTTTGAATACAGCAAAAAACTCTGCAACTTCGCCATCGAACACCATACCCGCTTCATGTACGCCTCGAGCTGTGCAACCTACGGCGACGGCAGCCAGGGGTATGAGGACGACGAAAACGCCCTTGAAAACCTCCGCCCGCTGAACATGTACGGCTACTCCAAACACATGTTCGACCTGTGGCTGAAAAAGTATGGACGCCTAAGCCGGGTCACCGGACTGAAATTCTCCAATATTTACGGCACCAACGAATTGCACAAGGGCGAAATGCGCAGTGTCGTCTGCCGCGCCTACGAACAGATCTCCACCGAAAAGAAAATGCGTCTTTTCAAATCCTACCGTCCCGAATACAAAGACGGCGAACAGCAACGCGACTTCCTTTACGTAAAGGATGCCGTGGATATGATGATCTACCTGCTGAACAACAGCAAAGGGATGGGGATTTACAACATCGGCAGCGGCCGCGCCGAAACCTGGAACGCACTGGCCAACGCCGCATTCGACGCCCTTGACCTCCAGCCGGATATCGAATACATCGACATGCCCGAATCACTCCGCGACCGCTACCAGTATTACACCAAAGCGGAAATGACCAAGCTGAGAAGCCTCGGCTACAACAAGGAACCCATGTCGCTCCACGAAGCGGTAAGCGACTATATCCGTAATTACCGGGTTTCCGACAAGTTCCTCGGCGATGAATAATCACGGAAACATCGCGGAAAAAATACTGGAAAACGCCGTTTACGGGCTGGAAAAATGGGAAAATGAACAGGTCAATATCGACGACTACCTGAATTTCCATTTATCCGATCCCGATCTGCGCCGCTCGATCTCCAGCCTGATCTTTGAGTATTTCCGTCATCGCACAATCGTCGAAAAATTGCTCAATCGCATGATCTCCTCCCCCTGCAAGCCGGAGTACCGCAGAATTCTCTCCGCCGCCTGTACACAGATTCTTTATCAGGACGGAATTGCGGCGGCCAGCGCGGTCAACGTGGCGGTGGATTTTGCCAAACGCAAATACCAGCGGCAGGCGGCGGGGTTCATCAATGCCGTACTCCGCAACATCACCCGCCTTGATTTCGATACCTTCAAGGCCGAACTGTCCGATGCGGAACGCTGCGGATTACCGACGCCGCTCTATGAACATTGGCGAAAGACTTTCCCTGAATCTTTCGTGGGGCTTTGCGGGCTCTTGCGCCAACGTGCCATCTTTACTTTTCGCGCCTGCCGCAAACCATTGGATGAGGTGGAAACCGAAATGCTGGAGGCGATCCCGATCCCCTCGGAAGGATTCTACTTCTACCGCACCGACAATCCCATCAATTTACTGGCAAGCGACGCACTGAAAAACGGCCGGGTCTATATTCAGGACGCGGCCACCGCACTCGCGCCGACGCTGGCGTCGATCCAGCAGGGCGAACGAGTGGCGGACCTTTGCGCCGCCCCGGGAGGAAAATCTCTGATGATCCTGGAAACGCTCCGGGGAACCGGCAGTCTGGCCGTCGCCGACCGTTCCGCGACCCGACAGAAGTTGACAAGGCAGAATCTGTCTCTGCGCGGATACGACAATGTACCGGTAACGGTCGATTCGGTCCTGAAATCGTCCTTTGACGACGGGGCGTTCGATGTGGTTTTGCTGGATGTTCCCTGCAGTAATACCGGGGTATTTCACCGCCGCCCGGATGTGCTCTGGACTTTCTGCGACGAAAAAGTCCGTGAGCTGACTGAACTCCAAATGAATATTCTCCGCGCCTGCGCCCGGCTGGTGCGTACCGGCGGTCGCATCGTCTACAGCACATGCAGTATCGAACCGCGAGAAAACGGAGAACTGGTGCGCCGTTTCATCGGCGAAATGCCCGCGTTTCAGTTATTGCGTCAGAAACAGTTGATCCCGAACGAACTTCACGACGGCGCTTACGCCGCGGTCCTGCAGAAGAACGCCTGAAGTCGTCCGGGACCGGACCGGTCAATGTTTATTGTTCGATCAATATGTCCGAACTGATTCCTGCTCCGGTGAAAACCCATTCCCCGCCCTGTTGTACCGTGCGTCCGTAGAGAGAACGGTAACTGCCGTCCAGTTTCAACCTGGCCGTGGCTGCGCCGGGACCGATGGCAGAGATCAGGACCGCGGCCTTGCCGCCGTCATTGCGCAACCGGGCGACCACCACGGCCCCTTCCTGGAGCAGTTCGCCCGGATGGGCGGACAGGATATAGGGTTCCAGTGTTTTCAGCACGGCGGTGACGTTTTTCACTTTCGGCCATTCCGTCTTGAAATTGTCTTTCGGCAGTTTCGAGGAACGGAGGTCTTCGAACTTGTAGAAAATGAACCCTTTTGCTCCGTATGCGGCCTCCAGCAGTACCAGCGAACGCATGTCCTCTTCGCTCGGATTCCGCGGATCGGCCAGCGGTTTATCGGCGCGGAAAATAGCGCTGTTCGACAATTGCGGCACCACCCATACCGGCAGTCCGGCAAGGTGCGTTTGCGTCATGGGGTAAACCGCCCGCTCGATACTTTTTTCCGCCAGCGGGTACGGATCGACGCCGATGATGTCGCAGGTCGGGCCGTACATCGGCAGACTTTCATACTGATACAAGACGCCGTAAGTCGGATGATCCGGGTCGAGACGGTTGAAAAGCCGGCGCATGGCGGTGACGCGCCCGATCTGGGAAGTGGGCTGTTCATCGTTGATGTACCAGGCCAGCAAGGCCGGATGTCCTTTCAGCAGGGAAGTAACTTTGTGGATGATTTCATCCTGTCCCTGTGCGCCGTGCCAGTTCAAGAGTCCGTAACGGGCGCTTGAACCAATGTCCTTGCAGGAAAAAATCACTTTGAAATCTTTGGCCGCGGCCAGGTCCAGAACTTTGACGATTTGTTCCGGAGACGGATCGACCTTGGCGATACGCAGGTTCATGCTGCCGTAAGGAACCGCGCAATTGAAGCCGCCGTCCCGAAGCGTATCGATCAGGGCCGCGTTGAGCCCGCCGGTGAACACTCCCACCGGCATGAACGGTTTGCCGTTCACAAGGGTGCGGCCGAGGGAATCAATCGCCACTGTCGGCGTACTTGCGGGGTTGACGACCAGGGGGATTACGGTTGAATACAGGACTTCTTTGCGAGCGGGGTCGAGAATCATGAACTCGGTATTGTATTCACCTACGGGAAGCTGTTTCAGAACGAATTCGGCGCGGTTGCCGCGCACCGGAGCCCGCAGGACGAGCGCCGGCTCTTTGATCGCGATCCGGACTTCGAATTTGCCGTCGGCGACGGCTTTCCCATCATGACTGACCGCCACCGTGCATTTGCCGTTGCGAACGGTATTATACGGCTCCAGCGTATACAGCGCCCACAGATTGGCGGACTGTTCCTCAATGACAACGTCGTCGAACCATGCGGTGCCGGTGGCTCCTTTCCAGATATACAGGGAAATACCGGCATTGTCGGCATTTTTCGGCACCCGGACGACATCGGAAACGAATTTCCAGTCACTGGTTCCGGCCACGCCTTTCAGATAGCGTCCGGTGATGTATTGTTTCTTGCCGTTCTCATCGATTCTGGAAAATTCGAGCGCGATGGAAGCGCCGCCGCCCTGTGGGGAGATCGTTACGTTTTCGGTTTTGATCCACGCGCCAAAACGGTAAAACGTTCCCGGTTTCAATTTAACCCCGGTCGATATGACGGCATAATCTTTGGGATTGGTCCGCTGGTATTTCAGGGCTCTGGTGGCGCTGCGTCCGGTTCCTTTTTCCACGACGGCGCAGGGGCGCAATCCCCAGCCCGCGCCGTCTTTCTCAAAATCCGGGTCTTCAACCGAAACCGGTTTGACCTCCAACGAACGGGCATCCAGCCGGGTGAAACCGTTCAAGTCATCGGCCGATACGATTCCGGAGAAGATTAAAAGAACGGGCATCAAGTATTTCAACATGTTTGGAATCCTTTTCTATATGCTGTTATTATTGAACAAGGTTGCGGGTAAAATTTCTGCATTTGTAGACACCGCTGAGTTCATTCATATTGCAGAGTGCCACATGACCGTCGAGAAATCCGGTCCCGGCCTGCCCCTCATGGTTCAAAGCAAGGCAGTTGACGTTCGGCGTACTGGTCCAGTGAAAATAATAGTTCGGATAGCGGACGTCGGATTTGCCCGCGTCGGCCAGATAAATGAACGAAGCCGGTTTGGAAAAACGGGCCAGCGAGGACTTGAAGGCGGGAGAAAGTCCCCAGGTGGAACCGCCCGGTTCCGGGTTCGGCGCGGTGGCGGGCATGCCGTAAGTCCTGAATATGCCGACTTGATCGCCTTTCAGGACATTCGGCACCCGTTCCGTAATCACAGTACAAGTCCAACTGCGCGGGGCCAGGCCGTAATAAGCGTCGCTGGTGTAGGCCGTTCCGGGGATATATCCCTTGGAAATCAGAATCCGGGCATAGCCGGAATCGTTATATCCCAGGCACCAGCCGTCGTTGTCGTTCTGGTAGAATTGCAGTATTCCGAGGTTCTGTTTCAGGTTGTTGACGCAGCCGATCGCCTTTGCCTTGTCGCGCGCTTTGTTCAGGGCCGGCAGCAGCATCGCCGCCAGAATAGCGATAATAGCTATCACTACCAACAGTTCAATAAGTGTGAAATTGTTTGTTCTTTTCATTTTTTTATTCCTCCATTTCATGGTTCTTATGTGGTTGATCTTATGATAAGTTCATCGGCGGGGACCTTGATGATTCTGATACGATCCTCCGGTGAAGCAAGAACTTCCGCAAGAAGGTTCATCAACTCCTCCTCGATCTGCCGGTACGGATACTGCACGGTCGTCAGGACCGGTTCACCGAACGGGCAAATGCCGTTTCCTTCCAGATTGTCGTAGCTGACCAGTTTGAAATCCCTGCCCGGCGTCAGCCCGGCCTCCGTCAGCACTTCCAGCACGCCGAAAGAAATATAATCGCAAACCGAGAAAATCGCCGGCCGATCCGGCATATGCAAGTATTTTCGTCCGAGAATCCGGCCGCACTCCTGCCCGAAATCGGCATAAATATGATCCTGGGTAAAATCTTCGAAAGATATTTCAGGATGGAACACCTGTATGACATGACGCAGGGAGGCGCGGCGGGCACGGTGGGTTTCGGTATTGGTCACACCGGCGATAAGAATTTTTTTCACGCCAAGCGAAGCCAGGTGGTCGACCGCCTTCCGATATCCGTTGAACGGGTCCGGAATCACCTGATGAAACGGGAACTCCAGGACCGTGTAGCCGTCCACCAGAATCAGCGGGCGCGAATAAGAGCATAACAGCGATATGTTTCTGCTGTTCAGGAAATCCTTGTTCAGCATCAGGGCGTCGGTCGATTCGATGGTCTGCTGCAGGATATCGAGGTCGTCTTTTTCGATATTCGAGATCATGGAGACATTGTAGCCGCTCTTTTTCAACATATTCCCGAGGGTCTGGTAAAAAAACCCGATCCCAAGGTAAAAGTCCTTGGTATGCTGTTTGTAACCCTGATACGGGTAAAACCCGATGCGCGCCCCGGTATTGCGCCACGAACGATTCCGGTAAATGAACGTCCCCTTGCCCGGCACCCGGTACAGCACTTTCTGATCAACCAGCTCGTTGATGGCGCGGTTGGCGGTGACCGGCGACACGCCGTAGCGATCAGCCAATTTCCGGGTGGAATCGATCGGCGCACCGTTTGGAATCTGTTCCTTTTCGATCATTTCGCGCAACAGATTCGCCAGTTCCGGCACCCGGAGTATTTTCCTGCTGGTTGTCTTGCTGTTTAACATTTTGTATTACACCGTACTACTTTGTGTTTCATTAATATGATACAGCAATCCGGGCAAGAAATCAATAAAAAATATCAACAAAATCGGGATTTTGTCAAACGCTGTATAACTTACCGTTATACTTAATAAGAAGGGTATTAGAGCCGGGACTGGAGGAACAACGCCGCTCCGCAGACCGCCGCCGTTTCGACCCGCATGATCCAACGGCCGATCCGGCAGGGACGGGCCCCGGCCTCGCTCAAACGCCCTTCTTCATCCGGCGACAATCCGCCTTCGGGGCCGACAATCCAGATCAACTCGGTGAGCTCGTCCGATATCGCAGCCTTACCCGCGCCGGGCGCGCCGAAAAAGGCTGCTGTCTCACCGCCGCGAACCGTTTCCAACAACTCGCGAAAGTCGATTGCGCCGCGAATCTGCGGCAGAAATGGGTTTCGGGACTGCTTGCACCCTTCCTGCAGGATCACTTCCCAACGCTCCGGAGCACTTTCGCGGGCAGGGAGCGCCACGGAACGTTCGGTAATCACCGGCGTAATCGACCAAACCCCGACTTCGGCGCACTGACGCAACATCTGTTCCATCGGATTGCGGCGGGGCGGCGCCACGAAAAGATGGACCTTCAGGGACGGGTCCGGCGTGGTGACACGCTCGATAACGGCAAGTTCCCTGGAGGGAGTAATTTGCGCCTGCGCCATGGCGCCGCGGCCGTCGAGCAGTTCGACGGGGTCGCCCGGCCTGCCGCGCAAGGTTTTGAACAGATGTTTTTCGTCGTGATGCTCCAGGCGGACATTGTGTCCGACCTCCGGAATTTCCCGGCAATAAAATGAATGCATAGATGTTCCCGCGGTTGATTGATTTACAATACACCCGAAACCGTTGCCGGTCTAGTTATTCCGGCGGAAAAAAGGGGGATATTTTTCGTATTTTTCACATTTTTCGTTGCAAACCTCCCGCCCCATGGTATATTCAGGTAATCCGAAATAATTTATGAGGTGGCCCAGATATGTGGAGAACGAGCAAAAAATATCATTTGTTGTGGCAGCGCGGTTTTTTCCTGATGGACTACCTGCGGGACACCCTTGCGGAAAAAGCGGATCAGGGATTTCTGCAGATGTTCGGCGATATGACTTACCGCCAGGGCAAAGTGTTCCGCGCCGTTTTGTATATGACCGAAGAGACATCACATGGCATAACCCTGAAAGCGTTGTCGCGAAAATTGCGGATCAGCGCCGCCGCCGCTTCCGAAATGGTCGACCTGCTGGTCCAGAAAGGCATTCTGGTACGGACCCGGAGCGACCTTGACCGCCGTGCCATCTGCATCAACATTTCAGAGCCAATGAAAGAGGAAATGGTCAAGATCGATCGTTTCTATGCGGACCGGACGCGGAGGCTGGCGGCTGTATTGGCGGAAAAAGAACTCAATCAACTGCTGCTTATTCTGGATAAACTCCACCGTGAAGTCCAGGAAATCGAGGCCGGCAAAGACTGATTGCAATTCGCGTCCTCCCGCATCGAAAGATTGAATGCGGCTGAAAACTTACGAAAAAAATTTTTGCTTTCTTGCCAATTCGTTTTTACGTGTTATTTTATTATCTTGTCATAAAATTTAAGGAAGATGGAAGATGTTTGAAATTGAAACAGTCAGGAGCTTTTCGGCGGCACACCAGTTGCGTGGTTACAAGGGTGACTGTTCGGCGTTGCACGGACATACCTGGCAGGTCAAGGTGGCGCTCCAGGCCTCCGAGCTTGACGAGATCGGCATCGCAGTGGATTTCCGCAAGTTAAAGGCGGTCATGGATGAAATCCTTGAAGAATACGATCATAAAAACATTGCTGAGGTTGAACGTTTCCGGACCATCAACCCCACCAGCGAAAATATTGCCAGAAGCATTTATCGCGAGGTGGCCGAAAAGATGAACAGCGGCACCGTCAAGGTTGCCCGGGTTACTGTTTTCGAATCCCCGGAAACTTCCGCCACTTACTACGAATAAAAAAGGAAATGTATTGATGAGCAAAGACACTTTACTGGTAAATGAAACCTTTCTGAGCATTCAGGGAGAATCGACCTACGCGGGGCTGCCGTGCTTTTTCATCCGTCTGGCCGGGTGCAACCTGAACTGCAGTTATTGCGACACCGCCTATGCGAAGAAATTCGAGGACGGTCAGGAAGTCGCCATTCAAGAACTCGTAGACCTGGCCGAGGAGGCGAACAGCAACCTGGTGCTGATCACCGGCGGCGAACCGATGCTTCAGGAAGGCGTACCGGCGCTCTGCCGGGCCCTGCTCGACGCACAGTTTCAGGTCTTGTTCGAAACCAACGGTTCGGTGGCATTGGACGACCTGCCGTGGCGCGTCACCAAAATCATGGACATCAAACTGCCCTCCAGCGGCGAAGCCGACAAACTGCTTATCGACAACCTGGAACTCCTGAATGAACGCGATGAAATTAAATTCGTCGTCGGCGACCGTGCCGATTTCGATTATGCGCTGAAGTTGATCGAAGAGCATGAACTCGGTGAAATCACCAGCAAAATTCTGTTCAGCCCGGTATTCGGCAAGCTTGATCCGAAAGATCTTGCCGCCTGGATAATCAGCGAACTCCCCCCCGGACGGATGCAGCTCCAGCTTCATAAATACATCTGGGATCCCGCCACACGAGGAGTTTGAAGCATGACGGCGGAAAAACCCAAAGCTGTTGTATTGGTCAGCGGCGGACAGGATTCCGCCACTTGCCTGGCGATTGCCGCTTCCCGCGGCTTCGAATGTTACGCGCTGAGTATCAACTACGGCCAGCGCAACATTCCTGAACTCGAAGCCGCCAAACGGGTCGCCGCCATGCTCGGAGCCGCCCGCCATATCGTCATCGGCGCCGACTTGCGCCAATGGGGCGGTTCGGCATTGACCGACGACAGCGTCGAAGTGCCGAAAGGGCCCTCCGAAGGAATTCCCGCTACCTATGTACCCGCCCGCAACCTGATATTTCTTTCTTTCGCCACTGCCTGGGCCGAAGTACTGGGTGCGCGGGACGTGTTCATCGGAGTGAACGCGGTGGATTATTCGGGATACCCGGATTGCCGGGAAACATTTATCCGCAGTTTCGAACAGACGGCCAACCTGGCCACCCGGGGCGTCGACGAAGGCTGGAAAATCCGGATTCACGCGCCGCTGCAGAAACTTTCAAAAGCCGAAATCGTCCGCCTGGGCACCGAACTGGGCGTGGATTACAGCCAAACCCTGACCTGTTACAACCCCGATGCCGCCGGAAAAGCCTGCGGCGTTTGTGCCAGTTGTACGCTGCGAAAACAGGGTTTTGCCGAGGCTGGTGTGCCCGACCCCACCCGGTACCGGTAATTTTGAGCTTTTGGAACTCATTTGACAATCCGGCTTGTACGCAAGCCCGCCGTCCCGTAACGACGCGGCGGCGAATCAACAGGAACGCCCTATGATTGACAGAAAAATTCTAAACCGGAGAATTGATCAGGCCTTGAGCCGCGAACCCGCCGATCTGGTGGTTAAAAACGTGGACTGGCTGTCGATCACTACCGGTAAAATACACCACGGCGACATTGCCGTCTGCGGCGATACCATCGTCGGAACCGGCGACGAATACCAGGGGCGGCAGGAAATCGACGGAACCGGACTGACCGCCGTTCCCGGCTTTGTGGATGCACATTTTCACCTCGAATCGTCGATGGTCACCCCATATGAGTTCGAACGCTGCGTCCTGCCGCACGGCATCACTACCGCGGTCTGCGATCCACACGAAATGGCAAATGTCTGCGGCGCTGAAGCCCTCCGCTATTTCCTGAATTGTGCCGAAAACATGATCATGGACCTACGGGTTAAGCTCAGCTCCTGCGTTCCCGCCACCCACATGGAGACCTCCGGCGCCACCCTGAACGTGGAGGATATCCTGCCGTTCAAACATCACCCGAAAGCCCTCGGCCTGGCCGAAATGATGAATTTTCCCGGCGTATGGTTCCACGATCCCGGGGTTATGGCCAAGCTGGAAGCGTTCAGCGATCAGATCATCGACGGACACGCCCCGTTGGTCAGCGGTAAAAACCTGAACGCCTACATTGCCGCCGGCATCCACAACTGTCACGAAACTTCCACCCCGGCCGAAGGCGAAGAAAAACTGGACAAAGGTATGCGGCTATTCATCCGCGGCGGCAGCGTGGCGAAAAATCTGGAAGCACTGATTCCGCTGATCACCCCCGTCTCCGCTCCTTTCGTTGCCTTCTGCACCGATGACCGCAACCCGCTGGACATCGACGCCGAGGGACATATCGACCATATGATCCGCACCGCCATCGCCATGGGGGTAGCGCCGGAACTGGCCTACCGGGTGGCGTCGCGTTCAGGCGCGGAAGCGTTCGGCTTGGACGACCGGGGACTGATTGCGCCGGGGTTCAAAGCCGATATCGTGCTTTTGAACGATTATCGCGGATGCGGCATTGCCAAGGTATTGAAAAGCGGTCGTCCGGTCACGGACCAACTGCTGGCAGGCCGCCCGCCCGCGCCTTCGGTGGATTTCGCCCGGAACTCGGTCCGCCGCCCGAAAGTAACCGCCGCCGATTTTAAGGTACGCTCGAAGAGCGCTTCCACCCACGTCATCGGGGTGATTCCGAACTCAATTATTACCGAAAATATCGAAATGGAACTGCCGTTCGCCGATGGCGAGAAAATGGCGGTTCCGGAAAAAGACATTTTGAAAGTGGCCGTACTCGAACGCCATGGGAAAAATAACAATATCGGGCTCGGTTTCGTTACGGGATTCGGCATGAAAACGGGCGCCATTGCCAGTTCGATCGGGCATGACAGCCACAACCTCTGCGTCGTCGGCACTTCCGACGAAGACATGGCCGCCGCCGTGAACGCCCTGATCGAATCCGGCGGCGGACAGTGCGTGGTAAAAGACGCCCAAGTCAGCGCCATCCTGAAGCTGCCGCTGGCCGGTCTGATGACCGACGCACCCTACGAGCAATTGGCTGCCGACCTGAAAACCCTGCGCGAAACGGTCCGTCAAACCAATTGTGTGCTCGAAGAACCTTTCATGCAACTGGCCTTTCTGCCGTTGCCGGTGATTCCGTTCCTGAAAATCACCGACTATGGGCTGGTCGACGTATCAAAGTTTCAGGTGATCGAGGTATAGCATGTGTTGCGGTATTGCATTTCTGATTTTCACCGGATTGCTGCTGGCAGGGGGAGCAGGGGTTGTCCGCCATATATTTCGCATCCGTGCCAACATCATGTTCGTCATCGGTTTCACGGCGCTCCTGTGCATGTTCTGCTGCCTGCCGGTCATGGCGGTGCTGGAAAAACCGTCGTTCCCATGGGGAGTTCATATGCTGGCATTTGCGGCGTTATTCATCGCCGGAGCGCTGACGGCCGCCGTATTTTATTTTCTGGACCGGATTTACAAGTGCGGAGGGCGGGGAATCATCCGCTGGGGAATATTGCTTTCCTGCCTGGCCCCGTTCCTGATGGGCATCTTCCTTTTCGACGAGGCCCCGCAATTACTGCTGTTGCTGTCCCTGCCCCTGCTGGCGGTCGGTCTTCCAACGCCGGAGGAGAAGACGAAACTGCAGAAAGGAGGAATCGGGGCGGCGTTTTTCGCATTCACCTTTGCCCCTCTGGCGCAATGCATGTTCAGCCTGCCTTCGTATATGGAACAATCGGAGTTGATCAGCGACAGCTTCAGGACATTTTATTTCTGCACGGGCGTGTTCACCGGAACCGTTTTTCTGGCAATTCGCAAACGGGAACTGCTGGACAGCCGCAAATGTTTTCTTCCGTCCCTGCTGATGATCGGATTTGCGCTGCTGGCCTGCGGCCTTTTCGTTTTTAACGGCATCGATCGCCTGACCTCTTTCAAAACCGGGCTGATTGCATTTCCGCTGATGACCGGAAGCGCTTTCGCAGGCTTCCATCTCTTCCGTTATTTCGGGCTGAAAGAAAAAGTCCGGCCGTTACAGGCGGCCGGACTGATTTTCTGGGTCTGCATCCTCTGCGCGTGGCTGTTCAGCCTCTGTTTTTGAGTTTTACTCCTTGGAGGCCAGCCAGCGTTCGGCGTCAATGGCGGCGCCGCAGCCGGTTCCGGCCGCGGTAACGGCCTGGCGATAAACGTTGTCGGCACAGTCACCGGCTACAAATACCCCCTCGACACTGGTATAGGTGGTGCGTCCAGTCGTTTTGATGAATCCCTTTTGATCGGTTTCGAGCTGTCCTTTGAAAAGCGTGGTATTCGGATCATGCCCGAGGGCCAGGAAAACTCCCTTGCAGGGGAAATCGCTGACTTCGCCGGTTTTCACATTTTCAAGCCGAAGGGCATCCACTTCCTGACCGCCCACCACTTCTTTGATGACGCTGTTCACGATGAATTTGATTTTCTCATTGCTCCGAGCCCGGTCGAGCATGATCTTGGACGCGCGGAATTCCTCGCGGCGATGAATCAGCGTGACGGATGAAGCAAATTTGGTCAGGAACAGCGCTTCTTCCATCGCACTGTCGCCGCCGCCGATTACGGCCACCGGGACATCCCGAAAAAAAGCGCCGTCGCAGGTGGCACAGGCCGAAACACCGTGATTTTTCAACCGGTCTTCGGATTCCAGTCCGAGCCAGCGCGGCGAGGAGCCGGTGGCGATGATCAACGCCTTGCATTCCATGATTTCGCCTGAAGTAAAGGTCAATTTATGGGGGCCGCCCTCTTTCAGTTCGACCTTGTCCACGACTTCATAGAGGATTTTGGCGCCGAATTTTTCGGCCTGCTGCTGGCAGCGCATCATCAGTTCAAAACCGTTGATGGCCTCCGGAAATCCGGGAAAATTCTCGATATCGGTGGTCTGGGTCAGCAGCCCGCCGGGGAGCTGCCCGGCAATGACCACGGGATTGCAATTGGCGCGGGCCATATAGATGGCGGCGGTCAGACCGGCAGGGCCGGTACCGATAATTACGACTTCTTCCATAAGTATTGTCTCCTGCATATTGGTTATTTTTTTACCGATAGTTAGAATAGTCCCGTATGAGGATTTTTTCAACCTGAATCGACAATTTCCCGTCGCCATATTCGATAAATCTGCGAAGCATGGTCCATCTGCCGGGAGTGCCGGGCGGGCTCAGAAGCGCGGGCAGGATCAACTGCCGCCGGGCCTCGTTAAATGAGATGCCTTCAAGTTCCGCCCGCAGGTCCAGATAATAAAGGACATGCAGATTCCACTCCACCAGAGAGCCGAAGGTCGGATTTTTGCAGAGAGTTCGAAATGCCAGGCGCGGTTCATCGTTCCAGTCATAAAGCCGGGCAAGCAGATAGCGGAGGCGGGTACGGGCGACCATGGCCTCCGGTTCGACCGGCTCCGGGGTTTCGTCGTCGAAATCGGACAGGAGGCGGATTGCCTCCCGGAAATCGCCGCACTGGGCCAGGCAGTAGGCCGCCCGTTCCGTACAGTAGGTTCGCTCTCCGGGAAACCGCATACGGTATTGAACGAAACAGATTGCGGCGATCCGGTATTTACCGGACCGCACCATGGTCTCCGCCTCAAGGAGTTCCCGGGGCTTGGCCGAGGAGCAAAAACAGCCCAGAAGCAGGCAGACGGTCAGCAGCCTTTTATAAACCATACTGATACCGTGCGCTGGCGCGGGCCGTCGAATTCACAGAAGTAAATGCCCTGCCAACGCCCCAGATACAGTTTGCCGTTCTTGATCGGAACCGTTACGGAACAGCCGATCAGGGAGGATTTCAGGTGGGCGGCGGAATTGCCTTCGACATGGCGGAATTCTGGTTGATTGAATGGAATCAGCCGGTCAAGGGTGCTGCGGATATCGGTTTTTACGTCAGGATCGGCATTTTCATTGATGGTCAATGCGGCGGTGGTGTGTTCGCAGAAAACCATGCAGATCCCTTCTTTCATGGCGGGAGGAACGAGGGCTTCGACTTTATCGGTGATATCGAACAATCCATCGCGGGTTCCGGTCCTGATCGAAAATTTTTCCATTTTGCCGCTCTCCTTGGGTTGAGGTTCTTTGGCACTGGTATAAAAGTAGCATCCAAAAAATTCTTTTCAACCCGGAATCATGGCATAATCGAACGCGAAAATACGACGTTTTGCTCTCATGAGCCGTGGCGATAGATTTTCGGAGAGACGCCGATGCGTTTTTTGAATTCGGAGGAAAAATAAAGCTGGTTCGAATAACCGGTCAGCTCGGCCACCTCCTTGATCGAGTACCACGGATAAGAAAGCAATTCACGTGCCCGCGCCATTCGAAGCTGCAACAAGTGTTCGATCGGGGAACATTCCAGATACTGCACAAACATCCGGTGCAGTGCGGCACGGCTCATTCCGCTGCAGCGGCACAGTTCCTCCAGTGTCAAAGATTCCGCCAGATGTCCCTGCATGTAGGCGATGATCTCATTCAACGCCCGCGGGTAATGTCGGCTGGAATAATCTCCCGCCAGTTCCAGCAGCACCTGATAACCGAGAGCGGCGGCGGCCTGGGCTCTCCCCGGACCGCTACCGCCGCAAATATCCCGCGCCCGGTCGATCAGTTCCGTCAGTATTTCGGGATGGCTGACCCGGATCACGTCCGCCTGGTCCAGGGAAAGCTGACGCAGGATTGCGGGAAGAGCTTTACCACTCATGATCATGGTTTTCTTGTTTGCGGCTCCTGAAGTGGCCATTTCATTATCAGCGCCGAGGTGCACCAGAAATACTTCGTCCGGCATCACGTCATAGCGGTGACCATTCTGGGTATAATGAAAAACACCGCTGCGAACGAATTCCACGGCAAATGTATTGGATTTTATGCGCTTGCGGCGGCACCCGGCGACCCATTCGTCGTCCCCGGCGGCGGTCAGCCGGAGCGGAAAGTCCACCGGCGGTTCCGGACTAAGGCAAAATTTATGCAGCGGATACGGCCCGACATCACAGCCGGAAATACTGGAAGATCCGTCTTGCAAGGTTATGGCATGTTTTCTCATAATGGTTTAAAATAGCGCATGGCTGGTGTGTTTTCAACCTTGCTTCGCGTGTCGAAACCGGCAAAAATCCGGGAAAAAACCGTTTTTCAGAATACCATATTTCGGTATTCGCATTATATTAATAAGAATGCCCGAAAACAAATCAATGAAACGAAAAGGAATCGGATCATGTTGAAGTTGTCTGCGTTGTTCAGCGAACACGCTGTTCTGCAAAGCGGAATCTCAATCCCCGTATGGGGATGGACGGAACCGAAAACGATCGTGGAATGTACCCTGGCCGGAGAATGCGCCCACGTCATGGCACAGCCGGACGGAAAATTCCTGTTGCGGCTGAAAGCATTGCCCTACGGCGGCCCTTTCGAATTGAAGGTGCGAAACTTGAACAGCGGTGAAGAAACCGTCGTCGGCGATATCATGATCGGCGAAGTCTGGCTGGCCTCGGGACAATCGAACATGGAAATGGTCATGACCGCCACCGGCGACAATGAATCGATCCAAAATTCCAATCTGCCGCTGGTCCGCATGATTACAGTACCGCGAGTCGCACGGGTCGGTGGCATCGTCGATTTCGAAGGCACATGGGAAAAAGCCAATCCGCAGGCGACCGGGAATTTCTCGGCGGCCGGCTTTCATTTTGCCCGACGGCTGAATGCCGAACTCGGGGTCGCGGTCGGGATTATTCATTCTTCATGGGGCGGCACCATCGCCGAGTCCTGGAACAGCCGCGAATCGCTGATGGCGAACCCGGAAATGGTATCGCTGGTACAATCCTACGAAAGCCGCTTGTTCGACAAGGATATCTGGAAAGACGGCCGCGATGTTGATATCTGTGACCCGGAAGCACTGCTGATGAGGCAGTTGAAAAAATCATTCGATTTCGAAGAACTCGAAAATCTCGGCGTCGAGCGCGGCTGGGCGGCGGCAGAATTCGACGATTCCTCCTGGCGCGAAATGGAACTTCCCGGGAGCTGGAAACTGGCCGGCGAAACTTATAACGGCATTCTCTGGTTTCGCCGCACCGTCGAAATCCCGGCTGAACTGGCCGGACGCGAATGGGTCATCGGCATCGGCGCAGTCGACAAGCAGGATATCACCTATGTCAACGGCGTCGAGGTGGGCGCCACCGGCAAAGGGTTCGAAACAATACATTGGAACAAAGCCCGCGAATACCCGATTCCCGCCGGAGTCATCCGCCCCGGGCGCAATGTGATTGCAGTCCGCGCCTGTTCATTTATTTATGATGGCGGCATGATCGGCCCGGCCGCAAATATGAGGATTTTCCCCGCCGGTGAGCCGAAGAACGGCATCCCGTTGGCCGGAAATTGGCGTTTTGAAACCGAAATCAATCTGGGCAATATTGCATTTTCCCCGTCAAACCAGCCCATTGGCCCCGGTGCGCATAACAGCCCTTACATGCTGTTCGACAACAAGATCCGCCCGCTGCTCCCGTATGCCATGCGCGGCGTCATCTGGTACCAGGGCGAATCGAACGCCGAGCGTTGGCCTCAGTATTATGGGTTGATGGACAGCCTGATCCGCGACTGGCGGCGTGCCTGGGGACAGGGTGATTTTCCGTTTTATCAGGTGCAGTTGGCGAATTACCAGACTCCGAAGCCGTACCAGCATAACAGCACCTGGGCCCATATCCGCGAAGCCCAGCTCAAAACCAGCGAACTTGGCGGCGGTATGATCGTCACTATCGACTGCGGTGAGGCCGACGATATTCATCCCAAAGACAAGAAAACCGTGGGCGAACGCCTGGCGGCGCTGGCTTTGCGCCGCACGTACCACAAGCACGAAATTGTGCCGTGCGGTCCGGTTTATACGCATATGGTGATCGAAGGACAGGCGATCCGGCTTCATTTCAAGCATTGTGAAGGAGGTTTGTTGGGAACGGGCGGCTTTTTCATCGCCGACTTATCCGCGGCATTCGTTCCGGCCGAGATCGTAATCGAAGGCGATACCATATTGGTCAGCAGCCCGGAAATCACCGTTCCATGTATGGTCCGTTATGCATGGGCGAACAATCCGGAAGGCGCGGATTTACGCAACGGCGCCGGTTTCCTGGCTTCACCGTTCCGCACGGACTATTGAGGCCATTCTTTGAATATCAGGAGGGGTGCGCCCCTCCTTTTTTTTATGCGTTTTCGACGATTTTCAGGGAAGTGCTGAGGCGCAGGTCGGCCACATCGGCGGCATACTTTTTCATATGCGGTGCGGCCAGGTGGTCTTTCAGGTGTTCGAGGCTTTCCCATTCTTCCACTATGGTAACCAAATTCGGATCGGTTTCGATCATGTCGCTGGTCACATCGACACAAGGGTCATAGCTCAAACAGCCTTCTTCCGCCAGAACATTGGGAACATTGGCCTTGAAAATTTCAAGGAATTTCTCCCGAACGCCGGGTTTCAGCTTGATTGAGGCAATTACGTAAATCATGGTACAAATCCTTTTTGAGTTTTGCCAAATTACTTCATAAAATAACGTATGTAGAGGTAGATGCTCGCAATCAGAAGCCCACTGACCGCGAACGGCATTCCGTAGGCCGTGAACGAAAACGCGCTGACATGGTATTTATTGCGCTCCGCCAAACGCTTCATTGCGTAATTGCCCGAGGAGCCGAGCAGCGATATACTGCCGCCAAGGGTGATTCCCAGCACCAGCGCCCACAATAACGGATGCTGGGCATTCAATTCCGCCGGGAAATCAATGGAGACTTTGCGGACCAGCGGCGCCAGCGCAATCGCCAGCGGAATATTGTCCACCAGCGACGAGAAAAACGCCGATCCCCAGAGAATCAGCATCGCCATCACGAACATATTGCCGTTGGCGTATTTCTTCATCCACAGCGCGATATCCTCGAAACCGCCCTGCATTTCCAGCGAACCGATGATCACGAACAGACTGCCCACGAAAATAATCGACGGCCAGTCCACTTTCTGCAGGACATTGCGCATTTTCAAACGGCAGACCAACCCCATCACGATTGCACCGAAAAGCAGGATCACGCCCGGCTCGCTCTTGGTGTAGGAACTGACTATCAGCGCGATCAGGATAAGCGCCCCCACCAGCAACGCCCGCCGCAGCAAGCTGAAATCGGTGATCGCTTTTTCCGGCAGCGCCTTCATGATCTGCTGTTTACTCCCGGTCCCGGACACAAAACAGCGCCCCCGGAAAATCGCCACCAGACACAGCCAGAAAATCCCGATGATCACCGCCGCCGGCGCCACATGGATGATAAATTGCATGAAACTCACCCCGGCCCGGGAACCCACGATCACATTGCACGGATCGCCGATCAGCGTGGCCGAACCGCCGAGGTTGGCGAACAGCGCCAGCAGCACCAGGAACGGCCGCACTGGCAGATTGAGTATCTGCGCCAGCAGAATCGCCACCGGCACGAACAGGATCAGCGTAACGATATTGCCGTAAAAGGCCGAAGAAACCGCGATCGCCGTCAGAATGCCCAGCACCGTCAGCAATCCGTTGCCTTTGAAATGACGGGCAATCATGATCGAAATCCATTCGAACAGCCCGGTTTGCCCCACGATATCCCCGATAATCATGGTGCCCATCAGCATGAACAATACGTTCAGGTCGATCTTGAGCGATAATTCCTGGAACGGCACTACATTCAGGAATACCACCAGACATGCGGCGATCATCACCGTCAACGCCTTGTTGATCCGGTTCGTCATTGAAATCAGCAGATAGGTCAGGATGAAGATGACAATAATCGAATAGTACAGCATGGCAACAACTTCCCCCTAAAAATTAATAATCTGTTCCAGCACCGTTCCCTGGTCGATCATCCCGACCAGCCGGTTGCCGTCCACCACGTAAATCATCGGGTAATTGCGGGTGGTCAGTGCGTGAACGATTTCCAACAAGGTGGCGACGGTGTTCATGGCGCAGAAATCATCGGTCATGACCTCACCGGCCAGCGCGTGGCTTTTTTCGTAAAAATATTTCTCGAACGGCTCGAACTCGCAAATAAATGAAACACTCTTCAAACGGGTCATGAATTCCGGCATTCCCAGTTGGAAAAGCCGCGCACCGGTAATGTGCCCGACGATATTGCTATGTTCATCCACCACCGGTACCGACGACAAATGCCGCTCGGCCATCATTTGGATCACTTCCGCCAACGGCGTTTCGCGGCGGATATCGAACAGCGGCGGGTTCATGATGTCACGGGCCATGATCGGAATGTCGGACGACGCGCCGGACTCCATCAGCAAATTCAACACCATCCGGCTGTCGTGAACGCTCAGGATGTTTTCCTTGACCTTGCGGTCCGAAAACAACCGGATGGTCTGCGACATTACTTTCAGCGCCATCGTCGGGTTCTTCTCCGGGGCAAGCACCATGCAGACAATATTCACCGGCATCTGGTCGGAAGCCCCGTAGTCCAGCGGTTTCTGCAGAAAAGCCATGCTCACCGCCAGCCCATGCAGTGCGGCAAGCCGCGCATGGGGAAACGCATAGCCGTTTCCCACGCCGGTATTGTTGCTTCTCTCGCGCTTGATCACCGCGTCAAGAATCGTATTCTGGTCGAGGCCCGAATGCTTGATCGCCTGGGAGGTCGAGAGCGCGTTCACCATCATTTCGAACAGTTCTTCCTTGCTGTCCGGCTCCACACCGACCAGAATGGAATCCACCGAAATCAAATTTGCCAGGTTCATCGCATCACCGCCTCCGTTACAATCCTGTTTACATGGCTTCCGGGACCCCGATCGTCAGGGTTGCCAGCCCGTCGGTCAGGACTGTCCGTACTGCCACGCAGAGGGCCAGTCGCACTTTTTTCAACTCGTCGTCATCGGCATTCAACACCGGACATTCACGGTAGAAACGATTGAACGCCTTGGCGGTGTCCAACAGGTATTCGACCAGCCCCGAACAGTCTTTTTTCTCGGCGGCGGCGCGGAGTATCTGCGGATACTGCCAGAGCGACAGCGAAACCGCCTTTTCCTCTTTGCTCGAAGCCAGCGACCAGTCAACGGCGGCGGGGTCCGCGGTCAGTCCACGTTCGGCGGCCTTACGCTCGATGGAGTTGATGCGGGCGCAGGCATACTGGACATAAGGGCCGGTATCACCCTCGAATTTAACCGAGGCCTGCGGATCGAACATCATCGTGGTTTTCGGGTTGAATTTCAACAGCATGAATTTGAGCGCGCCCATGCCGATGATTTCGGACCGGGCCGACAGTTCCTCCGGCGAAACCTCTTCGCCGGCCCGTTCGGCGGCGGCTCCGCGCGCCAGTTCCACCATTTCTTCGAAAAGATCGTCGGCGTCCACCACCGTTCCTTCGCGGCTCTTCATTTTACCGGTCGGCAAGTTGACCATGCCGTAGGAGAGGTGGAACAGATTGTCGGCCCATTCGTAACCCATCTTTTTCAGGATGGCGAAAAGCATCTGGAAATGGAGGATTTGTTCGTCGCCCACCACCCAGATCTGGCCTTGCGGATGGTAATCTTCATATTTTTTCAGCGTGGTGCCGATGTCCTGGGTGATATATACGCTGGTACCGTCGGAACGCAGCACCACTTTCTGACCGAGTTTGCCGAGGTCGATGGTGATGGCGCCGTCGTCGCG
The DNA here is from genome assembly GCA_937888615.1 of uncultured Lentisphaeria bacterium. GTDB lineage: Bacteria > Verrucomicrobiota > Lentisphaeria > Victivallales > Victivallaceae > UBA5239. The sequence continues at coordinate 4,373 of CALABZ010000133.1, read as the reverse complement.
CTTCTGGAATACGCCGCGCTCCAGCCCGTCGTAGATCAAATCCTTGCCGAGCATGTAAGTTTCGCTTTCCAGGTAGGTACGGTCGAATTTAATGCCGATGCGGCGGTAAGTTTCTTCAAAGCCCTTGAACACCCAACTGTTCATCATTTCCCACAGAGCGCGGACTTCGAGGTCGCCGGCTTCCCAGTCCTGAAGCATTTTCTGGGTGGCCTGTCCAAGTTCGGTTTCAAGGAAAAGTTCGTCTTCGCTTTTGTCGGCAAGCTCGGGGTGTTGTTCTTTCAGTGCGCGGACCTCATCCTTCAGCGCGCTGCTGTATTTGACGTAGAACTCACCGACCAGATGGTCGCCTTTTACGCCCGCGGATTCCGGAGTGACGCCGTTGCCGAAACGCTGATAGCCGATCATCGATTTACAGATATGAATGCCGCGGTCATTGACCAGGTTGATCTCGATAACGTCGTGCCCCACGCGTTTGAGGAGCGCGGCCAGCGACATGCCGAGCGTGTTGTTGCGGACGTGTCCGAGGTGCTGGGGCTTGTTGGTGTTCGGGGCGGAATATTCGATCAGGATGCGGCGGCGATCCGCTTCGTCGAGGATTCCAGCCTGGAGCACGTCATTGATGGCGGCGGCAGTACGGCGGTGCGCGGCGCCCGCTTTCAGTGTCACATTTACGAACGCCTTCACGCGCTCCACGCTTTCGATATCCGGGTGTCCTTCAAGGAATGCGGCGACAGCCCCGGCGACCGGGTCCGGCCCGGCTTTCAGGTCGCGGGCGAAGCGAAAACAATTAATGGTCAGTTCGCCGCTCATATTTTCCGGGCAACGCTCCGGGATAATCGCCAGTTCGGCGGCGGCGTTCGGAAAAGCCCCTTTCAGGTGGGCGACGAGTTCGTTAACAAAATCAAACTGTATCATTCTCTACTCTTGACTGATAAATAAATTCTTGAAATTTCTGATCGGGCCGTCAGGCGGTCGTTTTCAGGACGGTTACTTCGCCCCCGGCCAGCGGTTTGACGATATAGGTGCCGAAGCACGCCGGAATCAGGCAGGTTTCTCCGGCTTCAAGCCGGGTAACGCGCTTGTCGTGGCCCACTTCCACCGGAGCGTTGACCGCGCTGATCATATGGAAACTGCCGCCGGGATCGGTGGTGTCCTGCCATTCCGCGACCAACCGCAGGTCGTCCACTTTGAAAAACGGGCAACGGTTGATTACCGGAAACTTGCGGTTATGTGAAGCCTGGCCGGACACTCCGGTAATACGCGGAGAAGTACGGTTGGCGAAATCAATCGACTCGATCCCTTCTTTCAGGTGAATCTGGCGCGGCTTGCCGTCCTTGCCGACGCGGCCCCAATCGCTGATGCGGTAGGTCGTGTCGCTGTTCTGCTGGATTTCAAGCAGGAGATTGCCCTCGCCGATGGCGTGAATCGTACCCGAAAAAATGAAATAAGCATCGCCGGGCTCCGATTTAAACACCTGCAAATTGACCTCCACATCCGGTGAATCGATGCTGCTGATCAACTGCTGGCGGGTGGTGCGCGGGTTCAATCCGGCCATGATTTTGGCGCCGGGTTTGGCGGAAACGATATACCACATTTCGGTTTTGGGTTCGGCGCCGTTGCCGATGCGGCGGCAAGCTTCCGCGTCCGGGTGCACCTGGAGCGACAGGCGCTGGCCCGCGTCGATCAGCTTGACCAGCAACGGAAACCGCTTGGCGCCGCGATAGTTGGACCCCAACAGTGAAGCGCCGTATTCGCCGATCAATTCATGCAGGTTTTTTCCTTTCAACGAACCATTGGCGACTACGCTCCGGGCGTCCTCGCGGTCCACGATTTCCCAGGATTCACCGATCGGGTCGCTGCTCTCCGGCAGTTTGCGCCCCAATACCGAGGACAACTGATCGCCGCCCCAGATCACCGGCTTGTAAAGCGGTTCAAAGCGCAGCGGATAAAGGTCTGAACTGTTGATCATAATTCCATGTCCTGTTTCAAATATGCATTATACAGGAATTTACAACAATTTTCGGCAATTGCAATCGCCTGAAGACAATTTTCATGAAGATATTGCCTTTCGAGATAAAACAGAACCATAACAGATATTATAACAGATATAAATATAAATAGATATTTCAGTATCATTCCTGATATAGCTTATTGACAGAATTACAAACCGGCTGTATAATTTTCAACAGCGAACCGAAAATAAAACCCGGTATGGACACATATACTATGGAAATCGCACTGAAGTCGAAAATCGGACGCAAAGCCGGCAGTATCACCGAGATCCTGCGCGACCAGATCAACGGCGGGGTATTGAAACCCGGCACCAAGATCATGTCCGCACGGGAGCTCAGCCGCCATTTTCAGGTGTCGCTGGTCACCGCCAACAAGGCGCTGATGCAGCTTGCCCAAGAAGAACTGATCGTCCGCAACGACCGCAGCGGCAGTTTCGTCCGTAAAAACCACAAGGTTGAAACCTATAAAATCGGGTTCGTTGACAATATCAATGTGTTCCGTGCCGAAATTCAGGCAAGTTGCGGCCTCTACCGCGACACCTGCATCAAAATGCTCTATGAAAACGACTGCCATGTCCGTTTCCTCACCGAAAAGGAAATCGTCGATGCCGTGCTCGAACACGAATTCGACGGCCTCCTCTGCTACTACAGCGGCTGGGATGACGAAACTATGGCCCGAATGAAAAAAGCCAAAGTTCCACTGGTGCTCGGACGTTACGATTTCATTCTGAATACCCCGTTCCACCAGGTTCTGCCGGATATTTACGGCGCGGTATTCGAAGTTTTCCGCCGGATCAAGCGCGAACAGTTCGACGGTCTGATCCTCGTTTATGAAAATCACGAAAACTGCCTGTACCGCCGCGACGTGGCGCTGGAACTGGCGCACCGTGCCGGTTTCGAAGATGCGGACATCGAACTTGTCAAAGCCGCCCACCGCGAAGTGGAAATGAACTATCCGCTGTGGCAGGACATCAGCCGCCATTGCCGCCGCAAATTCATTTATACCTGTGGCGACGTGATGGCGTCCGGATTGATCCGGGTCCTGCAGGAGTCGGGCGTCGAACTCGGCACGGAAACCCAACTCGCCAGCCTCGGCAATCTTGAAGATTCCGGTTATCAACCGTTCGAGGAACCGACCATCACCGGGGCCGGCACCTGCTACCGCGAATACGGCAAAGCCGCGGTGCGGCTGCTGCTGCGGGCATTGGAAAGCCAGGAGGAAAACCGGGTTTCCCAGATTGTCCGGGTTCCGGCAATATTCAAAAAACGCAAAACCGCCTTCGTTCAACAACCCTGAAAATTACATAAGGAGCCGAAAATGAAAACAAAAGCCACAAAACCATTCACACTTATAGAACTCCTGGTAGTGATAGCGATTATCGCTATTCTAGCGGCCATGCTGCTGCCCGCCCTTAACAACGCCCGCGAAAAAGCACGAACTACCAAATGCCTCGGCAACCAGCGCCAGGTCGGCACCGGGCTGATTATGTACACCCGCGACTATAACGACTGGTTCAGGTCCGGCGACGCCGGGGCCGCGGACGCCACCGTGACCAACGAACCGCAGGTCTGGGCCTGGGGCTGTGTCCTCGCCCGTCACGGCTACCTGCCCTACAATCCCGACAATTACCGCAACAATGTCATGTTCTGCCCCTCCACCGGGGTCATTCCCAATCCCACCCTCGGACTCTGGAATACTTATGGAGCATGGTACGCCAACGGCGCCTGCGCCAATGCCGACTCCGCCCGCAGTGCCCTGTCACTGAAGGACAGCCGTCTGCTGAAAGCCGGTTCTTCCAAAGTGTCGCTGGTGGCCGACTGCATGGAAATCGGCAAAACCCGCCCAACCTTTAAAATGGCCCATACCACCGCCGCCGGCTATTCCACGATTTTCCTGCAGCACGCCAACCGCGCCAATATCCTGTTCATGGACGGTCACGCCTCGGCCAATGACGAAGGCCAGATCACCAGCGATGTCCGCACCGCCAAAATCAGTACCTCCACCAATGAAATCCAGAAAATCAGCGCCATTACCGTCAATCCCGGCGGCAATCCCGTCCAGAAAACCATTTACCAGTAACCCGGAGAAGACGATGACCCGAAGTTTCATTTTATTCGCCCTGTCGGTCTGCCTGTCCGGAGTGCTTCGCGCCGCGGAAATTCCGTTCTCGGTCGGCGGTTACTATCCTTCGCACGAAGCCGCCCTGCGGCAGTTGCCGCCCGAACAAATCGACTTCGCGCTGTACGATATCATCTATCAGGCGTTTCTGCGGTTCGATAAAGACGGCTCCCTGAAGCCGGACCCTTTGCTTGATCCGGGACCGTTGCATAAGGCCGCCCCCACCGCCGCGACCAGGAATA